>PMQB01000196.1 GCA_003169195.1 Bryobacterales bacterium
CCGCGGGCACTTTTACCGGGGGTCTCGCGATCGGCAGCCGAACTTTTTCACTCAGCGGACTAAGTGTGTCCTCCGCCATCCCCAGCTTCAGCATCACAACGAACGGAGTGATGAGCAGCCAGCAGCAAGTGAATTTGACGGTGCAACTAAGTGCGCCATCACCGGTCTCAGCACTGGGTACAATCACCATGACATTTACGCCGTCTGTCGCAAGTGTCACCGACGATCCGGCTGTTCTCTTTCTCGCCACCGGTGGCAGGCAACTCAATATTAGTCTGGCTTCAGGCGCACAAACAGCGACCTATAACAGCCAATCCGCCATCACCTTTNNAACAGCCAATCCGCCATCAGCTTCCAAACTGGCACGACCGCGGGGAGCATTACCTTTGCCGTCGCCTTCCCGGATACGGCCACGTACACGCAATCGTTCGCGATTCCTTCGGCGACGGCGCAGCTCACTTCCGTGCAGGCGACCCGCGAAAGTCCGAACCTGTTGGTTAACATCAGCGGCTACGACAACAGCTACAGCGCCGGGCAACTTTCGTTCACCTTCTACGACACCACGGGTAAAGTGATTGGCAGTCCGATTTCCTATAACGCCAGCAGTGGTTTTCAGCAACTGTTCTTCACGAGCAATACGGATGGCGGCTTGTTCTCATTACAGGCGAGCTTTCCTGTGTCGGGAGATGTGACGCAAGTTGGCTCGGTGACGGTTGGGCTGGCGAACTCGCTAGGCCAAGCGACTAGCAGCGCTGCGTTCCAGTAACAACTCCGATACTCTCAAAGCATGCTGCCCGTGGCATTGACGATCGCCGGATCTGATCCGAGCGGAGGCGCCGGCCTGCAAGCCGACCTGAAGACGTTTCACCAGCACCACGTATACGGTACCGCGGCCGTTACGCTCATTACCGTGCAGAACACCGTTTCTGTTTCGCATGTCGAAATCCTTTCGGCGGATCTGGTGAGGCAACAGATTACGGCTGTGGTGTCCGACATTCCGCCCAACGCGGCGAAGACAGGCGCGTTAGGCAGTGTGGCGGTGGTGCAAGCCGTGGCTGCGATGGCAGCCGACTTCAAGTTTCCGCTCATTGTTGATCCGGTGATGATCAGCAAGCATGGGGCACGGCTGATTTCTCCGGAAGCGGAAGCCGCCCTGAAGAATGAGTTGCTCCTGCAGGCCTATCTAGTTACGCCTAACATTCCGGAGGCGGAATTGCTGTCCGGTCTGGAAATTCGCGATGAAAAGGACATGTTACGCGCGGCGCGACGGCTGTGCGATTCAGGTTGCCGCGCTGTCTTGATCAAAGCCGGCCATCTGGAAGGTCCGCCCGTGGATTTGTTGCTGGATGGCGACGAGGTGACGCGTTTTCCGGGAACGCGCATCCACAGCCGTCACACGCACGGAACCGGCTGTACTCTATCTGCGGCGATTACCGCTAATGTGGCGCTGGGCGCAAGTTTGAAAGAAGCGGTGGATCGAGCCAAACGATTTGTGCAAACGGCGATTGAAACGGCGCCTGCGTTGGGCCATGGGCATGGGCCGTTAAATCATTGGGCGTAAAGGGAAAAGGGAAGATAAATGCCACCCCAGTGGTGAGCAGTGATCTTCCCTGAGAGACTTCGAACAATTTAGACGGTTCGTTTGCTTCGCAGCCAGAGACCAGCCGCCGCCAGCGAGGTAATCCCCATCAAAGCCAACGATTGCGGCTCAGGTGCGTTGGTGGCGTCTGGGATGGTAAACGAAGCGCTGATGGTGACCGGACCCGATATGGTGGCTCCGTTCACATAGCCTACATTCGCCTGTGAACAAGTGGCCACTATGGTGCAGACTTCGGTGCCGACGTAGGTAAAACCGAATCCAACACCGGCGGGAAAGCCGCCTGCGGTGGACATTGTCTCGCTAAAGTTGCCGCTGCCGGTATTCAGATTCAGGACCATCGTCACATCGTTAGCAAGATAGTCGTAGTAAAACAGATTACTGTTTGGCGTCTGCGATTGGCCTTGCACCGGCAAAACATCGGCGGTGGCATACGTCGTCACAAACGAATAGGTGCCAGAGTTATACCCGGCTGATGAGCCAGCAGCCAGGATGGAGCCTGAAAGAGTGCAGGTGGTTAAGCCAGCGGAAGAGCCACAGGAGCCCTGCTGAATGCTGTAGGTGCCATCGTTCGAACCGTTTGCCCCGAGACCAGTCATTACCCAATTCTGTCCGCTCTGCCCGAGACTCACATTGATCACGGCTGCATGGATAGTTGAAGAGGCGAGTAGTAGGCCCGCAACTCCGTAAAGACACTTCTGAATTTTCAATATTCCTCCCTGAAGATCAGCTAATAGAGAGTAGCGGAAGGAAGGGCGCCACGCTAGTACCTGGGGTTTGTGTGTATCGTGATGTGCGGGGGCGGGGATCAGCGTGCTAGCGCAATTGCTAGTAACAAAGCGCGCTGGGTGCCCTTCCACGAGTCGTGCGCATCAAAGCTTTCGTTTAGCGAGTGCGCGCCGCTGCCAGTGCCGCCTCCGCCGATGGTGATGGCCGGAATGCCTTGATTCATGGGTACGTTGGAATCTGTAGAGCCTTCGCCCAAATGCGAAGAGAGCCCAAGGGTTTGATTCACCGCGAGCGCTGTTTTCACGATAGGCGAACTTTCCGGCGTTTGGCCGGCCGGACGCAGACCAACCAACTCAGCGGAAACAGTCACCGGGCCGCGATTGTTCCAACGCTGATTTTCTTCAGCGGCGGCTTCGTTCATGGCTGCTTTGAATTTCTCATTCAACTTGCCGAGTTCGCCAATATCGGAAGAGCGCATGTCCACTTCCATCCATGCCTCAAACGGAATCGCATTCACCGAAGTGCCACCGCTAACACGGCCGACGTTGAATGTCGTTTTAGGTTTATCGGGAACTTCGAATTGATCGATCTTCGCAATGGCCCGGCCCATCGCCTGGATGGGATTCGCATTGCCAAAGGCTCCGTAACTGTGTCCGCCCGGCCCTTTGAAAGTTACCTTGTAGCGGTAGCTGCCGACACCAACGTTCGTGATGCTCGAGCCGAGACCGTCGACCGAGATGAAGGCATCGATCCGGCCTTTGAGTGTTTCGCCGAAGAGTTCCTTCATGCCGCGCAGATCGCCTAAGCCCTCTTCACCCACGTCTGCGACAAAGGTGATGGTGCCTTTTGTGGTGATTTTGGCTTCGTTCAAGGCGCGAATCACGCCGAGCATGACAACCAAGCCGCGGCAATCATCGCCAATGCCGGGGCCCTTCATCAGGTCGTCGGTGCGACTGACTTTGACATCGGTTCCAGGAGGGAAGACCGTATCGAGGTGCGCGGCAAAAACAAGATTCGGACGAGGTTGAGCGCCGGGCCGCACGCCGATCACGTTGCCCACTTTATCGATGCGCACATCGGCGAGACCCAATTTCTCAAACAGTCTTTTCAACTCGGCGGCGCGCACTGATTCTTCAAACGGCGGCGCGGCGATTTCGCAAATGCGCTGCTGCTCCCGGAGCATTTCGGGTTCGTTGCGTTGAATGATCGAAAATGCCTCTTTGACCGGTGCTTCGCCGGCCAGAGAGGCAACGGTCTGGGCAGAAGCAGAAATAGCAAAAATTGTGATTAGGAAAAGTCGTCTAGTATTTGGGAACACTAGGATCAACTTTATCGCTCCAGGCTGTGATCCCGCCAGTCATGTTACGCACATGCTGAAAACCATTCTGTTTGAGCAGATCTACCGCTTTCTGACTGCGGCCGCCGGATTTGCATTGGGCCACGATGTCGGCAGTCTTGTCCAATTCATTCAGGCGCTTGGGCAAATCACCCAAGGGAATCAGGATAGAGCCGGGTATCTTGGCGATCTGATACTCGTGTGGTTCGCGGACGTCGAGGAGCACAAACTTGTCGCCCCGATCGATCTTCTGCTTCAATTCAAGCGCGTCAATTACTGCGCTGCCGGCTGGTGCTTCGTTGGTCATTGGTTTTATTCCACAGAACTGCTGGTAGTCAATTAATTTTGTCACGGTGGGATGATCGCCACATACCGGGCAGTCTTTATCGCGGCGGAGCTTAAGTTCGCGGAACTTCATGCCAAGTGCGTCGTAGAGCAGCAAGCGGCCTTTGAGTGACTCGCCGATGCCCAATATGAGCTTCACCGCTTCCGTTGCTTGTATAACGCCGATGATGCCGGGCAGAATGCCGAGTACGCCACCCTCCGCACAACTGGGGACCAAGCCGGGGGGCGGCGGTTCGGGATACAAACAGCGATAACAGGGGCCGTCTTCATAGGCAAACACCGTGGCTTGCCCTTCAAAGCGGAAAATTGAACCGTAGACGTTAGGCTTCTTGAGGAGGACGCAGGCGTCGTTGACTAGATAGCGGGTCGGGAAGTTATCGGTGCCATCGACGACAATGTCGTAATCGCGCAGAATGTCGAAGGCGTTTTCGCTGGTGAGGCCGGTGTCGAATTTATCGATGCGGATGTTGGGGTTGATCTCTTTCATCCGATCGGCGGCGGAATCGAGTTTCTTGCGCCCGATGTCGCTGGTGCCGTGAA
>PMQB01000047.1 GCA_003169195.1 Bryobacterales bacterium
CGCTAATCGCATCGCGCATGGCTGTACCGCCGCGAGAATCAATCTTTGCGATGCCCTGCTCCATCTTGTGAATGTCGCTGGTGAATGGAACATCCAGGAACCATTCGTCGTTAAAATTAACGATAAATACTTCATCTTGCGGATTCGACTCCCTCACAAGCGACAGGGCGGCTGCCTCAACGCGCGCACGCTTGGTTTGCATGCTGGCGCTATCGTCAATGATGATCCCCAGTGAAACCGGTACGTCTTCGCGCTTGAAGAGCTTCACCTGCTGCAGCTGACCGTTTTCAAAAACCTTGACTTCGTTCTGCTTCAGGTTCGTGAGCAGTTTGCCATGTTTATCGGCAATGCTGGCGTGCAACACAACCAAGCGCGTGTCCGAACGGAATTGGGCGTAAACAGCGCCCGAAATCAAAAGAACTGCCAGCAGCAGTAAGCTGCCGTTATTGAGTCGGCGCATAATAGCCGAGTCGAAAATATGCTTTAAGGGGCGGTAATCCACGAGGTTGATTTAGTTTAACTTGAACCTTCCGATATTTACCGTCACGTTCACGGTTTTTGGGAGTATAGCCAAGAATGTATTCATTGCGCAGCTCCACTCCGATTTTAGCTGCAATGTCCGGAAGTTCAGCTATATTATCCACAGCATATTCGCGCCCGCCCGTTTGTTCCGCTAATTCGTTCAGCAGACTCGGTCCGGCGGCCTCCTCCGGAGTCCGCGAACGACCGCCCATGGATTCGAAAATGCCGATGCCGAAAATCTGCACATCGGCTTCGCGCACCGCATTCTTGATTTCGCTTTCGGTGTAGCGGCTGGCATTGTCGCCGCCATCGGAGATAATGAGCAGCGCCTTACGCGGATTGTGCGCCTTCTTCATCTCGTGCATAGCAAGGTATACGCCATCCAGCAGCGCGGTTCGGCCTTTGGACTGAGTGAAAGTGAGCGTGCTTTGAATCTTATCGGTATCCGTAGTAAACGGCACAACAAGTTCCGGTCGATCGTTGAACTGCACCAGGAAGAACTCGTCCGATGGGTTGGCGGTCTTAAAGAACTCTGCCGCAGCTTGGCGCGATTTCTGCAGTTTTGCGCCCATGCTGCCGCTGGTATCGAAAACCAAGCCGATGGAAATAGGGGCATCTTCGGCCGAGAATTCCAGAATCTCTTGTTCGATTTTGTCTTCGAACAAGCGGAAATGTTCTTTGTCGAGGCCGGTTACAAATCGATTGAGCGGATCGGTAACCGTGACGTTGATCAGAACTAAAGTGCGGTCGACACGCAAATCTACCGAACGGCGCGTGTTCGGAATGGACGCGATTGGCGCCGGTGGTGCTGGTTTGGCAGGCAATTCCGCACCGTTCGTATCATTGACGGCTTGGCAGAAGAGCCTGGACGGAGCCGCCAGACACAGCAAAAGGTAAGCGCAGAGGCAAACATGCCGGACGCTGCGCAAGTAGGTGCAGGACAAGGGGAGCGTCCGCATAAGTGTGTCTTTCTGAATCGATGATAGCATCGGGCCGACGACACATTAGATGCGCCGCCAGCCATAAATTGCAAAAGATTTGTTGCGTTCGCTAACGCTGGATGCGAGCCGAGCCGCCCTGCGCCAGAGACTTGACTTGATCAAGCGTGGCCATCGTAGTATCACCCGGGAACGTTGTGAGCAAAGCGCCATGGGCCCAACCAAGCTTGACGGCTTCGTCTTCCGGCAAACCGCTCAGCAAGCCGTAGATGAAGCCGGCCGCAAAGCCGTCGCCGCCGCCNNTTGATCCAAGCCACCGCGCTCCAGCTATGCCGATTGGTGGAATGAACCTCGCGCAAAGTAGTTGCCACAATTTTCACCTGTGGATGTTTCTTGCGAACGTTTTCCATCATGCCGAAGAAGGCGCTCGGATCGAGCTTCGATTTGGCAGCCACTTCCGGACCGGGAATACCCAAGCCCATTTGCAGATCTTCTTCGTTACCCACCAACACGTCAACGTTCTTCACAATGCGGTCAATCACGGCCACTGCCTTATCGTGACCGCCCACCACGTTCCATAATTTGGCGCGATAGTTGAGATCAAAAGAAGTGATGGCACCGGCCGCTTTAGCTGCCTGCATGCCTTCAATCACAACTTCGGCCGTGGTGGGAGACAGCGCCGCAAAAATACCGCCGCTATGGAACCAGCGGATGCCACCGGCAAAGATGCTCTTCCAATCGAAATCGCCCGGCTTCAGCAAGCCTGCTGCTTCGTTGGCGCGATTGTAGAAAACTACGGGAGCGCGCACACCCTGACCGCGGTCACTATAAACAGTGGCAATGTTCGGGCCGGCTACGCCATCGTGTTTGAAGTTCTTGAAGAACCCTTGCACTCCCATGGCGCGTACGCGTTCAGTCACCAGATCGCCCAGCGGGTAATCAACCATGGCACTGGCCACAGCGGTCTTCAAACGGAAGCAATCCGAAAGATTAGCGGCGACATTGAACTCGCCGCCACTAACGTGGATGAGGCACTCCGTGGCCTTTCGAAAGGGGATGATGCCAGGATCGAGGCGGCAGACCAAGCCGCCAATCGACATGAAATCTAGGGCACCATCCTTGCGTATATCAAAACCGTAACTCATGATGTTCTCGAAATTAGATATAGCAAATCAGGCGTTGTACGTGCCTGAAGAGACTCGGCCGCCGCGGCCGGTCCAGTTAGTGTGGAAAAACTTGCCGCGCGGTTGGTCCACACGTTCATAAGTATGTGCGCCGAAGAAATCGCGCTGGGCCTGCAGTAAGTTGGCAGGCAGTCGCGCGGTTCGGTAACCATCGTAAAAAGCGAGCGCCGTGGAAAACGCTGGCGTGGGAACACCAACTTCAATAGCCGCCGCTACTGCTTTCCGCCATGATTGCTGGTAGTTGTTCAAAACGCCCGCGAAGAAATCATCCACCAACAAATTGTTGAGCTTCGGATTCTTGTCGTAGGCTTCTTTGATTTTGCCGAGAAAACGGCTGCGAATGATACAACCGCCGCGCCACATGAGTGCAATGCCGCCCATATTGAGATTCCACTTGTTCTCTTTAGCCGCTTCCCGCAGCAGCATGTAGCCTTGCGCATAAGAGATCATTTTCGAACAATAGAGCGCGCGGCGAACGTCCTCAATGAACGCCTTCGGATCGGCAACCTTGCCGTTCGCCGCCGGGCCTTTCAGAATACTCGATGCAGCCACGCGTTCATCTTTGATGGCAGAAAGACAGCGCGCGAACACTGCTTCGCCGATGAGCGTGACAGGCATGCCAAGGTCAAGCGCGCTAATGCCCGTCCACTTACCGGTGCCTTTCTGGCCAGCCGTGTCAAGAATCTTGTCTACCATCGGCTTGCCATCGTCATCTTTCTTGGTGAAGATTTCGGCGGTGATTTCGATGAGGAAGCTATCAAGCTCGCCTTTATTCCAATCGGCAAACACGGCACCCAGTTCATCGGCACTTAAGCCGAGGCCTGTCTCCAGAACGTCATAGGCTTCGCAGATGAGCTGCATATCGCCATATTCAATGCCGTTGTGCACCATCT
>PMQB01000387.1 GCA_003169195.1 Bryobacterales bacterium
GACCGTCGCCGTTCAGGTCGCCGATGCTGGCGTTGGAGGAAGTTTCTGACACGGTCTCCAAAGGAACGATATCGAAGGAGCGGAGGGGGCCGGGCTTTGAGGGTTGGGCGGCGGTTTGGGCGTGAATGCGGTTGAGGGCGAAGGCTGCGAGAGCGCCAAAGACAACGATGAAGAATAGCTGGTTGCGTTTCATATGCCTTGGGGCCATGATAGCGAGCGTTGTGTACCATGGCTGAACATGTTCTTTGCGGATGCGGCGTTGTCAAAACGGTTGGAGCGGGCGGAAGGGTTTGCGTGCCGCGAGTTTGCGGAAGCGCGGAGGCGTTTGTTCCCCGAGAGCGGGTCGGAATGGATTGAATGCGCGGGGACTTATGCGGTGTTTGACGGAGTGGGTGCGCCGACTACACAGACGTTTGGGCTGGGACTATTTCAGGAAGTTGAGGCGGCTTCGTTAGAGGTGATGGAGAAGTTTTTCAAACAGCGGCATGCGGTGGTGAACCATGAGGTGAGTCCGCACGCAGGCGTGGCCGCGCTTGATTTGCTTTGTTCGCGCGGCTATAAACCGCTGGAATTGAGCAACGTGATGTTTCGGAGGATTGAGGTACCCGAGGTGAGCCAGCGTGAACATGTACGAGTGCGGGTTACTGGTGAGAATGAGGCTGAGCTTTGGGCCGATGTTAGTTCCCGCGGGTGGACGCATGAGCATCCGGAACTAGTGGACTTTCTTCATGGGATGGGTTTGATTTGTGCGGCGCGCAAGAATAGCCCGTGCTTTCTGGCAGAGTTTGCCGGACAGCCAGGTGCGGCGGGTGTGCTTTCGATCCAGAAGGAGTTGCTTTGTTTGCCGGAGCGGCGACGGTACCCGAATTGCGGCGGCGCGGATTGCAAAATGCACTCTTGGAAGCGCGCATGCAGTATGCGTTTGAGCAAGGTTGCGATTTGGCGATGATGGTGGTGGAGATTGGTAGTGAGTCGCAGCGGAATGCGCAGCGGCAGGGATTCCAAGTGGGATACACGCGTATTAAGTGGCAATTGTCGGTGTAGGAGGCGGTGTTTGTGAGCAAGACTGAGTCAGTGGAGATTCTGTTGGTAGAGGGCCGGGAAGTTCGTGTCACTCACCCGGAGAAGCTCTACTTCACAAAGCAAGTGAAAGTCTCAAAGCTGGACTTGGTGCGTTATTACTTGTCGGTGGCACCTGGTGCGATCAACGGTGTGCGCGATCGTCCGCTGGTTCTGAAACGATTCGTTAACGGTGCGGAACAAGAGGCGTTCTATCAAAAGCGCGCGCCGAGCGAACGGCCGGATTGGTTGCGGGCGGTCACGCTTTCGTTTCCGTCAGGTCGCACGGCGGAGGAACTGATTGTAGATGATGCGGCGGGGCTGGCCTGGATTGTGAACTTGGGTTGCCTTGAATTGCATCCGCATGCGGTGCGATCGACGAATCTTGAGCATCCGGATGAGTTGCGCGTGGATCTTGACCCGGGACCAGGAGTGGGTTGGGGCGATGTGTGCAAAGTGGCGTTAGAGGTGAAGTCGTTTCTGGAAGGTGTGGGGTTGCGAGGCTGGCCAAAGACAAGCGGATCGCGCGGGATACATGTGAACGTGCGGATTGAGCCGCGTCGGACATTTACCGAAGTAAGGCGCGCGGCGCTTGCCCTATCGCGCGCCATTGAGAAGCGAGTGCCGAAGTTGGCTACTTCGAAATGGTGGAAGGAAGAACGGCACGGGGTTTTTCTCGACTACAACCAGAATGCGAAAGACAGAACGACGTGCTCTGCGTATTCAGTGCGTCCAGTGCCGGATGCGCGCGTGTCGACTCCGCTGGAATGGGATGAGGTGTTGACGTGCGACCCCGCGGAGTTTACGATTTTCACTGTGCCTGCGCGTTTCGCGAAGTTGGGAGATCCGCATGCGCGGATGGATGAATTTGCCGGATCTTTGGAAGCCTTGCTGGGAATTGCCGATGAAGACGAGGCGGCCGGTTTAGGTGATGCTCCTTGGCCTCCGCATTTCAGAAAGACGAGCGGAGAGGGGAAGCGTGTTGCGCCGTCTAGGGAAAAGATGCCGCTACTCACCATTGCTCATTCCACGGATAAAGAAGCTGCTTTGGCAGGACTGGAGCGGTGGAAGAGCAAGCATGCGGAGGCCGCGAAACATCTGGCAGTGGACGATGTGCTGGTGGATGCAATGAGAGGCCGGTCTTCCACTTGGACGCGGGTGCGGGTAAATTTGCGAAATGTTCCGGAGGCACTGCGGCCTGAACAGGAGACACCCGATCCCGATGATGATCCAACGCGGAATTGGCGAGAGATAAAACCGCGTAAACGGGCTACGAAAAAGAAAAGCTAACGGGCGCGGCCGAAGATTTGTTGTAGCTCATGGGGAGGAACAACTTCGAGTTGGGCATAGGTGCAATCGACGGGCTTTTTATCCGTGCGCCAGCGGCGAAATTGGGCGATGTGGCGGAAGCGGTCGCGTTGCATGTGATCGTAGGCAACCTCAACGACAAGTTCAGGGCGCAGCGGTTCCCATGAAAGATCTTTACCTTGGCTCCAGCGACTCTGGCCGCCGGGCATACGCTGTGCTGCATTGGGATCATGCGCCCACTCTTTCCAGGGGTGATGCGTTAAAGCGTTTTTGCGATAGGGCTCCAAGAATTCGATAAGTTCGCGGCGTTTCTCGACTGTGAAGCTGGAGCAGACTCCGACGTGCTGCAGATTCTGTGAACCATCGTAAAGACCGAGCAAGAGCGAACCTAATTGGCCCTCGCCCTTCTTGTGCCAACGAAAGCCGGCAACGACACAATCGCAATCGCGTTCATGCTTCACTTTGAGCATGACGCGCTTGTTGGCTTCATAGACGCCATCTACGGGTTTTGCGATCACACCGTCCAGACCAGCACCTTCAAAGCGTTTGAACCAATCGGCGGCGCGTTTCCTGTCGGTGGTGGCGGGTGTGAGATGGATGGGAGGCTGGGCGGCAGAGAGCAATTGAGTGAGCCGCTGGCGGCGGAAGTGGAAGGGCTTTTCCAGAAGACTGTGAGTGCCTTCGCACAGTAGATCAAAGAAGACGATGGATGCGGGATTCTGCTGAGAAAGCAGGCGAACGCGTGAAGCCGCGGGATGGAGGCGGAGTTGCAGTTCGTCAAAATCAAGCCCACCATTCTTCACGATGACAATTTCGCCGTCGAGTATACATTGGGCAGGAAGGGCGGTTCGTAGCGGATCAAGCAGGTCGGGGAAGTAACGATTGAGGGGTTTTTCGTCGCGGCTTTGGATGAAGATCTCATCGTGGTCGCGAAAGATGAGTGCGCGAAAGCCATCCCACTTCGGTTCAAAGATCCAATCGTTGCCGGACGGGAGTTCTTCCACTCGCTTGGCGAGCATGGGCAAAATGGGTGGGCTTATGGGCAGATTCATCGGCTTTTTTCACTATCGCGCAGTTTCATTGGAGGCTGGGAGAATGGAGTGTGGTTGAGGGTGGCCGAATCTTTTTACTTTCGCCGGCGAATGCGGGCGGCAAGCGCTTTTCGTTTCTGATGCGCGATGGCGCCAGCTTTGACGTGGCCATGAAGTTGCGGCAGGGCGTGGCGACGATTGGCGAAGTTTATTCTTTTGTGAGCGGATTGTACTTTCGCGGGAAGATGGCATATGCGGAAGCGTTTGCGGCGGCACCGGCAGGGATGCCCGCGGCGCTGGTGATTCTGCCGGGGCGCGGCTTGGTTGCGCCAGAGACGCGAGTGAGCATGGAAGAGCTGCGAGCGATTGCTGCGGTAGAGGTGGACGAAGCGAATCTCATGTTTCGCGATGCGCTGTGCGAGGCTGCGCAACAGCTGGATGAACATGGTGGCGGGTGTTCGTATGTGTTGTTGGGCAGCGTGGCGAGCGCTAAGTACACTGAGCCGCTGTTGGAAGTGTTTGGCGAGAGGTTGCTGTTTCCGATTGAGTTTGTGGGGCGCGGAGATATGAGTCGTGGAGGACTGATGCTGCACTGCGCCGATGCGAAGACTGAGCTGGCGTATGTGCCGGTGCAAGGAACAAAGCTGCGTGGGGCCCGGCCTGCAAAGTTAGAGGCTTTGCGGCGGCACCACCTATCATTTAGAGAGACCGCTCACGGAAAGGAAGAAAGCTAGATCAGATGCCAAAGGCAAAGGAGTTTACCGTAACCATTGAGGACAAGCCGGGCGCGCTGGGGAAATGCTTTCTCGCGCTAGCGGAACGCGGGGTGAACATCCTGGCGTTTCAGACCTATGTGGAGGACCGAGAGAGTCTAGCGCGTTTCGTGGTGGACGATGCAGCGGGTGCAATGGCGGTGTTGGGTGGCGGACGGATGATTTTTGAAGAGACGGAAGTGGCGGTGGTTAAGCTGGCGCACAAGCCGGGCGAGTTGGGCCGTGCGGCTGCACGGTTGGGCGAGAAGCAGATCAACATCGATTATTGTTATTGCGGAATAGAGCCGGGGACCGGGCAGGCGATGGTGGTGTTTGGTGTGGATAATTTGACGAACGCCGCGAAGCTGTTGGATGAACTCGCGGCTGGTTAGTGAGAGAAGTGAATGCCGCGGCCGATGAAGATGATGTAGGGAAGGCCGAGCAAAATGGCAGCGATCCACCATGCGGGTTGGCGCTGGACCCAGAGTTCTGGTTCAGATGAATGCGACGGCATCAGGCTATCGGCCCACATGAGGCCGGATGATCCGCCGAAGGCCGCGGCGACTGTGGAGACAAAGAACAATTGCAGACCGAGTGGATCTAAGGCGCCGGCGGCACAACTGAATAAGCAAGCTGCGTAGTAAGGCAGTCTGCCAACCGCGTTGTAGTCGGAACGTTTGGGACAGAACGGTTTCGCTGCAATGGCCAAACGGCGAACAAGGAACACATAAAGCAGTATGCCGAAGATGGACATAGCGATGTGGGCAGCCACTTGATGCGGCAAATTTGCGATGACGGCTTGCCAATCGCCAACGCTCATGATTCCTGAAAACATGAAGTAACCGGCTCCGGGCAGTAGATTGAGCGCGGCAAAGATCCAGAGAAAATAGCGGCGGTTGGCGTGAGGGCCGCTGCGGTGCGCGAGGAGCAGTGCGATTGTGCCCACAGACAGATTGACTAAGGTTCCGGCGGCTTCCACCCAATGATCGGGATGTAGATCGGATAGATGATTGCTGGTGAGTTCGGTGGGAATATCACCGCGCAGCCACGCGGTTACGCCATGGCCAAGACCTTCGTGCAGCAAGGTGGCGGAAGCGGAAGAGATGATGGCCATGCTGATGATGGTGAGCTTGTCATGTCTACTGAGCATGCGGCGCTTCGCTGGCAAAAGCGGCTACGTCTTAAGCAGCCTTTGTCTCAACGCCAGATTTTTGCAAGAAGCCTAAATCGCGGAACCAATCGATGAA
>PMQB01000339.1 GCA_003169195.1 Bryobacterales bacterium
CCGCCGCGACGATCAGCGCCGCGAACGTCACCACCAGCGTGGACCCGAGCGCCGTCAGCAATCCCACCGGATCGGCGAAGAACGCGCCGATGATCGCGACCGGGCCGGGTACCAGGTAAACCGGCACGCCGGTCAGGCGCACCGCCGCCTCCCAAGCCACCAACGCCAGCAAACCGAACAGCGCCGGCGCGATGCGGTCGAGGATCATGGCGCGTCGAGCGCGGCTTCCATCGCCCGCGATATTTCCGCCACCAGCAAGGCATAGGCGGGATCGAGCCGCGTCTCCGGCTCCGGACGCAAGGGGGAAACGATCTCGCGCTCGACCCGCCCGGGCCGTGGCGTCATCAGCACGATGCGCCGGGCGAGGAACGCCGCTTCGTAGATCGAATGGGTGACAAACACCACGGTGCAGCCAATCGACTGCCAAAGCGTCAGCAGGTCCGCTTGCAGCCTATGGCGGGTGAATTCGTCCAGCGCAGCGAACGGCTCNNCGGCTCGTCCATCAGCAGCAGCCGCGGCCGCGTCACCAGCGCACGCGCGATCGACACCCGCATGCGCATGCCGCCGGAAAGCTGGCGCGGCCTGGCAGTCTCGAATCCGGCCAGACCCACGCGTTGCAGCGCCGCACGCACCCCCGGCATCGCCTGGGCCTGCGGCACGCCGCGCAGGCGCTGCGGCAGATAGACATTGTCCTCGGCACTGGCCCAGGGCAGCAGCGTGGCATCCTGGAACACGAAGCCGACCTCCCCCGGTGTCGGCGGGTGCCCGGCGTCCCAGATCAGGGCTCCGGAATCCGGACGGTCGAGCCCGGCGATCAGGCGAAGCAGCGTCGATTTGCCGCAGCCCGACGGCCCCAGCAAGGCGACAAAGTCGCTGTTATCGAGGCGCAGCGAGACGTCGCGCAACGCTTCGACGCCGCCGGGAAAGCGACGTCCGACGGAACTGACGGTCAGCACGACTATGCAGCTGCACGTGACGGTGGCGGCATCAGTGCGTCAGCGCCCGCATGACGATCTCCTCCCCCCGGACGTGGCGCCGCGCCGCCCCCGGCGGCGGCACAATGGCACCGATGCGGATCGACGCAAGACACCGGCGATGCCGCTGCGCCGCAGCGTTTCTGGACCTGCCGTGCCGATTACGGCACCCTCCTGCGCACCATGCAGCGACAACCATGCAGCACCCCATGAACTTCGGCCTCGCCGGACGACGCGCCATCGTCACCGGCCATCGCGGCGGCATCGGCGCGGCCATCGCCGAGGTACGGACGCAAGACGGCGCCGAGGTGATCGGCCTCGATCTGCCGGATTTCGACCTCGCCGACACCGCGACGCTTGAAACCCGCCTCGCCACGCTGGTCGCCGAACGCGGACCGATCGACATCCTGGTGAACAACGCTGGATCTTTAATGGAACGCGTTTCGTTCGAGAAAATGACGGAAAGCCGTTGGGATGAGGTGATGGATCTCAACCTGAAGAGCGCTATGCTTGCCGCGCAGGCAGCGGCACCCGGCATGATAGCCCGCAAGCGCGGCAACGTTATCAATATTGTTTCTATAGCTGGCCGCAACGGAGGCGGTCCGGGCGCAGGTGCCTACGCAACTGCCAAAGGTGGATTGATCACCCTGACGAAGGCTTTAGCGAAAGAGTTTGCTCCCCATGGGATTCGCGTAAACGCTGTTTCGCCCGGCGTGATTGACACGCCCTTCCATGAAGTGTTCTCGACACCCGAAATGATCGCTACTTTCGTAAAGGGCATACCGCTGGGACGCGTAGGCACGTCGGAGGAGGTGGCAAATGTCATTGCTTTTCTGGCTTCGGAGGCAGCGAGTTACATCACAGGCGAAACCATTGAAGTTAATGGGGGACAATTGATGCTCTAAGTGAGAAATAAAACGAGCTATCGATGTGAGTGGTAAACCGTTAGACTGCGGCTATGAAGACAGAACAAGAGAAAGCACTTCGCGAACAGTTGCTCCACGCGATGCTGGGAGACGAATCGCATATCGATTTCGACTCCGCGCTCAGTGATCTTACGGCCGAGTTGGGTGGGGTGAAGCCACACTCCGCGCCCCACACAGCCTGGCAGTTGTTGGAGCATATGCGCATCGCTCAGCATGACATTTTGGAGTTCTCACGTAATCCGAACCACAAATCCCCAACGTGGCCGGAAGGCTATTGGCCCAAGACCGAGGCTCCGCCGACTCAACACGCCTGGGAAGCGAGTGTTGCTAGTTTTAAGAAGGAAGCTAAAGAGATGGACGACTTGATTATGGATGCAACGAACGATATCTTTAAGCCAATTGAGGGCGGCAGCGGACAGACGCTATTGCGGGAAGCGCTTGTGCTGGCAGCGCACAATTCATATCACCTGGGCCAGTTGGTCTTCCTGAAGAAAACGCTTCTTGCCAAATAGAAATGAGGGAATCTGCATGAACATAGCTTTTCTCGGTCTGGGCAACATGGGAAGTGGCATGGCGCAAAATCTTCTCAAAGCGGGGCACGCCCTGCGGGTGTGGAATCGCAGCCCCGAAAAACTTGCCTCGCTGATCAGCGCGGGTGCCACTGCCTGTGCTTCTCCCGCCGCAGCCGTTGAGAATGTGCCCTTGGTTATCAGCAGTCTCATGGATGACGCGTCCATTCGTGCGGTGGCCGATGGCCCTGACGGGATCATCGCAAGGATGGCGCCCAACTCGATTCATCTTTGTGCCATGACCATCTCTCCTACCTGCGCCGACTGGCTCTCTGAACAACACTACGCCCACGGCAGCCGCTACATTTCAGGACCAGTCGTCGGTCGCCCCGATGCCGCAGCGGCAGGTACGCTCGTGCAATTCCTTTCCGGAGACGCCAGTGCCATAGAAGAGGTAGAACCGATTTGCAAGGCGTTCGCCAGCTCGCTGATGCCGATCCCAGGTGCTGCCAGCGTGGCCAACAAACAGAAACTCTGCGTCAACTTCTTCATCATTTCCCAGATCGAGGCCATGGCCGAGTGTCTAACGTTTGCCGAGAAGACCGGTGCTTCCCCCGAAATCATGAGCCAATTCTTCGACCGAGTCTTCGCGCACGCCGGGATTAAGGGTTATGCACACAGGCTGCTGGAGCGGAATACCGATGGCGCGGGCGGTTTCTCGATGCGGGGTGGGTTGAAAGATGTCAGCTTGATGTTGGATGCGGGGAAGGCGGCGGGGTGCCCGTTAGATTTGGCGACGATCATCCAAGGCAAAATGCAGGAATGTATGGAGCGGGGATTGAAGGATGCTGATTGGAGCGCGATACAAGTGATTACGCGGGAGCGGGCGGGGCTGGGCAAATAAGCGGCGGTAAAGGATTAAGGAACGATTAACTAGCGTCGTATCGAACGCGAGTTGGTCAGTAACAGAATAAAGTTTTTTCCGGTATCATTGAAATTGTTGCTCAGTTGCATCTACTGGAGGTCTCTTGCCCACACCTTCGCTATTCCGGCTTCGCCTGACAGCTTCGGCTGTATTTTGGTCCGCATTGCTTTCGGCTCAAACTCCGTCAGAACAAGCTAGCCCAGCCCAGAACGGCACTTTTCAACGGGTGCAATTTTCTGAACCTGCAGTTCCTCCGGATCCGTTGGAACTTGTGACCGGCGATGCGCAGCCTGTGCAAACCGTGGAGCAACGCTCCGCTGTCATGAATGCACTCTCTAACGCTTGGAATTTGTCCAACGTACGAGCCTATCCTTATGACCGAAAGACTACCTTCACGTCATTTGGATCAACTGCCACAGAAGGCATTTGGCAAATGGAAGACACCTCGCCGGGTGGCCGCATTTATCGCTGGACCGCACAAGGCCCTTCTTATTCGGCCACTAACCTGTTCAACAATCAAACGCTTTACAGCACCCAGACGGGAGTTGCTCCCATTCCTGTTCGCTTAGCGCAAGTGCGCAGCGCAATCTTTTTTATGCGCCCGGTAATCGGTCCGCGGGCAACTCTGCGGACTGCCGCCGCGAATGTGAATGGCGTGGCCGTTGACTGCGTGCTCCTCTCGCATATGCAGGCGGCGAAAGACGCGGCTGGTGGGCGACGTTGGGAGGAAGAAGAGTATTGCGTGGACAAAGCATCCGGTCTCCTTATCACTTATTCACCCGCGCCCGGCCTTTACGTCCTTTACGACTATTCGCAGGCGCTGCACTTCCACGACCGGCTGATCCCCAACAAATTCACCATCACCCAAGCCGGCCGAACCATGATTGAAGCGCAAACCACGGCGGTGGGCGATCCTCCGAAAGACCCTTTGCTCTATCAGCCAAACGGTATGAATCAAACTGGTGTCGGTTCCCTTATGACGAGCCCGTGGATAATGAACCGAAGGGCTCCTTCGGCCCTGGTGTCGCCTGGCGCTGCCGATTTAGTTGTGCTGCACGGCATGAAGTCGAAGACTGGCCAAATTGGCGACATAGAGTTGTTGGCAACTAGCAACAACGCCTTGACACCAAGAGCGATGGATTACGCGCTGAAGTGGCAGCAAAGCAATTCGGAGGATGTGGAACCCGGTGCAACTCCGCTATCGCATGAGGTTATCATGATGTTCACTTTCTTTGGTGCGCCCCGTTAGCAAATCCTGCGGCTCCCGCGTGATTTGCCGAACATTCCGGTCAAGATCCGCGTCTACATCACTTACGGTACCCTGATCAGAGGCGCTATTTTGCGTCCAGCACCGCCGATTTGATTAAATCGCTTTGATCTTTGGAATCAGCCAGGTACGGCGCGAAACCCGGCGGTGGGCGAAACGTCAGTCTGTAATGGGAAGGGAGTGTGCGCTTGGCGCCTCAAAGCGAAAAGCTCAGCGAATCTAAGGGTTCCGGGCACGGCCGTCGCAGCGAAACAAAGCTGAGCGGCCACATCATCATTGGTGAACTGATCCGCAATATGGAACTGGGGCGGTTCGATATGAACTACTCGGTCCTGCTGCCATGCGTGTTCACCGTGTATTTGAATCCGCAGGACCACTCAACGCTCAGCAGCGTCTTCAATCTCATTCTTGACGATGCTCGCCGTGCTTTGCGTGACCGTGTAACGGAACTGAATACGCCGCCGAAAATTCTTGGACTGCCGCGTAAAGGCAAAACCGCTAAAGAACACAAGATCGCCTGCCAGGATTGGTACATCGAATTTCTGCCCGATGGCGAAGTGCCGGTTGGTGATATTGAGATCCATTCTGAACTGAACGAAACCGCCGAGCCGGGCTACCGCGGTATGAAGACAACGCTCATCGGCCGAGAACCCACCGCGGCTCCGCGTAACGATCACGCCGCCACAACACAACGCGTAGCCGCCACCCGCCGCGTTGACACCGTATACGCCGACGTGAAGTATCAAGACGATTCCGGTCCGCAGTCGTATGCCGTAATGCAGAATCGCGTGCGCGTTGGCCGCGGTGGCGAAGATCAGCCTATGGATGTGGCGCTTTATACAACCGATGAAGTTTCGCGCGAGCACGCCGTCATCCGACGCGACCCAGCCACCGGGGCGTTTTTCATCACCGACATGAGCACCAACGGCACAACCTTAAACGGCAAAAAGTTGCAGAAAGGAGTGGAGCAGCCGTTACCGGAGCGTTCCGAAATCGGCTTAGGCGGCGTGCTCAAGCTAGAATTTGAGGTGCGCAAATGAAGTTCCTATATTTCGCGCACATCCCGTTTGTTTTGGTGTTTCTCTTGTTCACTGTTGTTCTTTTGTTGTGGAGCAGGGTGGGGCAGGGGCGCTAAATGAAGATGGCGACGGTATGGCGCGCCGGTTCTGCTTCTGACCCCGGCCTGGAGCGCAGCATCAACGAAGACCGTGTCTTTGTAGATGACGCGCGCGGTTTATTCATGGTCGTCGACGGGTTAGGTGGTCACGCTGCAGGCGAAACTGCAGCTGCCACTGCGGTGGAAGTAATTGAAAAGGAGTTGCGCGGGGCCCGCTCCATTGACGAAGTGGCCATACGCAAAGCCATCACCGCCGCCAACAACCAAATCTACGCGCTTTCTGAGGCCAATGCGGCATGGCGTGGTATGGCCTGTGTCCTTACGCTCGCGGTTGCCGTGGGTGATCGTTTCCTCATCGGTCATGTCGGCGATTCCCGTCTCTATCTTTTCTGGAACGGAGCGTTGACAAAGATCACGTCCGATCATTCACCAGTGGGGGAACTGGAAGATTCCGGCCAGCTGACTGAAGAGCAGGCTATGCATCATCCGCGGCGCAATGAAGTGTTTCGCGATGTCGGCTCCTACCCGCACTTGGAGAGTGATGCGGAGTTGATTGAAACGAAGAACGTCCAGTTCCCTCAGGACGGCGCTTTGCTGTTATGCAGTGACGGCTTAACTGATTTAGTCAAGGCATCCGAAATCACACGCATTCTTGAGAAATATGACGGCGACGCGGCGCGCATTGCGAACCTGCTGGTGGACGCCGCTAATGCCGCGGGTGGCCGCGATAACATCAGCGTGGTCTTTGTTCCCGGCCCAGCCTTCCTAGGCGCTGAATCCGCCGCCTCCGCAGAGGGGCGCAACCGTCATGCCACTACGCGGATGCGCAAAGGGAACACGAACACCCGTAGTTTTTTTCGCAACCTCCTTCTATTGGTCGTCGGTGGTGTACTCGGTCTGGGCGGCTGGCAGGCCTATCAACGCTATACGAATAAACCCGGTGAGCCCGTTGTTGCCCCTCCGCCCCCGCCGCACATCCCGCGCGAAATTCTTGTTGATGCGAGCAATGCCAATGGCATCATCGGTGCCCTCGCTGAAGCATTGCCCGGTGATACGATTACCATTCCTCCCGGCGAATATCTCGGCCCGCTCATTCTCAAAGATCGCATCAATCTCGTGGGTCAATCGGAACGTCGCGTCATTGTTCGCAGTAATCCGGCCGTCACCGTCGACGCGGGCATCGGTATCGTCGCGCAGGGTGTAAAAGAAGGCCACATTAAAGGCATCCATATCGAAGGCACGGACACTCATCCCTTGCGTACCGGTTTGCTAATCAATGATTCCTCCATTGAGGCTGAGAATATCGAAGTGACCGGCGCGCTAGAAAGCGGAATTCATATCGAAGGCGACTCTCACCCGCTAGTGATCGGCGGCAGCTTTCATGGCAACGCCGGACCAGGTGTGATCGTGCGCGGTCCCTGCACTCCTCGATTCGTGGATAACCGCATTGCCGATAATGGTCGTGTGCCGGGCGCACCGCATGCCGGTATCGAAATCAGCAACGAAGCGCAACCCACTTTGTCACACAACGAGATTCTTCACAACGGTTTGCCAGCCGTGTTTCCGCTCGCCTTGGATGAAGAAATTCGGTCCAAAAATACCATTGATGCTGGGCCGGCCGGCAAGCCCGCCGTGAAACACCATGCGCCCGCTGCTCCTCCGGCCAACAGTACGAAACCTGATCTAAAGCCGAACGCCATCGGCCACCCGAGCAAACCGCTCACTGAAGCTTAAGCCCCCATGGAAAGCCCTACTGCGCAAGCTGAGAAGTTTGGAAAATACGAAATCATCCGCAAGCTGAGTCGCAGCATGACGGACGTCTACTTGGCCCGCGATATTTGGACCAATCAGAAATTGGTTCTGAAACGAATCGAACAATCGAAGGACGAATTTACGCGCATCGCCATTGAAGCAGAAACGCGCGGCGCACAGATTCAAAAACAGCTACATCAGATTGATCCGCGCATTCTAGCAATCTACGATTGCGGAGATCTCGGCAATTTCTTCTTCGTTGCCATGGAATATTGTGAGGGGCGCAGCCTTGCTGAAATCATCCTGGCCGACGGCCGGTTGGAACCGCGCCGCGCCGCGCGTTACGCCGCCGAAATTTGCAGTCAATTGCGAACGCTGCATTCGTTTGTTACCGATTACGCGGGCCGCCGCACCGCCGTTATTCATGGTGACATCAAGCCTTCTAATATCCAGATCGCGGTGAAGGACGAAGTGCGCCTGCTGGATTTTGGTATCTCGAAAAACATCTCGGCCACCCAGAATCTTACTCGGCACAACATGGGTAGCCCTAGTTATTGCTCGCCGGAGCGCCTCAGCAAAGGGCAAGTGGATGTTCCCGCGGATCTTTGGGCGGTGGGTGTAACGCTATTTGAAATGCTTGCCGGCACACCGCCGTATCAAGCGCAGGATACCCGGCAACTGGAAAACATCATTCAGTCGAAACGGCCGCCACGCGCTTTGCCGGAAGATTGTCCTGCACCCTTGAAAGCCATTGTCGGCAAGGCTCTCGCGGGAGATTTGGAGCTTCGCTATCGGTCCGCCCAGGATTTCGAAAATGATTTGCGCGCCTATCTCGCGAATCAGCCGGTAACGGCTACGCGCGATCGCGCGTCTTGGGATTCCAACGCCACCATCGATAAGTCTGCTCCACCGCCGCCCAAGCCCGTTGCACCTACACCTCAAGCTCCCACTATGCGTGTCGACGCCAATAATCCGCGCGCCCGCAGCAATCCTACGCGCCTCACCACATCTCAACTGCTGGCCAGCAAAGCCCCCGTTCCTGCACAACATCCCTGGTCGTTTATGCGGCCCGGCAGTACCAATCTGGCCATCGCTTTGTTTGCGGGTGTGCTGGCTGGCTTGGTCGTGTTCGTTCCGTTGGTCTACTATTTGCGAATCTACAACGAGGTCTCGCCCCTACGGATCTCGCGTGACTATGCTCATGATGCAGCAAGCACCCTTGATGCCGACTGGACGCTGTACCAAGACCTAAAGAAGCGCACCGAATTTATGGGCGTCCTTTCGCCGCTCAACCTTGCCGAAGGGCGTTTGCGGACGAATTTGATGAACGCCGCCGACAATATCATCGACGGCTATCGGGCCAGCGCCATTACCACCCCCTCCAGCTTCGATTGGGCTCGCGCCCGCAAATGCCTTCGTTATGCTTTGCAGATCGACCCGAACGATAACAAGGTGAAAGGCAAATTCGCCCTTGCTGACGGTTATGTGAATCTCGTGCAGGTAGAGGCCGCAACCCAGAAGACGCACAACAATTCTAAAGCGTCGCAGAGTAGTATTAATAGCTTCCATGAAGCCGCATCCTATTTGCCCTCGTCTCCAGACCCTCATCTTGGTCTTGCACACTTGAACGTCTACGTTTTCCACAACATTGGGGAAGCGGACGCCGAACTCCAACAGGCCGAACAACTCGGCTTTCATCTAGGACCACGCGAACAAGTGCAGCGTGCCGATGGATACATGTTCCGTTCTCAATATGAGCTGGCCCGTGCCCGCCGCTTCGCTCCCAAAAATCATGACGAAGCCGAACGTTGGCTGCAGATGTGTCGCGACGATATTGAAAACGCCCGCAAACTGTATGAACCACTCGTCGGCTTTTCGAACGTGAGCACAAATCTCGAACAACTCGATCAAATCAAGCTGGAGCAAGCGTCCCTGGAAACACAATCCGGCACGGGCAATCAGCCGGCGGTAGGCAATCCATAATGGCTGTCACAAAAAGTTGGGAAACTTCTGTCGCGAACCGCCTTGATTTTGAGGGCAAGGCAAAGGCGCCCGAACGGCAACGTGAATTTTGGCCGTTGCTGGGTGCAAGTATTTTGGTCGCTTGCGGCCTCGCCCTGGTCTACACCGCTAAAACGCAAGATTTTCCTGCGCTCCAACAGCGTCTTGATTCCGGCGAACTCGTCGACATCAATTCCGTCAAAAGCGCCAACGACTTGTTGAACACTTTGTTCGTCTTTAACGACGCAGGCGAGCGGGCGTATGCGGCGGAGCGGGTTTATACCTTTGCCATAAAGAACCACCCGCTTCCGAATGCCGGTTCACTCTCCCGCATCCGCCTTCAACATTCAGACACGCTCAACGATTCCCGCGCCCGCAGCATTTGGGAACGGGAAACAGAAAGTGCTAAGTCGCCGCCCAGAAGCGTTCAATTGTTTGCTGTTTCCAAGGTCAAGCCGTTTCTCGTGGTGCGCACGCCGAAAGAGTTTCTTCGCACCTACATCATTTGGGGTTTAGCGTATATTGCCGCGTTTTGGGTAGTGCACATCGTCTGGCGCTTACGGCGTTTCCGTGGCGATTCCACCATTCTGCCTGCCTTGCACATGCTCAGTGGTATGGGCTTTATCTTGATGGTGAGTCTGCGCGACCCGCTGCGTGACACGCTCGAGTTCAGAAAATTCGCCTGGGGCTGTGTTTGTGGCTGCGTGATTTTACTCTTGCCGCTGCTGCGCGCATTTCAATATCGCGTTTTCGCGCGTTGGATCTACACACCCTTATTCGCCGCCGTCGCTCTTTTTGGCGCGCTCCTGGTCTTTGGATCAGGACCCACCGGCAGTGATGCCAAAGTTAATCTTGGGCCCTTCCAACCCGTCGAACTCATTAAGATCTTCATCACTCTGTTCCTCGCTGGCTATTTCGCCGCCAATTGGGAACGTTTGCGCGATCTCCATCAGAAATCCTTTGTGCCAAAGTCTATGCGCTGGCTGCAAATCCCCCGCATTGAACATACACTTCCTGTGATGCTGGGTGTGAGTGTCGGCCTGGTTCTGTTTTTCGTGTTGAAAGACATGGGCCCCGCGCTAGTCATGGGTTTCGTATTCATGATTCTGTTCGCGGTGGCGCGCGACCGGGCAGGTCTGCCTCTGCTCGGCATCGCGGCACTCATCATTGGCGTCACGCTCGGCGTGCACTTTGGCACCCCGCACACCGTTGTCGATCGTGTCGCCATGTGGCTCTCTCCTTGGAACAATGACGTCCACGGCGGCGATCAACTCGCGCATTCGCTCTGGGCCTTTGCCACCGGTGGCCCCATCGGTTCTGGTCCCGGCTGGGGCGATCCGAGCTTGATTCCGGCCGGCCACACTGACTTGGTTCTCGCTTCCATTGCCGAAGAGTGGGGTCTGCCGGGCGTCACCTGCATCTGCCTGCTCTTCACGATTCTCGTCTTCGCTGCCTTCCGCATCGCTCTCAAAGCGCCCGACGAATACGCTACGTTCCTCGGCGTGGGTCTTGGCTCTTTGATTGCTCTCGAGATGTTGCTTGTCTCCGGCGGTGCGCTTGGCGCTATTCCGCTATCCGGTGTTGTCTCTCCGTTCTTGAGTTCGGGCAACACCGCCATGCTGTCCAACTTCCTTATTTTCGCAGTGCTCCTCGGGATTTCGAATCAGTCGGTGCAGCCTCTCGTGGGTCTCACTCGCGAATCCGGCCTGCCTTCCGCCCAGCCGGTACCCAGTCTGGAACCTTCCTTCCGCATGCCGGTCCGTATCGTCAGTTGGTCTCTCGGCTTATGCGCTGTCGCATTGCTGTCCCGCGCCACCTATATCCAGGTCTTCCACGACCGCGAACTGCTCGCCAAAGATACCGAGGTCTACACTCTTGATGGCAAGAAACGTCCGCAGCACAATCCCCGCCTCAACCTGCTCGCCGCCGAAATTCCGCGCGGCAACATCTATGACCGCAATGGCGTTCTGCTGGCCACCAGTTCCTGGGCCGAAGTCGAGAAGCGGCGCGCCGATTATCAAAAACTCGGCGTATCCATTGATTCTTTAGCGCGTCTGGATAGCCGCCTCTATCCGTTCGGCCCTTCCACTTCGCATCTGATAGGCGATCTTCGCACCGGTGAAAAATTCCACGCCAGTAACTCATCACTAATTGAACACGATTCCAATCCGCGCCTGCAAGGGTATGCGAACTACGAAGATTTGGCTCCGGTGGTGCGGGTGCGCCATCAACGCGATAATCCGCTATTGAAGGATCTGCTGAGCCGCGATCGCGATGTCCACTCCACCATCGATGTTCGCCTGCAACTCAAAGCCAGTGAGATTCTCCGCGCACGCCTCCAGGCTTCTGGCAAGAAAGGCGCGATTGTCGTGATGAACGTGCAAACCGGAGATGTGCTGGCAATTGCAAGCTATCCCCAACCTCCCGCCAATGGACCCGGAACTCCGGATGAGCTACTCGACCGTGCGCGTTATGGCGAATATCCGCCCGGTTCCACTTTCAAACTCGTAACCGCGATTGCCGCCTTGCGACTGAACCCTAAGGCCACCGAGAACACCTACAAGTGCACTGGTTTGGGCGAAGGCCGC
>PMQB01000674.1 GCA_003169195.1 Bryobacterales bacterium
CCTCATCGCCGAACAATGCCGCACCACACCCGGCGAACGAATCGTGATCACCCATGGCACCGACACCATGGCCGACACCGCCCGCTATGTGGCCGAACGCGTAACCGGCAAAACCATCGTCCTCACCGGCGCCATGATCCCCTACAAATTCGGCAGCTCCGACGGACTCTTCAATCTAGGCAGCGCCTTAGCGTTTGTGCAGTCCCTCCCGCCCGGCGTCTACGTCGCCATGAACGGCCGCTGCTTCCCCGCCGCCCGCGTGCATAAGAACAAACAAACCGGCATCTTCGAAGAACGCTGAAAATCGCGGCTTTTGCGCATCTTGTGTTATTTGCGTGCCCAGGATTCGGTGGGTTCAGCAAGTCGGTAACACTTCGAAAAGTCCTATTTTTAAGCCCAGCCGAATCAACAACATAAAGTATTCGACCCTCCCAAATAAAATCCCCCTGGAGGCTTTCGGCCGTTCGCCCTTTTCATCCCTCGTTGCGGCGGCCGGAACGGCCGTCGTGGCGGCGTCACAAGACTCGAAAAAAAGATCCTATTTTTTATCTCCCATGTTTCTAATTGCTTACGAGTCATTCCCTCCTCCGCATTCCTAAAGCCGTTCACAACACGCTTGCCGAGGCGTTATTTTTAGCCCAGGCAGTCGGTCCTGCGTCGTCTCGTCCGGCTCCAACTTTTGACAAAGAGGTTTGTACCAATGAATCGTAAAGAACGCCGTGCCGCTGCGCACCAACAGAGGAAGATCGATCGCAAAGCCGGGTTTCCTTCCGAACCACCGCAATCCCCAACTCCCAACGAACCCGCAACCGAAAAGGAGTCCGCGAAACCACCAATCTCCGAAGCAAAACTCAACAGTAATCGTGCCAACGCGCAGCACTCGTGCGGAGCCAGGACGGAGGCAGGCCATGCCGCCTCTTCACAAAATCACACCATCCACGGCTTGGCTCGCCATAACGGCCCCTTCCGGCTTCTTCCTTCTGAAGACCCCACTGATTTCGAAGCGCTAAAAACCGGCCTGGTCGACGAGTACGAACCCGCCACCACCACCGAGTCGATCTTGGTCATTGGAATGGCCGAGTCACATTGGCTCGCGAATCGGGCTCAGCGTCTCGCGGATCTTTGTTGTGAAACTGAAACCGGTCTAGTAGAACATCCGGAACCGTTTAAACTCTATCTCCGCTACGAAACCACGCACCGCCGTGCTTTTCACAAATCGCTAAACGACTTACTAAAGCTCCGCGCCGCGCAACGCAAAGCCGAAGTTGGGTTCGAAGCGCAAAAACGCAAAGACGAAGCGCAAAGCCTTAAGAACGTGGAAGAAGAATTGGAAAAAGAGGCGCCAGACTTTGCAGACTTGAGCAAAAACACCGAGCTCCGCGATGACATTTCCCGCCTCGGCATGGCATCGCTGAAGAAAGGACCCGAATACGAAGCTCTCAAAGAGCAATTCACCGCGAAATGGGGACCAAAAAAGGAGGCATCACAAAGCGCTGCCGCTTAAAATCATTCGCCGTGGCGAAGCGTATACCCGAAGTGTGTCTTCAGGTTGCTAACTCCAAACCTTCTCTACCTTCACACCCTTCTTACACAGCTCACATGATGCGGAGTCTTTGTAATACATGGCATCCATCTTCGCCAAATAGAACAATGGCAACTTTCCAAAATCGGCAATTGTCGGATTCGGTTGATAGACCGCCACAGCCAAACCCACCACCTGTGCCCCGTAAGATTCAAGCAGCGTGCGCAACTCCGTCAGTCGGTTCCCTGTCCGCAGCACATCATCCACCAGCAACACCTTCTCGCCCTTGTGCGGCTCCAAGAATTGCCGAAAGCGCATCGGCCCAGTCTCCGTATCCTTCTCGGCCCAATAAGTCTGATGCACTCGCAGCGCCTCGGCCACGCCGTACCCAATCGGCAGTCCCGCTGTATTGTTCGGACAAACAATGGAAAGCTCCTTGATCATGGCGCGAATTTCCGGATCGGCGCGCAGCCGCCGGCTTAGCCCCACGCTCAAGACTTTGGCGTGCTGATAATAACGAAACGCCAGCGCCACTTGCAGGTATTCGTTGGCGTGCATGCCATTTGGATATTCAAAATGGCCGTCGCGCAATGCGCCGGTTTCGCGCAGCAGCGCAATCACTTCTTCGTTCGTTGGGACAAGTTGCATGGTGGGAAGATGCCTTTCGCTAGTGTGCGCCGCGGCCGGCCAGCACCTGCGGTATCGTTTTCAGAATAATCGACCAGTCGAGTTGCAATGACCAATTCTCAATATAGGAAATATCCATTCGCATCCAGGCGTTGAAATCGATATGATCGCGCCCGGCCACCGCCCAAAGACAAGTGAGTCCCGGGCGCATCCGCAGCCGCCGTCGCTGCCAGCGTTCGTATTGATCCACCTCGTTCGGCAGCGGCGGCCTCGGTCCAACAATCGACATATCGCCGCGCAGCACATTGAAGAATTGCGGAAACTCGTCCAGCGAAAATTTCCGCAGCCAGCGGCCTACGGCAGTAATGCGCGGATCGCGCGCAATCTTAAATGCAATCTCGCGTTCGTTCAAATGTTCCAGTTGCGGCCGCAGCTCCTGTGCATTCTGAACCATAGAGCGGAACTTATAGAGAGTGAAGCGTCGACCGTTTAAGCCGCAGCGCGCCTGCTTAAAGATGATGGGTCCGGGCGACGTGAGCTTAATGAGCAAGGCCACCAGCAGCAGTAAGGGAGAAAGAACAATCAGGACCAAAGCGGAGAAAACAATGTCGAAAAATCGTTTCAGCACCAGGCGCAGATCATCCAACGGTGCGGCTGAAAACGTCAGCAAGGGCGCACCGCCTACTCGATCGAGCGTGATGTCGCTATTCACATGCGGAAAGAAATCAATCGCCACTCGCGTGCGTACACCTTCTTCATCGCAAGCCAGAAACACTTCTTCGAGCGAGCCAAGTCGGCTGCTATCTACGTCAAAGATCACCTCGTCCACTACTCTCTCGGCAATCAGTTCTGGCAATGCGCTCAAACACTCTTCTTCCGTGAGGCTCGCCACAACCTCTAGTCGAAACGGCGAACCCTGCCGCAAGCGTCCCTCCAACGAAGCTGTTTTAGCTTCGCTCCCCACGAGCACAAGATGATACGGCGTCCCGAAGCCCCGCTGAAACGCACCAATAAACCGCGGCATCAGCAACCGGGCCGCCAGCAACAGAACAAGGTTGTAGGAGAAGAACAGGAACAAAAAGCTGCGGCTCAGATCTAAGCGCAGCAGATACTGAACCAGAATGACCACAATCGTCCCAATCAGTGCCTGGCGAAACGTACCCGGCAGCAAGTGGCGCGTCGTCGCCGAATCCAAGTAGTCGTAAACACGCTGGAACGCGCCTAGCGCTACCCAGGTAATCACGCAAACCGCGATCAACAAAATGTGTGTGTTGCGGTCAAGAAAGAAGATGCGTTCAAAGGCTAGATGTAAGCGTGTAGCGTAAGCTGCCTCGAAGGCGGCGACGGTGAGTAACGCGTCGGCTACCGCGAACAACAACTGGATCTTTTTACGCTGGTGAGCAAACACTAGTTTTGTTTACACTTCCATACTATGGCGTGCGCAACGCGGCGTCTAAATCGGCGTAGATATCTTCCACCGCCTCAATGCCGACCGCTACGCGCACTAGATTTTCGCGGATTCCCATACGTTCGCGCATCTTCGGCGCAACATCGCGGTGAGACGCCATCGCCGGATAGAGTAGCAACGTATGCACGTCGCCAAGAGAGGTGCCCGGTACCACCATCTTTAACCGCGTCATAAACCGCAGCACGGCGGCCTTATCGGCATCCTTGATTTCGAACGCAAGAATCGCTCCGTAGAGGTTCGGCGCGAACAGTTCTTTAATGGTGGCAGCGTCGGGGTGGTTTGGGTCGGCACAATAATAGACTCGCTCGACTGCGGCATGCGAACGCAAGCACTCGGCNNTAACTTTCAAACGGTCCCAGAGTGCCGCCCGCTATGCGCGAAAGCATGCGCACGTTTTCGTGATGCTCTGCATCGCTCACGATAATGCCGCCGAGCACGTCGCCGTGGCCCGACAAATACTTAGTGGCGCTATGGACAACGATGTTCGCTCCCATATCGAGTGGGCGCATCAGCATTGGGCAGGCAAACGTGCTGTCCACAACCAGCGACGCCCCGGCGGCCTTCGACAGCGCTGCAATCTTCGGAATATCCGCCACCCGCAAGATAGGGTTTGAAATGCTCTCCAGAAATACGCAGCCTGGCTTCTCCGTCGCGATCGCCTTCTCAGCCGCGGCCAGATCGCAGATATCCACATACTTCACGTTCACATCGAACGGCTCCATAACCTGATCGAGCAGTTTGATCGTCGCGCCGTAGATAGAAGATGAACTGACAATCGAATGGGGCTTGTCAATCAGCGCCGCTTGAAACGCCAGTTGCAGCGCCGTCATGCCTGAACAAGTGGCCAGCGATCCATGCCCGTTCTCCAGAACGGTCGTCAACTCTTCGAGCGCGCTATTCGTCGGGTTCTCGTAGCGTGAATAGCTTGGGCCCTCTTCTTCGTGACCGAAGATCCGGTCGAGCTGNNTTGCGATCGCCGACATGCACAACTTGTGATTCAAACTTCATTTTCGTTTCCAGCGAACTCCGTCTTTGGTGTCTTCGAGCAGAATGCTTTTCTCCAATAGCAGGTTTCGGATCTCATCGGAGCGCTTAAAGTTCTTAGCCTTCTTCGCCTCGTTGCGCTCGGCAATCAACGCGTCAATCTCGCTGTCGCTCAGTCCGTCTGTCTTCGCAGCGCTCGGCGGCGTCGGCTTGAGCACATCGAAAACCGTATCGAACACTTCCAGCACTTTTGCCGCGTCCCAACGGTTGTCTTCCTGAAAATGATTCTCATCCAGCGATGTGTTCACGGCGCGCACGTATTCGAAGATTGCAGCCAGAGCTTCCGCCGTATTCAAATCTTCGTCCATGGCGTCTTCGAACTGGCGAATGGCAGCGGCGGAACGTTCAGCAATGCTTTCGTTTTTGCCTGGCGGAAGTTTGGCCGAACTGACGCGCGATTCAAAATCGCGGATTCGTTCAATGCTCTTTACGGCCGCTTTCAAGCCGTCGAACGTGAAGTTGAGCTTCTTGCGATAAGGCACCTGGGCCAGCAAATAACGAATCACTTCCGGCTGATTCCCCATGTCGATCAGTTCGCGGAGCGTGTAGAAGTTGCCGAGCGATTTCGACATCTTCTGTCCTTCGATCTGTAGGTGTTCTGAGTGCAGCCAGAAGCGTGCAAATGGTTTGCCGGTAATTGCTTCCGATTGCGCGATTTCGTTTTCGTGATGCGGAAACACCAGATCCACGCCGCCTGCGTGAATATCCAGCGTTTCACCCAGCAGGCTCATCGCCATCGCGGAGCACTCAATATGCCAGCCCGGTCGTCCATCGCCAAAGGGTGTTGGCCAAAACGGTTCATCGCCTTTGCGGCCTTTCCAGAGCACGAAGTCGCGCGCATCGGCCTTGTCGTATTCGTCTTGATCTACGCGTGCACCCGCTCGAATCCCTTTGAAGTCGTTGTGCGACAGCTTGCCGTAATCTGGAAAATTAGCGATGCGAAAGTACGTGGAGCCATCATTGGTGTACGTATAGCCCTTCGCGGTTAGCTTTTCAATTGCATCCACCATTTCAGGGATGTACTTGGTGGCAGGCGTCACCCGTTCCGGTTGTTCCAATCGCAGCGCAGCCGCATCTTCGAAGAACGCCTTTGTATAGGCGTGGGTATAGTCCTCAAGTGATTTGTGCTCCTTCGCCGCGTTGAGAATGATCTTATCCTCTACATCCGTTACGTTCATGACATGATCGAGAGCAAAACCGCGATAGCGCAGCCAGCGTCGCAGGATGTCCTGAAACGTAAATGTCCGGAAATTGCCGATGTGTACAAAGTTGTAGACAGTCGGCCCGCAGGTATACATACGTACCGTGTTGTTTTTCAGTGGCTGAAATGGTTCCAGCTCTTGCGTCAGAGTGTTGAAAAAGCGAAGAGACATTCTTTAGAGGAGGTCAGACTCAATCGTAACAAGCGATAAGCTCAAGTTATGGTTGTCACCGGACGCCAAAAATCAATCGCCTTCTTTATCGCTATGGGCGCGGGAATGATTGCCGTCATCCTGCTGCTCTACGTGGGCTGGGTTCAACTCCACTGGCGCACTGGGATTTTGCTTTTCGTTGGCATTCTGCTTCTGGCGATTGTCATTGCCGGCGTAGTGCTGAACACCATCTTCCTGGTTCGCGAAATCCGCCGAAATGAGCAGCATGATGCCTTTATCAACGCCGTCACCCACGAGCTCAAAACGCCCGTCGCCTCCATCCGTCTCTATCTGGAAACCCTGTTAACTCGTTCTGTCGACGACAAAAAGCGCGAGGAGTTCTACCGCATCATGCTCGATGATAGCGGCCGTTTGCTGCACACCATTGAGCAGGTCTTGCGTACCGGAAGACTAGGCGCCGCGCATCCTATATTAAGTCCAGGCCCTATTGATCTGAATCTCCTTTTACAGGATTGTGTGGAACGGGCCAGAACTTTGCTTAGTTTGTCTCCAGCGGCCCTGACGTTTGAACCCGGCGGCAATTTTACGATGCAAGGCGATGCGGACGAAGTGCGATCGGCGGTTTCGAACCTGATTGACAACGCTGTGAAATATTCGGGTGCGAATGTAAAAGTGGTAGTCAAAACAAAAAATGTGGATGGCAAGGCCGTGGCAATCCGCGTAGAAGATCAAGGCGTCGGCATTGCGAAGGCAGAACTGAATCGAATCTTTCGCCGTTTTTATCGTGTGCCCGGTCCGCTTGCTGCTCGTTTGAAGGGTACAGGGTTGGGTCTTTACATTGTTCGTTCCGTAGCAAAACGTCATGGTGGCCGAGTCTGGGCAGAGAGTAATGGGCCAGGGCACGGGAGCACGTTTATCTTTCAATTGCCGGTGTCAAATTCAAAATGAGCCGTGTTTTGGTGGTAGAAGACGAATCGCATTTGGCTGAAGGACTGCGCTTCAATCTAGAAGCGGAAGGCTATCAGGTAGAAACGGTAGATACCGGCGAAGCTGCCCTGGAACGGTTGAACGTTGAACCCGCGTTCGACGTTTTGATTCTTGACGTGATGTTGCCCGGCAAAGACGGTTTCGGGGTAATGACCGAAATGCGCCAGAGTGGTTTCCTGGTCCCGACCTTAATGCTCACAGCACGCGGCCATTCCGACGATGTCCTGCGCGGCTTTGAAGCCGGAGCCGACGATTACTTAACAAAACCGTTTGACCTGGCCATTTTGATTGCGCGCATCGGCGGATTGCTGCGCCGCCGCAATTGGCTCCAGCCTCCGGCTCCGCGCAAACCCGATGATGTTTTCACGTTCGGCGTTGATCATGATAAGTGGGTCAATTTCGATTCGCTCGAACTTTGGGTACGCAATCAGGTATTCCGTCTTACGCTGATGGAAGCCAACTTGCTCCGCTTCATGATTGAACATGAAGGCAAACCGGTATCGCGCAAAAACATGCTGCAAAAGGTGTGGAGTCTGCAGGAAGACACCGACACCCGGCCTATCGATAATTTCATTGTTCGGCTGCGCCGCTATTTAGAAGACGATCCCAAAACGCCCAAACATCTGATCACCGTACGCGGAGTGGGTTATCAATTTGTCGCCACTCCGGCCTGACGCACAGCAAACTCTTCCTCTGGTGACAGCATCAACCGCTTGCGCGAATACAGAGCGAAATAGAGTAAACCGAAAATAAACCAAATCAGCGCGCCCCACGCGCCCGGCCGGTCATCGACATTTACAAACAGCGCCACCAAGGTGATCACGGAAATCAAGGCCGCAACTCCAGCGCCCGCCACGCCTAAAGGACTGCGAAACGGCCGTGCGATTTGCGGATGTTTTTTTCGCAGCGAGATAAACGAGATCATTTGAAACACGTACGCAATCACCGCCCCAAACACCGCCATGTTTAGCAAAACGCCTGCCACCGGACTCTGCTGCGGCAGCAAGAAAATGCCAAGCGCCGTCGCGTAACCGATGATGGAGCCGACAATAATTGCTCGGTATGGCGTTTTGCGCGTCTTATGCGTCACCGAAAGCCAGGGCGGAAAATAACCCGCGCGCGCCAGAGAATAAATCTGGCGCCCATAAGCATAAATAATCGCGTGGAAACTGGCAATCAATCCGGTACAAGCAAAAAGCGCTAGCGCCGTGCTACGCAATCCTTCACCGAAGATTGTCCGAAAACCTAAGAACAAAGGCTCTGTCGAAACACCCACCGCCTCTGCTCCAGGCGAAATTCCCGCATTTAAAGCCAGCACCGCAAAAGCGAAAACAACCAGCGTAGCGAGTGCCCAGAAAATTCCACGCGGCATCGTTTCCGCCGGATCATGCGCTTCTTCCGCCGCCAGCGGCATCTGTTCGATTCCCAAATAAACCCACAACGCAAAGGGCAGGGAAGCGAAAATACCCGATGTGCCTTTGGGCAACCAATTTCCGCCTTCTAAAGCCCATCGGTGCAAATCAAACTGAGGCACGGCGCCAATCACAAAAATGGAAAGGACAGCCAGCGCACAAACACAAACCGTGGCTGAAACGCGAAATGACGTTTCCACGCCAACAATATTCAGCCCGCCAAAAACCATGTAACAAACAAGCCACCAGAGCGGCGCCCAAGCAGGAGGAGTGTGAAAGACCGCGCCCAGGTAACCGCCCGCGCCAACAACAATCACTGCCGGAGTAAAAATGTACTCCATGTTTTCAGCAAGACCGGTAATATAACCGCACCACGGTCCCAGCGAAGTGCGGGCGAAAGAGTACGCACCGCCGGCGTGTGGCAGAGCCGGTGACATTTCAGCAATGCTGCTGCACAAGCAAACATAAAGCAGAGTCATCACACCCAAAGCAGCCATCAAGCCGCCAAACCCTCCTGTCACAAGGCCTAGATTCCAGCCGAAAAAGTCTCCCGAGATAACCGCGCCCACGCCCAGCGCCCAAAGATGGAAAATGCCTGCGTGCCGGCGCAGTCCGCTGCGCCCAATTAAGTCCTCTGGTATTGCGCGGTATTGGTGCGAGGTGATCCCCATGAATCCTTATAGACTCGCACAACACCGGGCCTTCCCAAGGCGAAAATAATTGCGGAAAGGTGAAACGATGTCTCGTTTTGAATCACTACCCCGCCGAGGGACCTCTTTGGGCGAGGTTTCCGGTAGGCGCAAGTCATAAATGATTACCGACATTCAGGAGCCTCCGTCAACCGTTAGGTTCGAATTCACTGAAGCTTATGTGGCGCGGTTTNNCCCCGACTCCGCTACTTGGCAACATTTCCAGAATTTCTTTCGCCCCAGAATTGCAGCCAAAATTCGGGCCAAATTCCCCTGGGACCTGGCCGAGGAATTAAGCAGCGAAATTATCCTGGCGGTAATCGAAAGCATCGATCGTGGTGAACCTAGAGACCCCAGCTGTCTGGCGGGTTATGTCTTTTCCATCTGTCACAACAAAATGCTCGAAGCTTGGCGAAAAATCGGCAAAGAAAACGTCGTTGAGTTCGATTTCGAATCGTTGCGCGAAAATGCCAGGAATCCGCTGCAGCAATCGATCGGGCTCGAAGAGACAAGAAAGATACAAAAGGTGCTGGGCAAACTGAAGAAGAAAGATCGAGACGTTTTAGTTGCCATCCATTACTATGGACAAGATCGCGATGAAGTCTGCAAACAATATGGCATTACGCGCGACCACTTGAAGATGATTTTGTTTCATGCACGGCAAAGATTTCAAAGAGAGTGGGAGCGGGACTGAAGACCGCCCCCTTCCCGTTTGATTGACATAGCTATGAGCGATCGCCAGAAACCCATGGCCCACGAAGAGGCCGAAAGAACTCATGCAGTGGAAAGCTATCTCTTGAACGAACTCACGGAGGCGGAGCGTTTACGTTTTGAAGAGCACTACTTTGAATGCAATGAGTGCGCCGATGCCGTCGTGGCCGGTCAAGTTTTTGTGCGAGGAATTCGTCCCTCAGACTCCTGGGGGAAACGTTTGGTGGCTCGCCTAAGTGATCCTGTGCCTGTTCCGGCTTGGCGGCTCTGGGCGGCGGGTGGCGCGATGGCTGCCTCTCTGGCGCTGTACACGGCACAAACTCTGAATGCTCCGCCCATTGCTCTGGCGAATACTGTGCTCCTGGCCAAAGAAGACGAAAAGGATGCCGAACAAATGACCAGCGCTTCTTTGCTGACCACCCCGTCGGCCACGATTGAGATTGATCTGTCTGGGCCGGAGTTCCCTTTTTATCGGATGACAGTCTTCCGCGACAAGCGCGACATAATCTCAAAAGTTCTGGCCTCTCCTGCCGACAGGTCAAGCCACAAACTCTCTCTGCAAGTCAGCGCGAGAGCGCTGGGAATTGGCGCTTTCACCGTTTCTTTGGCTGGCTTGGGTGCGGCGGATTCTACCAGTGCGCAGCCGCTCGGAACTTATCATTTTTTCGTCTCCCCATCGAAATAACTGCGAAACGCTGACACCCTGGAATGCACTATCAGGGTGAAAGGATTCGAGCATGAGTCAATAAAATTTTTAATGCGGAGGCGAAACTGCCCCGCGCGGCCTTTTATTTCTCAAAAAGTGAAACGGAATCGCATGAAGCGGCACTAAGCGGTCAAGAGCCGGCATTGCTCGGTTCCAGAAGGTCACCCAAGAGGATCATGGCTGCCAACACAATCAAATTCCCGCCTGATGGCGCGTTTGACGACGATTATCTGGCGCGGCTTCGAAACGGCGATCCC
>PMQB01000182.1 GCA_003169195.1 Bryobacterales bacterium
TGAGCCATGAAATTCGCACGCCGATGAACGGTGTGTTGGGGATGACACAGTTGGCGTTGGAAACGGAGTTGACCGACGATCAGCGAGAGTATATTTCGGTCGCCAAGCAATCGGCGGACGCACTGCTCACGGTCATCAATGACATTCTGGATTTTTCAAAGATAGAAGCGGGCAAGCTCGATCTGGACCCGATTCCGTTTAAGCTGCGTGACAGTTTGGCGGACGATTTGCGTACGATCGCGATGCGCGCTCAGGAGAAAAGCCTGGAATTGGTGTATGAGATCGATGACGCCATACCGGATAACCTGATTGGCGACCCGGGACGTTTGCGGCAAATCGTGCTCAACCTGGTTTCCAATGCGGTGAAATTCACCTTGCAAGGTGAAGTGCTGCTTAGCGCTCAACTGGAATCCGAATCGGCTGATACCGTGTTAATCCACTTCGCCGTGCGCGATACCGGCATTGGCATTCCGCCTGAAAAGCAGGAGCATGTTTTCGGCGCGTTTTCGCAGGCTGACAGCTCCATGACGCGACGCTTCGGTGGTACCGGCCTAGGACTGTCAATCTCGAAGCAGTTGGTCAAATTGATGAACGGCAAGATGTGGCTGGAAAGTGCCGTTGGTAAGGGAAGTTGCTTTCACTTCACGGCGGAGTTCAAGTATGAGACCGCTCAGGCAGAGGTTCTCGAGGAGGAGGAGGTCGATCTTGGCAACTTAAAAATCTTGATCGTCGACGATCACCCGACAAATCAGCGCATCTTGTCCACGACACTGGAAAAGCGTGGGATCGCAACGGTCGCGGTGACATCCGGTGCCGAAGCTTTGCAGTTGATGGAAAAAGAAAGCTTTGATTTGGCGCTGCTCGATGTGCATATGCCGGAAATGAATGGATTTGAACTGGCACAGAAGATTCGGGCTGGAGCGGCGGATCGACAGCCAAAGATTGCGATGTTGACGTCAATGCGGCATCGGGGTGATGCAGAGCTTTGCCTGCAATTGAGGATCGATGCGTACCTTTCGAAGCCGGTTAAGAATTCTGACCTGTTTAAGATGGTGCGGAAACTGACCTCACGGCCTATGAGCGAGAAGGTATCTCGGGCCGCGGCGGCGGAGATGCCAGTAGCGCCTGCGCGCAGCCTGCGAATTCTGCTGGCGGAAGACAATCTGGTCAATCAGAAAGTGGCAAGCCGATTATTGGAACGGCTGGGCCACACGGTAACCCTTGCCAATCATGGACGTGAGGCGTTGGAGTTCATTCATGCCCAGGCGTTTGACCTAATTCTGATGGATGTGCAGATGCCCGAGATGGATGGGTTAGAAGCGACGCGCGGGGTTCGCGATTGGGAAGCTGGCCGAATGCGGGTGCCGATTATTGCTTTAACGGCACATGCGATGGATAGTCATCGGGAGGAGTGTCTGGCGGCAGGAATGGATTCGTTTATCACCAAGCCAATTCGTTTTGAGGCGCTGAAAATTGAGATTGAACGGCTTTGCGAACCGGCGGGGTTGGCGAAGTAGTTCGTTGAAGAACCGCTCCTTCCCAGTCGGCTCGGACTAGGGGCGGCCGATGTCGCGGTGCTGTTCCTTCACAGTAAACCCAGCCTTCTTGAGGCGCTTGTAAATCTCGTCGGCAATCAGAACGGAGCGGTGATGACCGCCCGTGCACCCAAAGGAAATTGTCAAGTACGATTTGCCCTCGCGGATGTAATGCGGTAAGAGATAGATGAGTAATTCGGAAATTTTGCTGATGAACTCAAGGGTTTGTGGGAACGAGCGGATATAGCGCGCCACGCTGGGGTGACGACCGCTCAACTTCTTGAATGCGGGAATGTAGTTGGGATTCGGCAGGAAGCGAACGTCAAAAACTAAATCACTGTCGGTCGGCACGCCATGGCGGAAGCCAAAGCTATTTACATAGACGACAATGTTGCCGGTTTGTTCGGAACTCTGGAATTTAGACGTGATTAAGGCGCGCAGTTCATGCACGTTCAGTTTGCTGGTATCGATATACAAATCAGCCAGCTTCTGAATTGGTTTCAGCAGGGTTCTTTCGTCTTTGAGGCTGTCAAGAACGGTTGCCTCCTGGCCGAGCGGATGGGGGCGGCGGGTCTCGCTAAAGCGACGGCGCAGAGTTTCGTCATCGGCATCCAGAAATAGGATGCGAGTATCCAACTGCTTGCGCAGATCGGCGAAAATCTTCGGAAACTGGCGAAGCTGTTGGCCTTCCCGGATATCGATGATCAAGGCAGCGCGGCGGCGGGTCTTCGCATCGTGCGTAAGATCAGCGAACTTCGGCACAAGCGCGATGGGCAAGTTGTCGACCGCATAAAAGCCAAGATCTTCAAAGGCCTTCAGCGCGGTGAGTTTGCCCGAACCGCTCATGCCGGTGATGATGACCAGGTCGGCCGCGGCCAAAGTTTGATTGCTCTCGGACGCCGGGGGGGACGCCTCCGCGCGAACGGGTTTTGGTTTAGCCACGAGCGATCATCCACTGCCAGTTTTTTGAGATTTTATGGCTCAATCAAATCCAGGTTACCGTCTGTCCGCCTCACGAGCACGGACAAACAATCCTTGCTGGCGTCCCGATAGACAAAATAGTTGTCCGAATCCATTTCCATTATCGCCTCTTCGAGCGACATGGGTTTGCGGTCTTCGCGGTAATTCACTTTGAAGATCTTGGGCTTGGCAGCAGTGCTGCGACCATTGCCGTTGCTGTTGGTTTTGGCTGCCGCTTTGGCGGAGGTTTTCACGACTGCGGTCTTGACTACGGGCGCAGCGGGCGTTTCCTCCTGCCAGCTTTCCTTGCTGGAGCGAACAGATTTGGCGTCACGATGAGTATCGCGCCAACGGCTACGCATCTTGAGCACCTGTTTTTCGAGTTTGGTGGCGGCCCCAATCAGAGCTTTGTCCAGGTCAGCGTCCGAGCCTTCGCCCACGAGAGCGTGGTTATAAAAATTAACCACCACTTCCACCTTATGCAGATGCCGCTCCATTTGGTGGGTGACATGAGCTTGGCGCTCGCCGCGGCTTTCGACCAGTTTACTGATCTTGGCCAGCTTGGCGCTGAACTTGTCCTGTAGCCCGGGGGTAAAGTCTTTTGTTTTTCCCGAAAAAATGAGTTTCATGTTGAACCTCTGTTAAAAAGCCTGGGATTGCGCGGGGGTCCTAGTCAGGGCGGACTCTGCGCTGATGCGTGGAGGGAATGTTCATATCCTCCCGGTACTTCGCCACAGTTCGGCGAGTTACCTGAATGCCTTCGGCCTGCAAGCGAGCCGTGATTTGTTCGTCGGTCAGGGGATGCGACGCATCCTCTTCCACAATCATTTTCTTAACTCGTTTTTTCACCACCAGCAGCGGCGTGGCGCTGCCCACCGGCCCTTGCACTGCTTCTGAGAAGAAGTAGCGCAATTCGAAAATGCCTTGCGGCGTATGTGCGTACTTGTTGGCAACGGCGCGGCTGACCGTGGAGGGATGTACGCCGATCTCCTCAGCCACTTCTTTGATCATCATGGGCTTGAGGGCGTCAATTCCTAACTCCAGGAACTCCCCTTGCCGCCGAACGATGGACTGACAAACACGCAAGATCGTCTGTTTGCGTTGTTCAATATTCTTAATCAGCAACAGAGCTGAGGCATAACGTTCTTTGACCCAGTTGCGGACGTCTTTGTCGGGCTGTTGGCCACGATCAATCATCCAGCGGTAATCGGCTTTAAGGCGAAGCTGCGGGATTTCGTCATCATTCAAAGTGATGACGTACTCGTCGCCTTCTTTGAAGATGTAGACGTCGGGCTCGACTTTTTGAGCAGGCGGACCGGAGAAGCGCAGGCCTGGCGCCGGATCGAGATGGCGGATCACGTTCAGCGCAATTTGCACATGCTCCAACGGACGTCCGAGTGCTTTGGCAAGAATAGAAAGCTGGCGCGGCGTTTCGAGACGCAGATGGTCATGCACGATTTGCCAGGCTACGGAGTCTTTGGCGTCGCGTGCTTCCAATTGGAGGAGGAGACATTCGCGCAAGTTTTGCGCACCAACGCCGGTGGGTTCCAGCGACTGGACCGCCTTTAAACCAGCGTTCACATCGGCCATAGTGAGGCCTTCGGCGGTGGCAATTTCTTCCAAAGGCGTTTCGAGATAACCCGTTTCTTCGAGATTGCCAATGATGCCGTTAGCGGCTTGGCGCACTCGCTCGGGTAGCACTTCCACACTGAGCTGCGATTGCAGATGATCGCTCAGGCGGACGGGATAAGAAAGAAACGTCTCGAAGGACGGCTTTTCGACGGATTCGGAAGCAGGGCTCTTAAAGCCAGGGTCCAGATAGTCGTCAAAGAAGCTGCCGAAATCGATTTCTTCGAAAGGATCGGTCTCGGTTTTGGCTGGTTCTTCGACAGGCGCATTGGAGGCGGAAATCTGTTCGGGAGTGCCTTCGGGAATAGGCGGATCGGCGTAGGCTTCGGCATCGCTCTGATCGATTTTCTCGAGGAGCGCCGCGTCGGCGGGATCGTGCCTAGCATCGAGTTCGAGCATCGCCTGCAATTCGGCGGGAGTTAGATCTTCGCCTGCTTCGCCGGCCTCCTCAAGAACCGGGTTTTCATCCACCTCATTTTGGATCATTTCCCGCAATTCGAGGCGATTTAACTGCAAAACGGCGACCATTTGCATCAGCCCGGGCGTCAGGATCTGACGTTGCGACTGAGTCAGGCTGAGGCGTTGGGTGAAGTCACTCATTCGCCACTAGTTTAGCACCCGGAACGGACTATACCGGCCTGTGGAAAAAGCGGATTGTGCCTATTTTCCACGGGTTTACCGGGGTAAGACGGAAGAGAGGAAGAGCGAATGGCGCTAAAATCGCGGAGTGAATCGACTTGGGCTTGTTATCGGCACGGCGGCAGTTCTGACCTTGGTGGGCTATGGGGTGTATCAGGGATATTCCAGCTACCGCGCGACTCAAGAACAGGTGAAATCGCTGAGCCGGCAAGTGAAGCAGACTTCCGAATTAGCGCAAAAGGAAACAGCCGAAGCGGAAGCGGCTAAGCAGAAAGCGGACGAAGCAGCGAAGAGCGCGGCGGCGGAAGCAGATGCGCGGCAGCATGCGGAAACTTTGAGTAAGCAATCGGATGAGCAGCGGCAACAAGCGGAGGCGGCGCGTGATCAAGCGTTGACGGCGGCGCAATCGGCAAGCGAGCAGAGCAAGAAGGCGCAGGAAGAAGTGGAGAAGATGCGCGCCGAGCGCGAGCAGGAATTGAACAACATGCAGGAGGCTTTGAGCAAGCTGGTGGAGACGCATCGCACGCCTGACGGCATGGTGATGATTTTGCCGGACTCTACTTTTCGCTTTGGGTTTGATAGTGCGGAGTTGACTCAAAAGAACCGAGAGTTGCTGAGCAGGATTGCGGGGATTCTTTTGGTGTCGAAGGGCTATGGTTTAGCGGTATTTGGATACACCGATGATGTGGGGACGCCGGAGTATAACCAGAGCCTTTCGGAACGGCGTGCGAAGGCAGTGGATGATTACCTGGTGAAGGCGGGTGTTCCGGCGGGCATCGTGAGCACGAAAGGTTTTGGGAAGACGAGTCCAATGATGAAAGGCAACACGCAAGAAGCGCGCGGAAAAAATCGAAGAGTGGAGATTGCGGTGACAGAGAGCCAGATCAAGTTTGGCGACGACGCGTCGACAACGGCGAAGTGACAGGAGCGTAAGAAGTCTTACAGTTGCCGGCGAATATTCGCGCAACCTGGATTCAATGATCAGCGTCGGAAACGGCAATGCTCAGAAAGTTTGGGGTTGTGGGGGCGGCAACGTGGGTCGTGTGTTCCGCTCCCTTGGTTAGTCAGCATCTGTCTTACGGAATTGTGGCGGGGACGGCGCTGACGAATGATTTTCAGTCGAGTTATTTCGAGTGCTGTCCAGGTTCTGGCTTTTCGCAGTTGCAGGCGCCGGCCGGGAAGAGTGCTTTCGTTGGAGGGCCGAAGCTGGAGTGGGATTTCTCGCGGCACTTTTCGCTGGAAGCGAATGCGCTGTACAGAGAATTGCACTATGACAATCTGGACCCCGCCGGGCCACGCGATGCAGTGGTGAGTTGGGAGTTTCCAATCCTGGCGAAATACCGGCTCTCTTATTACAGGATCGGGAGCGTGTCGGTTCGGCCGTTCGTAGAAGCGGGACCAACGTTTCGAGCAACGGGCAATTTGAATCAGTCGAACCCTTCGCATCGCGGAGTGACGGCGGGAGCAGGTTTTGAGTTTCCTGTTCGCAAGGTGCTGATTGCGCCGGCGCTTCGTTACACGCGATGGGCCGCGGATGCAAACTATCTGGCGTTGTCGCGGCCGGATCAACTTGAGTTGGTCGTGGGGTTCAGCACTGCCGCCAAAATGCCCAGTGGTTTGCGCGCAGGAAGACGCTTATCTTTCGGTGCCGTTATGGGAGTGAACTTGCTGGGAGATTACAGTTCGAGCACATCGACCTTTCTGAGTGGAATCATCATTGCGCCCGCGACCCCGAGTACCGTTTTGGAGACAGACGTTCGGGGTTCCGGTGGCCACAGCTTTATGATTGGGCCAGAGTTAGAGGTTCACCTGACAAAGAGCGCCTCGATCGAACTCGGCGCAATCTTTCGTCCGATTCGCGAACGCGTTAGTGTCAGCTACGGGCCGAGTCTAGTCGCCTTAATGAGCAGCACCGGCGTTTCATCAACGACAACCTGGCAATTCCCGGTTTTAGCGAAGTATCTCTCGCCAGGCAACCTGCCCACGATTGGTGAGTTGCGGCCGTTTGTGGAGGCCGGTCTCACCTACCGAAGCGGCCCATCCGTCTTGGAGGCTGCTGGTTTTGCTGTTGTCGGACTTCCGCGGTTTGGCTTTACCGCTGGCGCTGGCGTCTCCCGGCGCTTGGGTCCGCTGAAGCTTGCTCCCGGTGTTCGCTATACGAGATGGCAAACGAACGATTCCGGGCTCAAGCCTGACGAGGCAAATTTGTTGTTGGGCGTTACCTTCTAGCTGCGTTCGCGCGAGCCGGTAGTGGCGGCGCCAGGCAGATCGATGCCGGGCGCAAAGTAGAAATTTTCGCCAAGGTAGATGCGGCGGACTTCGGGATCGCGGCCAAGGGAATCGGGTGAGCCGGCGCGGAAGATGCGTCCGCTGCTGATGATGTAGGCGCGGTCAGTAACGGCGAGGGTCTCGCGCACGTTGTGATCGGTCACGAGAATGCCGATGCCCCGGCGTTTCAAATCGCTGATGATGCGCTGGAGTTCGAGAACCTGGATGGGATCGATGCCGGAGAAGGGTTCGTCGAGCAGAATGAAATCGGGTTGCAGGACGAGGGAGCGGGCGATCTCCACACGGCGGCGTTCGCCACCCGAGAGCATGTAGCCTTTGCTGTGGCGCACGGTTTCGAGGCCGAGATCGCTGATGAGATTGTTCATGCGCTCGCGGCGTTCATGGCCGGAGATGCGCAGCGTTTGCAGGATGGCCATGAGGTTGTCTTCGACGCTGAGTTTGCGGAAGACAGATGGTTCCTGCGGCAGATAGCTGATGCCCTTGTGCGCGCGCTTGTACATGGGCAATTGCGTGATGGGTTCGTCGTCCAGCAGAACGTCGCCCGATTCAGGGCTGACCAGACCGACAATCATGTAGAACGAAGTGGTTTTTCCTGCGCCATTGGGGCCTAAAAGGCCAACGACTTCGCCTTGTTCTACGCGGACGCTGACGTTATCGACCACCTTGCGACCGTTGTAGGATTTGGAGATTTCAGCGGTTTGAAGGGTGCGCATGTGGTTCTATATTGAGCCTATGTCCTATGATACGCGTTGATGCAACCGAAGACTGTGACGAGCAATACGTACGTGTTTGTGGGTCTTGTGGTTGCATTGGCCTGTTTGCGGTTAGGTTTTGTAGGGGTGTTGTGGTCGGACGAGGACTATCACATGGCGGCGGCGATCGACATTTTGCATGGCATGATGCCGTATCGCGATTTCTGGTATGACAAGCCGCCGCTATCGGCCATTTATTACCTTTTCATGGGCGCGGTGCCGGGCGTGGCTTTGCGTTTGTGGGATGCGGCCTACATTTTGCTCTGCTGTTTTCTGGCGTACAAGTTGGCGAAGAGTTGGTGGGGCGAAGCGGAAGGGCGAGTAGCGGCTTTGCTGGTGGCGTTCTTTACCACGTTCTATTTGCCGGCAGCGGTGATTCCGTTTGCGCCCGACGCACTGTTGATTGCGCCGCATCTTGCAGCTATTTATTTTGCGCGGCAGCAGCGGGCTTGGGCGGCGGGACTGATTTGCGGACTGGGATTTTGGATCAATGTGAAAGCGTTGTTTGTGTTGGCGGCTTGCGCGTTGTGGGCATGGCCTTCGGTACTTGCATTCGCGGCGGCAGTGGGCGTGGGAGCGGCGGTGCTGGCGGGTACGGGTGGATTGTCGGGATATTGGCAACAGGTTTGGGTTTGGGGATTTGGGTATGCGAAGGGCGCGCCGGTAGCGCATCCGATTGCGCTTTCTTTCGGACGGATCTTTAACTGGTTGGGCTTTCACGCGGCGTTGGTATTGAGTTGGGTGTACGGATTGCGCGACGAACGCGTAAGGTTCACGGCGTGGCTGGCGATTTCGTTTGCGGCCGTTTGCTTTGGCAACCATTTTGCACCGCGTTATTTTTTGCAAATGCTGCCGCCCCTTGTGGTGGTTGGGGCACGTGGGATCGTGCTGGCGCTTGCAGAACGGAGACGCGTGGCTTCGGCGGCGCTGTTTTTGTTGTTGATTGTTCCCGTGGTGCGGTTCGGTCCACGTTATGTGCAGATGGCGCGNNTGGGATTCTCAGCCTTTGACCGGAGTGGCGGCCGACCGCCATTTAACGGCACAAGAGCCAGTGGATAACGCAGCAACCGCTAATCACCTGGCAGAGGTTCTACATTCGCGACCGACATTTGTTGTAGATGGGCTGGGTTTGCTGAACGCCAAAATGAAGCCGACGAACTTCGTTGATATGCGCAGCCTGTTAAATCATTACCGGGAAGTCGGGCGTACGCGTTTGAGCGTTATCTATCGGCGCAGCGATTAGCTACTTCTTGATCATTTTGCTGAAGGCCGGCTTCTGGTATTCGCCTTCCACCATCAGGCGGTCATCACCGCTGAAATAGGTAATTTGTTTGGGGCCTTTGGTGATGCCGCGAATGTTATCGACGATTTGCGGCTGGCCGCCGCTCAGAATCACTTTATCTGCTTTGGTGTAGTATTCGCCATGATCGGCACAGCCCGTGCGTGTATGATTGGGCCCAAGCACATCCACCACCACTAGATTGCCATCGGCGAAAGCGTGATCCAAAGATGAATCGCCGCTGTTGTTGTTGGCTTTCGGAGTAAGGAAGGCGCGCAATTCTTTGGAAGTAACGGTCATGGTGTTGCGAAGCAGGGTAACGCCGCCGCTATAGAGCGCCACCCGAGTGTCGTCATGATAGATCAGATCGGGCGCTTTCACCGTGGTGTAAATAGGATTCGCAGCGGGCGCTGCCGCTTTACCATCGGGAGGTGGAGCGGACTTTTGATTGTCGACAAGCTCGCTGATGACGTTGCCAGAAGCGTGTAGCACGCTCTCATCGCGATTGATTTCGATTTTATCGGCGGTGATGCGGTTGGCGCCTTGCCACATGACAACGTTGCCGTCGTAGAAGATATTGGAATTGTCATCTCGCGAACGCATTTTGTCGGCTTTCGCCTGGAGGGGTTGCGTTTCATCGAGCATGGATGTGCCGGGCTTTTGGTTTTTTTCGGGAGCGCGGACGGAAAACACTTTGCCGGTTACGTCCATGTCACCGTTCGATTGATCCATGACGATCAGATCGCCGGACGTTGAGCCGGTGTCGTCCAAAACTTTGGCGCGGTCAATGAGCGTGATCCGGTTGATCTTCTGTTCGAGAATGGCCTTATTCGAGGATGCTTTGCGGGTGCCTTCCTGATAGCGGAAATTGCCGCGCTGTTCAATGTGATCGATCTCGCTCGAGTTGGGCTGGAACTTCGCGGTCATGTCGTCGCTCCAGGTGAAGGCGGGCGACGGCGCTTTCTTCTGGCCTGGTGTGACAGGCTTATCGGTGCGCGTAGCTACATTCCAACCGATGAATGTGTCCACGTAACTGTGGGCGCCGTAAACGATGCGCATCTTCGATGAATCGAGAACGCGATGCACTTGTTCCGGGCGATTTGGTTTGAATTCGAGCTGCGCCTTTTGCAAAGTGCGAATCTCCTGCACTTCCTGGCCGCCGGGTTTCATATCGAGGTCAATGGTTTCGCTGCGCAGGATGCGCGTTTCGGTTGGCGTGACGCCGGGCTGCTCAATGGGAGACGATTCCGCGACCGCATTTCCCGAAGCGGTGACGGATTGTAGATAGCTGTCGGGCGTGTCCTTGCCGGCTTTTTGTTCGAGTTCAAAATGGAGGTCGGCCTGATCTCCGGTGATGACGGTTTGAGCGCGTTCCTGGCTGGATAGCACTCGGGCATGGTGCGAACCGAGCACTTCAGTCATATTGCCGTCGTCATCGAAGTGGGCAACCATTTGATCGGCAGAGTATTCCACGTGGCGGCCTTTGCGGTCGTCGGTGCCCTTTGGTTGCTCCGAATCGATCTGATGAACTTTGCCATCGATGAGCGTCACCACGGACTTTTGCGCCTGAATGTTCATCGTTTGGCGCTGAAGCTTCGACCACGGCGAGAGATAGATCTTCTGTTCAGCTTCGTTGAAGATAAGATCGCTGGTTTCCACGTGCATGCCGTTCCGATCAAGCACTACCTGCGATTTCATGTGAAGGAGCTTGGTATTGGGATCGTACTCAACGCCCACAGCCTTACCGCTGCCGTTGGGAAAGATGAACGTGGCTAATTGATCGGTTTGCGCTTTTAGCGTTTTGGTGTCGTAGGTGACGCCGGAGGTTTGTACTTGGACGCGCTTGGCTAGTTCGTCTTTGTTTTCGGCATCCTTATCGACGGGCACATTCATGACGATGCTCACAGGGCCGTCGGATTTCATGACCTCGGATCGTTCTTCGAAATGGGCGTTTTCCGCTTTGATGTATGTGTAGTTGGCGTCTTTCTTGTTGTAGAGTTTGAGCGCTACGCCGTGCAGTTCGAACGCAGACGGGTTGTTAGTTACGCGCATGGAACTGGCATAGAGGCGAACCACTGGCCGATTGGTTTTAGGATCGTCTTTGTTATAGCGCCAGCCAGAAGGGGCGAGGCCATCTTCGGAGTCCTTCAGATGCGGGGGGGTAGCGTGGACCCTATGCTGCTCCGCGGCTCGACGTATCGCATAGGTGATACCGACGATGGCGGTAATGAATAGGGCGGCGAAGGCAAGAAGGGAAGAGGCGCGCCGCATGGTGAGAAACAGCAGTTTTCTGCCTTCCTTAGGTTAACAGGGTGGTGGGAGCGATGGCGCGAAGGGGGAAATTTGGGCGAAACCGGGGCAAGATCGGCCTGTTGAGGCGAAGGAATCACAAAACCTGAGTTGATCACCATCAACCGACCGACTGCCAAAACTGTATAGCTATTGTTTTCAACAAGATAAAATTATCCCTTGTCACTCTAGGGTCGAGTGTGCTAAAACTGTCGCTGGGACGGGTTGGCAACCGACAACGGTAATAGGCCGATCCAGAGTTCCCAAGAGTTTTTAATTCAACCAACTCAGTGGAGGTTTTAGTATGGATATTCGTCCGCTTCACGACCGCGTCGTGGTTAAACGGATTGAAGAAGGGGAGACCATGCAGGGCGGTCTCTACATCCCTGATTCTGCGAAAGAGAAGCCGCAGCAGGGCGAGGTGATTGCCGTCGGAAACGGCAAGAAGACCGATGACGGGAAAGTGATTGCCTGCGATGTGAAAGCCGGCGACCGCATTCTGTTCGGCAAATACTCCGGTTCAGACATCAAGCTGAACGGCAACGAGTATTTGATTATGCGTGAGGATGAGATCCTCGGCGTGATTTCTACCAATGGCACCAAGTAAGGAGAAAAAATAACCATGGCTGCAAAACAGATTGTTTATAGCGAGAATTCGCGTCAGGCTATTCTTCGCGGCGTGAATCAGTTGGCTGATGCNNCAGATGGTGCGCGAAGTGGCTTCCAAGACAAGCGACATTGCTGGTGACGGAACTACCACCGCCACGATTCTGGCACAGTCGATCTTCCGTGAAGGCGTGAAGTCGGTCGCCGCGGGTGCAAACCCGATGGCACTAAAGCGCGGCATCGAGAAGGCTGTTGAGACTGTTGTTGAAGGTGTGAAGAAGTTCTCGAAACCTGTTTCCGGCGATGCGATTGCACAGGTTGGCACGATTTCGGCCAACGGCGATTCCACCATCGGCAACATCATTGCGGAAGCGATGAAGAAGGTGGGCAAGGACGGCGTTATCACGGTTGAAGAGTCGAAGACGATGGTGACCGAGTTGCAGACCGTTGACGGTATGCAGTTTGATCGCGGTTATCTCTCGCCTTACTTCGTGAGCGATCCTGACCGCATGGAAGCGGTTTTGGAAGATCCCTATATTCTGATCCATGAAAAGAAGATCAGCAACATGAAGGATCTGCTGCCGTTGCTGGAACAGATTGCCCGCGCAGGCAAACCGCTCCTCGTCATTGCCGAGGAAGTGGAAGGCGAAGCGCTGGCCACTCTGGTTGTGAACAAGTTGCGTGGCACGTTGAACGCTTGCGCCGTTAAGGCTCCTGGGTTTGGCGATCGCCGCAAAGCGATGTTGGATGACATTGCGATCCTGACCGGCGGCAAGTCGATCATGGAAGAAACCGGCATCAAGTTGGAAGGTGTCCGTTTAGAAGATCTGGGGCGCGCCAAGCGCGTCACGATTGACAAAGACAACACCACCATCG
>PMQB01000263.1 GCA_003169195.1 Bryobacterales bacterium
ACTTTCACCACGGGCTGTTAGGTGAACCCCTGCTAAACGAGGGTCGCGCTTCAGCGCTTCGTGATACTCATTTATGGCGCTTTCGTAATTCTCTTGCACAAACATGTCATCCCCTATGACTTGATGAACTCGTGCAGACTCGGGCGCGAGCTGCGAAAGTCTTTGCAACGCAGCCGCTGCAATAGCAGAATGAACCCGGTATGCTGCAAATAGCAAGGCTTCATTTTGCGGATCATCTCTCTGCAGCACATCAATCGTGATTGCCGCTTGCGAGTAGTTACCTTCATCCGCGTAACTCTTGACCAAGGCCAACCCCGCTTCTCCGCGCAAATGTTTATCTGTCAATCTAGGCAGCGCCTCCTCAATTTCAGACTGGCCTTTAGCGGTCCGGGCAAGTCTTAGCTTACAAATGCCCAAAAGTGCCTTGGCGTTCCACAAATGAGGTGCGCGCAGCAACGCTGCTTCCAACTCGGGCGCTGCTAGGTCGCAACGTCCCTGGGTAAACAAGACCATGCCAAGACTCGCCCTCGCATTTAAATCATTCGGCACCAGGAGCAAAAGGGCATGAAGCTCGGTTAAAGCGATATCGGGCTGGTTCTCAGCAATAGCGGCTTCCGCGCGCCTGGCGTGAGCTTCGGCATCCGAACTGCGTTGAGCCCACACTGAGAAGGGACCAGTTGAAGCCAATGCCAGAGTGAGGATTGTGGCGAAACCGAATTTCGCGAGACGTTTCCAATAAACCACGAGAGAGCCGGGAAACATACAATGGCGTTCCAACGATAAAGAGAACCTGTCTTCCTCATAATGATCCTTCCGCCTCTCCTCTGTTTTGGGAACTAGCATTCATACGTAGTTTCGAAAGGTGAGAGGTCATATGTATTTCTATGAGGGTCGTTTTGGTCTTTTTTTGTTTGACAGACTAACTGAAAGTTGGTAAATTTCTGCCGTAAGTAACTCACTGAGAAGTTAAAACAAACGTTAGTTGACTACCGCGTTGGACACACGACTCTACGTCATGGAGAAAGCACATGTACAGAGCTGCGATGACTGCTTTGTTTGTAGTTTGCTGTTGCGTTGTTCCTACTTTTGGACAAGCCGTCTCCGGATCGATTAATGGCTACGTCACCGACAATTCCGGTGCCTCCATTGCCGAGGCGGTAGTAGTAATCACCAATGAACAGACAGGAATCGACAAAAAGACCTCGACGGACAGCTCGGGGTTTTACAATGTCACCAGTTTAGTTCCCGGGCAATACAGCGTCGCAATCCAACAAAAAGGCTTTTCCAGTTTTCTCCAAAAGCAAGTAGCGCTTAGCGTCGATGCGACTGTTCGGGTGGATGCAACGCTGCAACTGGGCACCGTATCGCAAACGGTTACCGTAGCAGCAGGTGCTGAGCTTTTGCAAACGGAGAAAAGCGACGTCTCTGAAACGTTTAATCAGACTCAGCTTGCGAGTCTCCCGATAATCAATCGAAATATTACTCAGCTATACGCCGACGTTCCCGGGGCGGTCGTTGACACATTTCAGATGGGAGCTGGTGAGAATCCGCAGGGCAGCGATCGAGTGTATATCAATGGCACCTGGTCAGGTGCCCAGGAGTTTATTCTGGATGGAATTAGTGACCTCTCCTACGGATTTAGTGGCATACAGCTCATCGACCCACCGGTCGATTCCGTCCAAGAAGTGAAGATCACAACAGCGGATTACGATCCAGAGTTCGGCAGCACTGCTGGAATGGTCGCGCAGTATGTAACGAAATCCGGTACAAATGAATTCCATGGTTCGATTTTTTATTACAATCGAAATTCGGATACGTTCGCAGCCGACCCGTTAACGCAGAAGATTGCGGGCACTGGATCGAATGGAAAGGGTTTGGGCGTCGCGCCGTTTAACTGGAATCAGGGCGGCCTCAGCGCCGGCGGGCCAATCAAGAGAAATAAGCTATTCATTTTTGGCGACTATCAGCTCACTCGCACTCTTCAGGCGGCCTCGATTCTTTCGACTGTTCCGAACAACGCGTTCCGCAGCGGGGATTTTAGCGCCGTCGCCAGCTCAAATCCGATCTATGACCCGTCAACAGGTAATGCTGATGGCAGCGGCCGACAGCAGATTTCCTGCGGCGGTATTGCCAATGTGATCTGCCCCTCTCGCATTAGTCCCGTCGCTAACAATCTGTTAGCGCTCTTACCCAGTCCGAACATAAGCCAAGCGACTGACAATAACTATGTAGGAAACGTGAAAGAGCTTTTCAATCAGAACGAATATGACACTCGTGGAGACTGGAACGTTAGCGATCACGATATGTTCTTTGCCCGGTACAGCTACTTCACCACGTTCCTTAACAGCCCTCCACTCTTTGGAATAGCAGGCGGACCTACCCAAGGCGGCCTAAGTCCGGAAGTTGCGAACTCCCGCAGTCAGCAGGGAGCCCTCAATTACACTCACACTTTCGGGGCTGGATTGCTCTCGGAGCTGAGGGCCGGTGTCGTTCGGTTTCATCTCAGCGCTCTTCAATATGACGCTGGCTCTGAAACAAACAACCAGGTTGGCATTCCGGGTATCAACACTGGGAGTTCATTGACAGATGGCCTTGCCGGCATCAACATCGGTGGGCCAGTTGGCAGCTTCTATATGGGTATTCCCAGCGGAGTTGGCATTCCGAGGTTTGACGGCGAAACGACATACGAGTTCGTAAATAACTGGACCAAAACGAGTGGAGGCCACCAGCTCCGGTGGGGAGCGGATGTACGCCGGCACCAGTTCAATTTTCTATCCGTGAACGCCAGCTCTCGTGGCAACTATCAGTTCTGCCAAACGGTAACAGGTATTCCCGGCAATTCGAGTTCCGGTATCGGCATGGCAACGTTCCTCCTTGGTGATACCTGCGAGTTTGACCGCGCGATCTTCACGATCTCTCCAGCCGAGCGTCAAACCCAGGCTGGACTCTACATACAAGACATCTGGCGAGCCAATAAAAAGTTAACGCTCAGCTATGGTCTGCGTTGGGATTGGTTTGAACCAGTCACCGCCGCTCACCCGGGCGGCCTTGCGAACTTCGATCCAGCCACCGGCGATATTCTTTTGGCGGGACTGGGAAGTGTTTCAAATAGCGCAAACGTAACAACCCCGAAAGATGATTTCGCACCGCGGGTCGGCTTGGCATACAAACTAACGCAAAACACTGTTATCCGGTCTGGATTCGGTCGAAACTTCTTCTCTTCCGGATACGACGCGACTTTTTATCACCTCACCAGCTTCTACCCAATCATTGCGCAGCAGCAGATTACGCAAACCGATCTCTATCAATCTCTCTTCCCTCTCAGTCAAGCCCCACCAGCGGGAACTCCTCCCGTCTTACCGTCCACGGGCATCTTGCCGGCACCAAACGGAACAGCTCTCAAAAGTCGACCATTCAATTGGAAAACCGAACAACTCGATTCTTGGAACTTCACAATTGAGCAAGCTTTAGGTAGCTCGACAACACTGTCAGCCGCCTATGTAGGCACCAAAGGTACACACTTATCTTGGTCCTATAACATGAACGCTGCTCCCGCGGGTTTTGGTCCGCTCTTACAGCGACGTCCCTTTTACGCCCCCTACGGCTTGTCTCAGGGAATTACTATGGAGTGCAATTGTTCCGATTCAAACTACAACGCACTTCAGTTAGTGGCCAAGCGGCGTCTCTCGAGCTTCTGGACCTTCGCCTCAAACTTTTCCTGGTCGAAGTCTCTTGGATATGATGCAAACAATCCCTACAACCGAACTCTGGACTATGGCGTTGGGGGCAGCACAATCGGAGGCTCTATCGATCGTGCCGTAACGTGGACCTTTGCACACACAATCAAGGTGCCCTACGGTTCTGGATTTGCCCATGGCTCAAATGCCAACGGCGTAACAAAGCTTCTTCTTTCCAATTGGGTCTTCAGTGGAATCACGAGTCTTGAGTCAGGTCTATCCTTTACGCCGACCGTCTCCAGCAATGCCAGTCTTAACGGCGACTTCACACAGCTTCCCAATCGAGTGCCCGGTGCCAACCCGTACTCGGTCGTAGGCGGCAAATCGTCTGCTCAATGGTATAACCCTGCTGCATTCTCAATTCCTATTTGCTGTCAGGCTGGTGACGCGTCTGTTGGCATGCTTCGCGGACCAGGCGTGATCAATGCCGATTGGTCACTAGCCAAGAACTTCCGCGCACACACCCCTTTGAACCGCGAAGCCACCATGATTGAGTTCCGCGCTGAGGTCTTTAATGCTTGGAACAACAAAAACCTCGGCCTTCCAATTGCTCAAGTGGATCAAACCACAGCCGGCCGGATCACAGATCTGCAATCCGGTTTCCCCATGCGGCGCATGCAGTTTGGGATACATGTTGCTTGGTAAAACATTGTCTGACTGAGGTAACCCTTCCTTATGCGTTTCCATTCACTCTATGGAGCAATCGCGCTGATCGGCCTGGCGCACGTACAGTCTCTCCAGGCCGACAGCATCTACCAACTCGTCGTCTTCGGAGACAGTCTTTCCGATAATGGAAATGCGGCCGCCGCGCTCGCATCCGCTGGCAAAACGCTGGGTAACTACGCTGCCAATGCCTTTACCGATGGCCCCCAAACACTGCCTGCCGCAATCGGTCCTCAAGGTCTGTGGATTGATCATCTGGCAGCCCTGTTGAGTTTGCCCGACCCGCAGCCGTTCGTTGTGAGCACGACGTTTGGCTCGTCGGGCGGCATGCTGTCCGCCAATGCCTCAGGCACGAACTTTGCTGTCGCCTCCGCCCTAGCCGGCAACAACGCAAACTTTTCTCCCACCAATTATTTGAACCCTGCGAATCCGCAAGTACCCGGCACCACGAATCAGGTCGAGTTATTCCTCTCGTTCAATGGCCAACGGGCATCGCCGGAAAATCTATATGTGTTTTGGGCCGGCGCGAACAACCTTTTTCAATCGTTCGGAAGTGTGTCGAGCTTCGTAAAGTTTCCGGAGATTGCCAAAAATGCGGCGGATTCGGTGGCGGCCGATATTGCCACGCTGGCGAGCGCAGGCGGCAAACACTTTTTGTGGATGAACCTACCGCCGCTCGGGCACGTGCCCTACGTTAACGACAATTCGGACATCTTTGTCCGTGCGCTGGGGCCGGCGGCGGCCGATGGTGCGGCGTTGGTGTTTAATGACGAACTCGCGCGGCAAGTGAACGGGCTGCAAACAAAGTACGGCATCGACATCGCCGTGGTGAATACCAATTCGTTGTTTAGTGCGATTACCGCGAATCCATCGAAGTATGGCTTTGTAGATGTTAGGGATGCGGGGTGGTGTGGCACGGACGGCGTGAAGGCGTGTACGCGCGATAACCCGCATACTTTTCTGTTTTGGGATGAGTTGCACCCCACCACAGCGGCGCATCAGGTTTTGGCGCAATTCACGTACAGCTATGTAGCGTCGCGGTTTTAGTTTTACCACTTGAACGCACCTTACCACTTTATAGGCGCGACTGCGCTAGTTCCGACGGAAAGATTGATCCAACTCCGAAATGATGTCCTTCACCGGCCCAGCCCAAGGGATTGTGTTTTTGTACTCGAACCAATGGATGAACTGACTGCCAGACGGGTTCGCGGCCGCCTTGCATTTCACATAGACCTCAACAGAGTAGTGAACCTGTACTAACCACAGAATCTTGGCCGTAAAAACAAGTCTTGCGGAAATCATCTGCGACACATCCGCTTCCACCGTCTGCCACGCGGTAACGATCCATCTCCGTCCGCCCGTGCCCGCAGGACTTTTTTCGAACACAGACTGAATCCTTTGGCGTAGCGTACTGGCGTCCACGAACGCAGCCTCTGTGCTGCGGCGCTTCATGCGGAGATATAACGTCCGCTGCGAGCGTACGCCTTCAAAGCATAAGTAATATGGCAGCACCCACAAAACGAAGGTTGGTAATCCGGTATCGATTCCTACACGGCCGAACGTATTCTCTGCGAACAAAGACGCCGCCACCAGGCTGGCCACCAATCCGCCCAGTGAAATCCAAATCCACCAATCTTCCTTCGAATTCAAGTAGTCGAAAAGCTCGTTGATCAACGTAGGCTGAAACGGGGGGACTGAAAAAGCTATTTCAGCTTTGCGCTTCTCCTCCATCGCGCGGGCCGCTTCTTGCCTCCGCTGCTGTTCTCNNCTGGCGCTCGGTGGCGCACAATTATATTTCTTCCAATAGCCAAGCAGCATGTCCCGTGCAATGTTTGCCTCTTGCATCGGTCCATCGGGAGATCCCGGGCGCTTGTCCGAATGAAGTTGCGGTACCAATTTTCTGTGCGCTCTTCGAATGTCTTCAAGCGTGCCGCCAGGTCTCAGTCTGAGCACCTCGTAGAAAAGGTCGTAGTCTTCAGCCGTCTGCATCCGATTCTCCGTCTAGCCCGTCGAAAAGCATTTGGTTTGCAATTTCTGCACCACCGCTACACGAGGTAGATAAATCAATCCTGTCGGCTTCGCACCTAACGTGTTTTCCTTACCTTCACTATCCTTTTCGCTAATGCCCCCTATATGGCTGCGTTAATGAGGTGACACTCAGGCGCTAGCCTGCAGAGCTCGCGTCTCCCCAAACAACTCGAAGGCCGCCCAATACACAGGATGGGGTGCCCTCTCTCGCATTTCAAGACTCGCCGCTCTCAGCGCTTCGGCCGGCGCTTCACCCGATTGCAGCCGCCGGTAAAACAACTCCATAAGCTCAGCAGTGTGTCTGTCGCTGACCGCCCATAACGACGTGACCAGCCGCTTGGCGCCCGCCACAAAGAAAGATCGCCGCAATCCATACACGGCCTCTCCGGTTTTAATCTCACCCCGCCCCGACATGCATGCCGAAAGCACCACCATCTCCGTTTGGCTTAAATCCATTCCTGCAATCTCAAGCGCTGTAACTACGTCGTCGCTCATGGCAACACCCGACCGCAGAAGCGAAGAATCCCGCATGGGATGGCCAAGCTCAAAGGCACCTTCCGGGTTCGCCGTATCAGCAAGCAAAAAGCCGTGTGTCGCCAGATGCAATACGCGTGGGTTTCTGCAACTCAGCAGGGCGTTCTTCGAAGCTTCTGGCCCCCGCAAGAGTCTTGCACCCCCGTCAAGCGCAGCTTTCACATGGGCCGCCTCTTGCAGCGCATAAGGCAAACTCCCAAAACGCAGATCCTCAATGGAGCTTCGCAAAACGCGAGGCGGTCCCGGCACCATCACAACAGCCGGACCCGGGTTTGTCGCGGGTGATCGCCGTAGAATCTCGCTCCCGCACCCAATAAAACTCAAAACGTGTTCGTCAATTAGGCAATCTCCGCTCTTGTTTTGCAGCGCTGCAAACGGCACCCGGGCCAATTCCTCATCCAGCGCTATCACCACATGCCGCGCTTCGCCCACTTGGTCCGCGACAGACTGCCATAGCTTTGTATGCAGCAACCGCAACAGATCAGTCAATTCAGTTTCACTTCGCAAAATCAATCGATCCAGTTCAGCGATCAGTTCGTTAATTTCGGCTGCGGCCCCTATCTCAACGCAGCTGGCCATGGCAGAGTTGCCGGGCTTCACCACAAACGCGAAATACGCCTCGCCTCCGCCAAACTGTTCACGATAGTCATCAGCAGCAAACCGAAATCCCAGCACATATTCAATCAGCACCGTATCGTCCGGCAATGCCTCTGCCACATCGCGTACCAGTGTGGTTGGCATCTCCTGAAAATTGATTTTTAGTCTCGCCGACAGATCTTTTTCACGCTGGTCCGCCATGTCCATGAGCTGACCCATATGACGCTGATAGGCCGTCCCGTCGTCCGGCGCACACAGCCTTTTTCGGTCAAGCCATAGTTCCGAGATTAACCGTTTGACTTTCCACCACTCGCCAAACAACCGGTTGGCTTCCGCATCGTTTCGCTCATGAAGAGCTCGCTGCTGCCACTCAAGAAATGTAGTGGCAATGCCCTTCCTCCTCCAAAGCACTTCCAGGCACTCGGCCGCAAACGATGGGTCCGCCAACGCCCTCGCTAAAAGGACAGCCACACCTCTCACGCTGTCCTTCCTCATCGCATCCGCAAACGATCCTCTCTGTTCGTCCGTACCGCCCGTGAAAACCCGCGTGGCATGTTCTTGCCACAGCGTTTCCGCCTCTTTCGCGATCGCAATAGCTTCGTACCATCTCCCCATCGCTGCTCTTAGCAACGCCAATTGGCCGAGCGTAAACACGGTGAACAGCATCGGCTCATCGGTTGCGGCTCTTTCAAGACGAATCACCTCTTCCATCGCCATCGATGCATCGGCCGGTCGACCCAGACCCATATACGCAATGGCGAGTGGCTTCAAAACTGGCGTCAGTTCGAACCGGTCGCGAGGCCGTAAGGATAACGCTCGCCAGCAGTTTTCTAACAGGGCGCAAGCAGGCTCATATTCGTGCCGGTTCAGGTGGATAACCGCCTGCATTTTGTAGGCTCCAACCAATAGATTCAGACCGCTGCTGGCCTCCAGATGCGGCAGAACGTGCGCCAGCGTTTTTTCCGCCTGCTCAATCAGTCCGGCATTGACTTCAATGTCGGCGCGCTCGGTCAGTCGCTCGAGTGTGGCTACGTGGGTCGGTCCGTACAGGTCGGCCGACAATATTGCTGCCAGATTCGTTGAAGTAAACGCGTCCGCCCAGTTGCGGCGCGATTTTTCCAATAAGCTTTCGGTTTCCAGATACTGCAGAAACGCTTCACTGCGTTTCTCAAACCCATTCTTGAACACCGCGCGCGCCTCTGCCAGTGTCCGTTCCGCTGCGTGATATTCGCCGAGCGACAACTGTATGGCCGCAAAACGGGTGGCCGTCAGCACGAAAGCCTCGGGCGAATTCTCACTGCGCCGCAAGCGAAACGCCTCACCCCAAAAATGCAGCGCCTCACGAAGTGCGCCTCTTCCCTCGGCGTCCTGTGCCCGTTTTTCCAGCGTTGTCGCATCGAGCGCTTCGGAATCCATAGGCTCAATTATCCCGAAAATCTGCGCTCCTAACCGGTGAGAAAATCAGCGTGGGGAAAAGCCGAATCGCCACGAGCCACAATACCGCACACTGGACTCTTCCTAATTTGAGAGTCCAATGCCAATGAAACACAATAATCCGCAGGCGCGCCCTCCTTGGCAGGTGTGAAAGAATTTGACGTGCGCGTTTGGCGATCCTTGAGTCGAAAGCTTCTGATCCTAACAGCGGCTGTAGCCTCCGTTTGGGCGGTGCTCGCACTCTATTTCGACGTTCGAATGGCTTGGCTGCAACTGCCGGCAGCGTGCCTTTACTCGTTCTTCGTCATGGCAGTTGCATGGTTCGCCCAATACAACCGAAAGGCAATCCTTCTGTGGCTGGCAGGGTGGGTCTTGATCGTCACTTGGTGGCTGTCTCTCGCCCCCACCAACACGCGGCCCTGGCAAACCGACGTCGCCGAATTGCCGTTCGCAGAACGCCACGCCGATCTTGTCACCATCCACAACGTTCGGAATTTCGTCTATCGTACAGAAACCGACTACACCCCGCGCTGGGAAACCAGAACCGTGGATCTTGCGCGGCTTCAAGGTGTCGATCTGTTTCTCACGCACTGGGGCTCACCCTTGATTGCCCATGCCATCGTCAGTTTCCAATTCCGCGACACGCTCGCCAACGACACTTACCTAGCTATGTCCATCGAGCAAAGAAAAGCCATCGGCCAAAGTTACTCCACCGTGCGCGGCTTTTTCCGCCAGTACGAACTCATCTATCTGGCCGCCGATGAGCGCGATGTCGTCCGCCTCCGTACCAACTACCGGACCGGAGAATATGTTCGCCTCTATCACACGCTGACGAATCCCGCCGACGCCCGCCGCTTATTCCTGCAGTATCCAGATTGGATGGAAAGGCTTCGCACTAACCCCCAGTGGTACAACGCACTCACTGACAATTGCACCTCCAGCGTGACCTCCTATCTCGCGAACAATCATGTTGGCGGAATCTCGCGTTGGGACTGGCGCAGTCTCTTCAACGGCTTCGGTGACCACATGTTGTACGACGACGGAGATTTAGCCACGGGAGGCCTTTCGTTTCACAACTTGTCTGATCAGGCGCTCATCAACCCGGCCGCGAAGGCACTTGGCGACGATCCTAATTTTTCGCGCGCCATTCGCCGTGGACACCCAGGCTTCTCACTTCCCCGCTAGCACATCGCTGGCTGCAGCTTCATTCATCAACCGATCCCCATCCTTCTGCAATAGAAATCGTTCACGCACCGCCGTCTCAACCGCCGCTTTCACCGCTGCGACATAGCCCGCGTGGTTACCGTACCGCTCTTCAAGCGATAGCCGCGGATCACCTGCAGCCAGCCGTTCGGCTTTGGTCTTGGCAAACGGGATGTAGCCGCCACTCAGCGTGCACTGCATTCCTTTATCGAACCCGGCCGCCGTCGGGTTCCAGCCCAAGTAAGAGCCAAGCGGTGCCTGCCGCAGGACAGAAGGAACACCGCCCACGTCGGAACCGTCCGCATCCACTTTCGGCACCAACGTAGGAATCCACTGCTTCACCACCGGCGGTTCCTTCGTGATGACGCCCGATAGGTCGGCGTAGTGAAACGCCGGACCGTAATCATGATCGGCCACTCTGTTCACCAGACCTTCAGGCGAGGGCGCACCGGGAATCGTCGGAAAGTTCATCGCCGCTTTCGTCGCCGGCACAAGTTCACCACGATCCAAGCGCGGGTAGCGGCTCGCCGGCGGCTCTATTCCGTACGTCACCCAATTGACCAATGCGGCAATGAGCGCCTTCATCGTCTCGGTTTCCGGATTCGGGTTGGCGGGTAGAACACAACCATTGGGCGGCGCGGGCGCTGCACTATCAAAGCCGCCGCGGCCACCACCATGCGATGTCCCAGGAAAAAAGTAGCGGCGCACGTTGGCGGGCAAAGGAATGTCGGCCTTCGCATCGGTGCCCACCAGATTGGGCGATTCGCGCAGATACCAAAACTCCAACGCGCCAAACGTTTCTATAATCTTTGGACAGGTCTTGGTAGCCGTACAGCGATCCAGCAGTCCCGCGCTCGGCCGATGGCGCGCCGCATCCAGATAGTCGCTCCACCAAAGCACCGCTTCGCTGCCCGGTTCATAAAGACCCGCCGCCCCGCCAGCCACCGCAAAACGAAAGTTCAGCGCCAGTTGCCGTGCGGCGATATGCGGATTCACGCCATCCCACACAATTCTTCCCGCTTCGTCTTGGTTGAAGCCAAGATGCAGATACGTCCGGATAAAATTACCCGACTGCGAACTGCCCTGCGAGACAGCCCATTTGATGTGCTGCGCGAGCGGATTCTCCACACCCATGTCGTCTTTATCCACATATCGAAGGAACGAATTCAGATCGCGCGTGGCCGCAAAGCCGATGCCCAGCACCAGCGGGTCTTTCGCAGTAAAAACTAACTCATATTCGAAAGCCGGATCGAAACCGTTCTTCGCGCAGATCTTCGAAGCGTCCGGCGTTCCGGGGAAAGGCGAGTTCGTGCAATCCGCGAAGGCCCAGTCGGCACTTGAAATCGGAACCACCGCAGCGCCGGGGGTGGCGCGCTGAGTCAACGAAGCCTTGCCCGTATCAAGAGTCAGCGGCCTCTGATACGTGAGCGCCACATAAGGCGCCGTCCCGATGTCGAGCGTGCTTGTACCCGGCGCCATGTTGATGAAGCGTTCGAACACCGGTCCAGTAAGCGGCGAGCCATCCGCATTTTTTGCCACTGGAACAGAGATCGTCTGGCGGCCCGGCCGTGCCATGACATCGCCCTGCCAACCGCTCACCACACTCACGAGGCCATACGCCGAAGGCGTCGGCGCGCCATTACCGCGATTCGGCACTGTGTAGTACAACACACCGTTCGCCTTCGCCATATCCACCGGTTTAGCAATGGCAAACGTCGCCGAATACTCCACCATCCCGTGGCCATTTCGTGGCGCGCCTTCAATGTCGGTAATGATGCTGTTGTGCGGGTCCTTCGGGTCCAATTCGCCGTAGAAATGACCCTGCAGGATTTCAAACTGGCCAGCCTCTCCGAAAGACTGCCCCTTATATGCCGGCGACTCGCGCTGCTCCACCACGAAGCGCGTGACGCGGGCGTCCAAAAGAGTCCCGCTGAGTAAGCCATAAGCGAGCGCTGCGGTTGCCAGAGCGGCGTGCTTGATCATGTCCGGTCATTATATTGCGCCCCCTGTGGCTGGTTTATGCGCAGGCCGCTTTGGCTTGACGTTTTAGGTCAATGACGTGGTGTTGAATCTTGCGGCGTGCGCGCAGCAGGCGCAGCCGCACAGCCGATTCCGAACAACCTTGGAGTTGCGCAATTTCCCGCGCCTTGAAACCAAGAATGTAGTGATTCTCTAGCACCGTGCGGTCCTTCGGCTTGCAATAAGTCAGAATTCGTTCGACATCGATAGCGGCGACGTTGAGACTTACGGCTGACTCAATTTCCGGAAGCGGTTCGCTCGGTGATTCACGGCGCAATAAAGTTCGATAGATGTTCAGGGCTATCGTGTTGGTCCAAGTAAGCAGCAGTTCCGGTTGCTGCAACTGCGCGCGTTTCTCCCAACCCCTGGCCCAAGCGGCCTGTGCCGTGTCGAGAGCAATCTCGTGGGAAATGCCGCGCGACAAAAGAAAGCGCAAGGTCAACTGGAACCCCTTTTGATAAGCGCTGCTGAAATATTCGTGAGTCATCAAGGGAGTGGCCTCAGGCGATGACTGTTGCGTCGTACCGATTGCGTTCGCGAGCGTCATTCCCAACAGTGAAGCAATCGTACGGCCACAGCCATGGGTAACAGCCACGTTGGGTCTGTTGGTCGAACTGTCGATGGACTGTGACCTTATTTGGTCAACTGACGCCTTATGGCCGTGCTCCGCCCCCGAGCCGCAACCGGCGGCTCATGGGAATCCCATTTCGTCCATCGCCCGCAATCCGGTCGTGTTCATTGGTTCCGGAAACCTCAGTTGACCCGAGTCCCGTTTCTTTTTATCTTTTCCCCATGTCCAGTACAAACCAACATACGCGTACTGTTCCGTTTGGCCAGCGACCGAGTGGCCGTAGCAGAACAAAAACTGTTCGCCCGCATGATGCTTTAAGTGATAGTAGCCGCCAACGTCGATCATCGTGGAAGCTTGTGTCTGAGCCGTGGCATAGCCCTCGCGTCCATGGGAAAAGATCTCGCCTCCCAGCTCCAGTCGCTCGCCGAAGGCATATTTCAGCAGGAATGCACCATACGGGAAGTCGCGGTACTGAGTCTGCGGAACAATCGTCTCACCGCCGCCGCCGTCCACCAGCCAGTGCCCCAAATTCTTCTGCACCCACAACGGAACTTTGTACCAAACCTTCCCCACGCCGAGTCCCTTCTCGTAATTGCCGGTCGGCACTTCGAACATCGGGAACGTGCCAATCTGTGGAATGTACTTCGATTCTTTGATAAAGGCGATTTTTGCACCCAGTTCCATGTCGCTGTAACCGAAAGCGGAAGGGCCCATGCCGCCCGGAGCGTAGATCGGCCGATTGGATGGATGGATCGAACCCCAGGGCGCAATGACGTGCAGCTGCAACCTCGGAAGGGCACCCCAGTTGAACTCAAATGCCGGGCCCGTGGAGTCGATTTCTGCCGGCGTACCGTCCATGCCCCCAAAAATGTAAAACTCATAATGCTGAAAATCAACCGGCACAGGATCATCTGTCTGAAACGGTGGACCCTGCGACCACAGGGTGTAGGGAGCAAATAGGAACACCAAGATGAGTTGATAAACTCGCATCGCCACTCAATGGGATGCTTTTCGGGGCGAATCCACTACATCATGAGCCCGTTCCGAACCGTGAAGGTAAACCGAGCGGTCTATTCCTCCCAACCACCACCTTCCAAAAAACACAGACCCAGCTAAACCGCACACGTTTGCCGTGATGTTCTTTATCCTCAACACCTAGTCCGGCGTAACCACCCGGGGAAGCCCGGTTTCTGATGCAGGCGTCTTCAATCGGTCGATAACCATAGTGGAGGTCTAATTCAACCTCAATGGGGATGAAAGTGGGCAATTATCCGGAATCTGACGACGGGCATAGGGCGACCGGGAACAACATGGCCCAACTACGGGCCCTCGCCGCGATAGTGCAATGCTCCGAGGACGCAATCATCTCCAGCACGACGGCGGGTGTCATTCTCAGCTGGAATCGCGGCGCGGCCATAATCTTCGGATACCAAGAGGAAGAGATGATCGGGCAGCATTTTTCCATGCTGGCGGCGCCTGAGCAGCTTTCCCATCTCGCCTATTTGGCCGAGCAAATATCCCAAGGCGTGACCGTCTCTCAGTACGAGAGTCAGTGCCGGCGCAAGGACGGTCGGGAATTCCTCGCGTCCATCAGCGGCTCACCCATACTGAATGACGCCGGCGAGGTGGAGGCCCTGTCAGGCATTTTACGCGACATCTCCAAACTGAAAAAGACCGAGGACGCCTTAGTCGAGAGTGAAGAGCGCTTTCGCGTTATGGCCGACGGCTGCCCTACGCCGATGTGGGTCACCGATACCGAGGGCGGCGTCTATTTCATCAACCGCGCATTCCGGGAATTCTGCGGTATAGCCCACGAACAGGCGGAGGGTCGCAAATGGGAGTTACTGATTTATCCAGACGACTTGCCGCAATTCATCCGCGAAACGGACCGCGCAATACGAACGCATACTCCCTATCACGCCCAAGCACGCGTTCAGCGAAACGACGGCGAATGGCGCTGTCTTGTGGCCGACGCCGCGCCGCGCTTTTCCCCAGACGGGCAGTTCCTCGGGCATGTCGGTCTGAGCCTCGATATCACCGAGGGCAAACAAATAGAAGATGCCCTGCGGGAAGGCAATGAATCGCAGCGGCGTCAATTCGCCGATAACTCCGTAGCGATGCTGCTGATTGATCTCGCCGACGAACGAGTGGTCGAAGCAAATGAGGCAGCGGCTCGTTTCTACGGCTATTCGCGCGAACAATTGCTGAAAATGTGCGTCGCCGACATCAGCACCCATTCGCGCTCGAATATTCCCCAGATCCTGGCTCGTGTTTCGCGAGCGGGCGATCCGCCGTTCCAGTCCAGACACCGGCTGGCCGATGGGTCGGTGCGGGACGTGGAGGTGTCCACCAGCCACATCCAATATGCGGGACGCACCGTGGTGCACGTGATTGTCTTTGATATCACGGCACGCAAGCGAGCAGAAGAGGCACTCCGCGAGAGCGAATCACGCCACCGCTTGCTGTTCGACGGCTCGCGCGACCCCATGATGACCGTCAATCCACCCTCATGGAAGTTCAGTTCAGGCAATCCAGCGGCAGTTGAGCTCTTTGGAGCCAGGGATGAGGTGGCGTTCACCGAGCTCGGGCCATGGGATGTGCTTCCCGAACGGCAGCCCGACGGCAGCCTCTCGGCCAATCGGGCCAAGGAAGCGATCGATGTGGCGCTGCGTGAGGGTCTCCATTTCTTTGACTTGACGCACCGACGAGTGGACGGCACGGAATTCCACGGTTCCGTAATGCTTACGAGGTTAGAGATCGCTGGCCAGCAATTTCTTCAGGCGACGGTACGCGACATCACCAGCCAAAAGCATACCTTGAGGGCGCTGCAGGAGAGTGAAGCCTTCCTACGCGGTATCACCGATTCCGCACAGGACGCCATCCTCATGATGGACCCGCGCGGCTGCATTACTTTTTGGAATCCGGCAGCGGAGTCGATTCTCGGATACTCCAGTGAAGAAGTGATCGGAAAAGGCTTGCATAAAATGCTGGCGCCGGAACGCTACTTGGCCTCTCATAAAGCTGCATTTCCGGAGTTCTTGCGCACGGGATGCGGTAATGCGGTGGGCAAGACAGTTCAGCTGGCAGCGCGCCGAAAGGACGGGCGCGAGATAGCCATCGAATTGTCACTTTCCGCAGTTCGTCGGAATGGCGAATGGCACAGCGTTGGGATGGTGCGCGACATAACAGAGCGCAAGCTCGCGGAAACACGGCTAAGGGAGGTGAGTGACCGTCTGACGCTGGCGGCGCGCGCGGGCGGCGTGGGCATCTGGGACTACAACTTGGTTACGAACTCGCTTGACTGGGATGAGCAAATGTTTCGTCTTTACGGGATCACATCCGATCAGTTTAGCGGTGCTTACGAGGCTTGGCAGGCGGGGCTCCACCCAGAAGACCGCGAGCGCGGCGACGAAGAGATACAGCTTGCCATCGAAGGAAAACGCGATTTCAATACCGAATTCCGTGTTCTGTGGATGGATGGCAGCATCCATTACATCCGCGCCCTCGCACTCGTGAAGAGGGATGCCAATGGCCGACCGCTGCACGTGATCGGCACTAATTGGGATATCACCGCCCAGAAGCAAGCCGTGGACGACCTCCGGGAAAGTAACCGCGGATTGGAGGAAGCCACCAAACGCGCCAACAACTTGGCGGGGGAGGCTGCCTCGGCCAGTCGCGCCAAGAGCGAGTTCCTCGCCAACATGAGTCACGANNTTTCTCGAAGATCGAAGCCGGCCGCCTCGAGTTGGAAACGCTCGACTTCAATCTCGAAACTCTGTTGGACGATCTGATGGCCGCTTTGGCCGTGCGGGCACACGAGAAGGGGTTAGAGTTACTCTGCTGCATTGATCCTGCCGTGCCCCGTCTGCTGCGCGGCGACCTTGGCCGTTTGCGCCAGATCTTGACCAATCTGGTAGGCAACGCCCTGAAGTTCACGGCGAAAGGTGAAGTAGTGGTGCGCATCGCACTGCAGGAACAAGAACAGACAGAGTGCGTACTGCGCTTTTCGATAACCGACACGGGCATCGGAATCGCCACAGAAAAGATGACCGCGCTTTTCTCCAGGTTCACCCAAGTGGATGCCTCTACCACCCGCAGCTACGGCGGCACGGGACTGGGCCTCGCTATCACCAAGCAACTCGCCGAACTGATGGGCGGCCAAGCCGGGGCCGCGAGCGAAGAGGGTAAGGGCTCGGAGTTCTGGTTTACGGCTCGATTGTGCCAGCAATCAGATGGGACGGGAACGCCAAGTCCAGTGCCCGCCGTTCTGCGCGGCGTGCGTGTGCTGATCATAGACGACAACGCCACTAGCCGCAAAATTTTGACAACGCGCATGCTCTCGTTGGGGATGCGCCCAGCCGACGCCGAAGACGGTCATGGCGGGCTGAAGGCTCTCTACCAGGCGTTGCAAGACAACGACCCTTTCCGCCTCACACTGATTGACAGGCAGATGCCAGGCATGGACGGCGAGGCGGTCGGCCGTGTCATCAAGGCCGATGGGCGCTTGGCAGACACCCGCCTGGTAATGCTGAGTCCCCTGGAAAGCCAAGACGACAGCCGGCGTTGGGAGCAGACAGGTTTCAGCGCCTATGCCAGCAAACCGACTCGCTGTCAGGAGTTAATCGACACCCTCACCCAGGCGCTGTCAGATAGGGAGCGGCCGCAGCCATGCAGCATTGAGCATCAGCCCGTCCGGGTGTTGCCAGTCTCGTTCGCCGGCTACGCTGCCCGCATATTAGTGGCCGAGGACAATATCACAAACCAACAGGTAGCGATAGGCATTCTTGAAAAGTTAGGTCTGCGCGCCGACGCTGTTGCCAACGGTGTAGAGGCAATCAGCGCTCTGCAAGCCATGCCTTACGATTTGGTGTTGATGGATGGGCAGATGCCAATGATGGATGGCTTCGAAGCGACCCGGCATATTCGTAACCTTCAGTCCCGGGTCCGCGATCACGCCATTCCCATCATTGCCATGACTGCCCTTGCCGTACAGGGCGACCGGCAGCGATGCATGGATGCGGGCATGGACGATTATGTGTCGAAACCAGTCTCACCCGAAGCACTCGCGGCGGCGCTGGCGCTCTGGCTCCGAAAGAAGAACGCTCAATCGGGAAGCTTAGATGCGGCCGCCCTTCCACCTCTCCTCCCCCTGCCATCAGCGGCGCCAGTCGTCTTCGACCGCGCGGGCATGCTCCGGCGCCTCATGAATAATGAGGATCTCGCCACTAGAGTCACCAAGACCTTTCTCGGCGATCTCCCTCGCCAGATCGAGTCCTTGCAGACCTACCTGGACAGCCGTGATGCCCCAGCCGTTGGGCGTCAGGCTCACAAAATCAAGGGTGCATCGGCCAACGTAGGCGGAGAGGCCCTCAGTTCCGTCGCCCGCGAGATTGAGAAGGCCAGCCTCGCTGGTGACTTAATCTCAGCCGCCAACGGCATGGATGAACTGCAGCTTGAGTTTGGCCGGCTAAAGGATGCAATGACCCGCTAACCAGCACTCGCCGCAACCCGTCAACCGACCGGCATCTTGGTAGCATAGCGATGGATCATCGAGCGTTGCTTTACCACTCGTTCACTAGCAGCCCCGAAAAGCAACAATCCTCCATTCAGCAATGAAGAGATTTCAATCCAGGGGCGGTCACCGTTCAGGAAAGCAGGATCGGCGGCAGCTTCACGTGCTTTACGAAGACGATGCCGTTGTCGTCCTGAATAAGCGGGCCAAGCTGCTCGCGGTGCCCGCCGATGATTCCGATACTCCATCCGCGCTTTCTATTCTTTCGGAAGAACTAAAAGCAAAGCGGCAACGCGCCTTTGTCGTACATCGCATCGATCGTCACACGTCTGGCATTCTGCTCTTCGCGAAAACCTGGCCAGATCGAGAAGCACTCGTGCAACAGTTTATCCGGCACACCCCGGTGCGGGAATATCTCGCAGCCGTTCGTGGTCACCTCCGCCTCAAAGAAGGGACTCTCGTTCACTACTTTCGGCAAGAAGGAATGTTTCAAAAGGTGACCACAGAAGGCGATCCAAAATCGTCTCGCGCTGAACTTCGCTATTCGGTTGAACATCACCTTAGGGCCGCATCGCTCGTCCGAGTCTCGCTCGTGACCGGATTACAAAATCAAATCCGTGTTCAGCTTTCAGCCATCGGCCACCCGGTCATCGGCGACAGAAAGTACAATCCATCAGAAAAGCTCGAACGGCGAATTACGCGCGTCGCTCTCCACGCGGCGCGTCTTCAGTTCATTCATCCACGTTCGGGAGAAAGCGTCTGCATTGACTGCGAACCTCCTCCGGACTTTCAATCTCTTCTTCAGGCATTAGGGCTACCCATCCGTCGGGGTCGATGAAGCTCCCGCCAGGCGAGCGAACCGCGCTTTGAGGCGTCGCGATAAAATTCGGCGTCTCGGTTTACTCGATAGTCCGAACCCCCGGCGCGTGATCCCATAGACGTGGACATGACAACACTGGATCAGCTTCGGGGCCAAGTCTGCAAAAACGTGGGCAGTATTGCCGGAACCTGCCACAAGGAAACCAGACTGACCGGCTCCTCCCCGGTTCCACTTTGCCGCCATCACCGACTTCGACAAATTGGGAACTGGCCGCTGGGTTGGCCGCATTACTGCCTATGATGAGCAAGGCCAGCAGTGACGACGGAAGCCGGCAGAGTCGCTTTGCCGTTCGCCAGGTCTAGTCGGCACTGTGCCGCATTTTTCTATGGGTTGCGCGAAGCGACCAGGATACGGCCGCAACCAAAACGAGTGGCCCAAGTATCATCACCGCTATAGCGCCCCAGTCGAGCCCCTGGCCACGCATCACCACTGCGGACGCCACCACCGACGTTAGACCGTAGCTGGCGATCAGAATTTGGCGGTATCGGTCGAGCGGCTGCCCAGTGCGGCGGACCTCGCGCAGCAAGCGCTGGTCGAAATCCGGCGGCAGGCTTGGGATAGGCGCGGCCATGGAACGCCGCAACAAACTGTCGATGTCGGCTTCGCGAGGCTCCATCTCAGTCACAAGAATATCCTTTCTCTTTCAGCAGGCCATGCAGAAGCTGGCGCGCACGATGCAGATACGATTTGGCAGTATTCTCTGGAACGCCAAGCAGCGCCGCTACTTCTCCTATGCCCGTACCCAGCCAATAGTACAGTCGTAAGGCCGATTGGTAGACCTCGGGTAGCGTTTGAATGCACTCGGCAAGGGCTTGTTCGCGCTGCGCCGTTTCAGCCTGCCGCTGCGGGCCAGGCTCCGGACTCACCATCCGATAAAGAACGACCTCGTCCATGTGCGGCTCTCGGAAACGAACCCGCGCCTTCAGGTTCACCGCTTGGTTGAACGTGATCCGGTAGATCCAGGAGCTGAATTCGGCCTCGCCGCGAAACGACTCGATCGCGTGGTAAACCTTGAAAAACACCTCTTGCGTTACGTCTTCCGCTTCCGGAATAAACTCCCGGCCCAAAATCGAAACCGCGAGGCGAAACACCAGAGAGCTATAGTGGCGAACCAGTTCCGCAAAGGCTTGCTGGTCGCCGCTCTGTGCGCGTGCCACGAGTTGGGAATCGCTCTCCACCTCTGTTAACGGCCGGACTTCGCCTGTAACAAATGGAAGGCAATCAGGCCTACGCCCAAAAAAGCGAACGGCAGAGGAGATACCCACATACCATGGTCCGCAGCTGGACGATTTAAATAGAGCACAATCATGGCTCCAACCGAAAGAGTCAAAAGAACCGTTCCCAGAATCGGCAAGACGGTCGGATCGGCCTGACGACGTTCTCGCGCTGGCTCCAATGGAAACTCCGGCAACGGTATTCCCTTTTCCATTGCCGCCATCCGCTCCTGATGAATAATTTCGATCCTCTTCTGCCCGCTCCGGTGCTTCAGGTAAAGATAACCAACAATCCCCCCCGCCAACGCGAGGGCAACCATACCATCGCCGATTGTGTAGCTCATTTCTCTCTCACCTCACCTTTAGGACAAGGTGTGCCGAGCGCCGGTTGCAGCGGATCAGACAAAAATTCGGGTTCCTGATTTTAGAGGCCCATCGCCCAACGGTCTCCACTCACTCGTTCCGCAAAGCCCGCATGGGATCTAAAGACGCGGCCCGGCGCGCCGGCAAGAAGGCTGCCACCGTCGCAGCGGTCGCCAGTACCAGTGCGGCCATCGCCAGCGTAACCGGATCGTTTGCCGCCACACCGAACAAAAGGCCCGCGACGAGGCGTCCTAACATCAGCGCCGCTGCCGTCCCGGCGAGCGTCCCGATCGCCAGCATCAACCATACGCTGCGCATCACCAGCCAAAGTACTGCTGTCTTCTGCGCGCCCAATGCCATGCGGATTCCGATTTCGCTCTGTCGCCGAGCTACCGAATAAGCGGTTACGCCGTAGAGTCCCATAATGGCCAGCAGCAGAGCTAACGCTCCAAAAAAAGCCGAAAGCAAGGCGACAACTTGCTGTTGGCGCACCGAGTCGTTCACCTGAGTTTCAAAACTTTGGAACTCAATGGAGACATCCTGATTTGCTTTCGTGATCGCGTCGCGGATTCGCGGCTGTAAACCCTCAACACCTCGGCTCGAACGAATTTCAAAGCACACGGCAGACCACGGCTGTGCATCCTGGCTGGCCGAAAGGAACGCAGTCTTGAACGACGCGCCCTGATTTAGCGCCTCATATTTCGCGTCTTTCACCACCCCAATGACTCGAAAAAGATCTCGCGGCTTGTCTGGCTCATTCTCCATTCCCACCATTTTTCCCAGCGGGCTTTCAGCCCCAAAAAAGGTACGCGCCGTTGTTTCACTCAAAACGATCGTCTTCGGTGCCGCCAGCGAATCCCGTTCAGAAAAGTCGCGCCCCAGCAGCATCGGCGTTCCCATCGTATGAAAATATCCGGGCGAAATCCGATTCAGATAGACGTTCTCATCATCCTGCGATGCTGGGTGTTTCCCAACCGGATAGGTCCATTGATTCCATTCGGAGCCACTGATGGGAGTTAAGGCTGAACTGGAAGCGCTCAAAACACCGGGAACGCGCCGCAGTTGTTCGAGCATGTCGGCATATAGAGAGCTGCGCCGCTCTTTGGGAACGCCGGCGGTCAGAACATCGACATTGGCAATGAGAACGTTATGTGTGTCAAAGCCAGCGTCAACGTGCAGAATATGATTGATGGTGGACACAAATAATCCCGCCCCCACTAGAAGGATCAGCGTCAATGCTTCTTGCACAACCACCAGTGCCGCACCCAAATTAAGGCGTGAAAAGCTTGTCCCCGCGCTTTGCACCCCCTCTTTCAGCGTCTGATTCGGCGATACGCGAGTCGCTTTTAAGGCAGGCACCAGTCCAAATAGTATTCCTGTAATCGTCGCGACCGAGAGCGTGAATATGAGCAGGTGGCCATCGAGCGAAAGGTCAAACTCGAGTGGCTTACCGCTGGCCGAGAGCAAGCGAACCAGCAGCCTGCTCCCCCAAAGGGCAAATAATAACCCCGCTCCCGCTCCTAAAGCTGCGAGCATGAAACTTTCCGTTAGCAGTTGCCGGATCAAGCGAAGCCTACTGGCCCCAATAGCCATGCGCAAGGCGATGTCTCGCTGTCGTGCTGCAGCGCGTGCGAGCAATAGATTGGAAACGTTCGCGCAGGCAATGAGTAGCACCAGCCCAACAACTCCCATGAGCACGAACAGCGCGGTCTTATAANNAGTAGACGCTTTTGGAAATAGCCCTCATACGCGCCTGGGCCTGCTGATGTGACACCCCGGGCGCGAGCCGCCCTAGAACCCGCAGCCACCAAGTGCTTCGTTTGTCTAACCAGCTTCCATCGGCATGCAGAATCGGATCGCAGGCAATGGGGATGGCCACTCCGTATCCGTGATCCAATTCCAAGCCCTGGAACCACTCGGGCGTCACTCCAATAATTTGAAACGGGTGCCGATTCAAGTGCAAAGTCTTGCCGGTGACACCGGACTCGCCCCCGAAATGCGACTTCCAGAAGGCATAGCTGATGACGGCTACGGCGCCTGAGTTGCCTCCACCGCGGCGATCGTCATCTTTCGTGAATAAGCGTCCCCGCAGCGCGGTGACTCCTAAGACGCGAAAGTAGTCTCCGCTCACCCAAATGCCCTCTACCGGCTCACTCACTCCTCCAGAAGACAGATCGAAACGAGTTGACGAGTATGCCAGCGTGCCCGAGAATGCAGTTTGTTGATCGCGAATCTGCTCCCATAGGGGATTGGTGAAGCTCGAATTCTCTCCACTCTCAACTTGTATTAAGCGAGCAGGATCTTCCACCGGCAACGATCTCAGCATCACAGCATTCAAAATGCTGAAAATTGCAGTATTGGCTCCAATGCCAAGGGCGAGCGACAGCACCGCCACCGCGGTAAATCCGCGGCTCGAATTCAGATCGCGGCCCGCATACCGAATGTCCTGCCACAGCGTCTCAGCAAAGGTCCATCCCCAGGCATCGCGGCTTTTCTCACGTAAAAGGGATTCATTGCCGAAGCGGACCCGAGCCGTTGTTTCGCTGCCCTCTTCCGCCGTCCGCAGATCAAGGTGCAGCCGCATTTCCTCCGCCAATTCTTCTTCGAACCGGCTTCGGTTCAGCAAGAACTTCACACGGCGCCACAATTCGCTAAACATGCCGCTGCTCCTCTTTCACGCTAATTTCTCAAGCCGGCTGAATAACCTTTTGAATAGCCTCGGTAACACGTCCATATCGGCTCAACTCCTCCGCAAGGCGCTTTCGTCCATCAGCGGTTAGCCGGTAGTAGCGCGCCCGCCGGTTGCCAGCGGTTACGCCCCACTTTGCCGTCACCCAGCCTTTCACCAACATGCGCTGCAATGCCGGATACAGAGACCCTTCCTCCACCTGCAAGACTTCGCCCGAAATCTGCTGGATCGCGTTAGAAATCTCATATCCGTGCAATTCTCCGTGGCGCGCCAGGGTTTTCAGCACCAGCATATAAAGCGTGCCGGGCGGTATTTCGTCGCGGTTCAGCATCACTGCCATAGTTAGACATACCTAGTAAGACTATGGCAATTATTCTCCAATGAACGTCCTCTTGTCAATAGGCGATCTTGGCTGGACGCGCTCGCTCAAAACATCTAAGGTCCGATATTGGGCGCGAAACCGCGTTGTAATCAGTGACGCTGCAAGTGTGAAACATCATTCAACGAGTTTCCGAAGCGGCTTTGGGAATCAAATGCGCGAGTGGCGTTATTTCATTCATTAAACTCTGGCAGCACCTTCACTCAACACGGCGCAACATATCGCTCTAGCCGATGTAATCTATTCTCATCATGATTAGCATCATTTTCCATACGGGCACCGGATTCTCGCACCGCCCCATTTCCGGAATCCCTATAAATACTGCCGTCAATACGACCCTCAAAATCTCGTTTGAACTCAATACCAGTGTCGGCCAGGGTAGCGAATGGCTTTTATGTGCAGGCACGCCCGCCGATTTCACCGCCAACAACATTGCATTGCAACTCGCCAACGTGACCGGCGCCGGTGTTCCGACCCTGACCATTATCGACACCAACCAGCTCGCCGGAAAGCTGCTTTACATCGTTCGGCAGGGGACCGCTGTCACGCCCGCTCAGTTGCAGTTCACGATCAACGTCGAATAACTGAAGTCGTTCCGGAACAGGTGACGCGAAACGGCGTCGGGTGACACGTCCGCCAGCCGTCGACGTAATCGAAAGAGTACGCAAAGGCGGCACGGCAATGAGTCACACATAAAATCCATTAAGGAGACTTCCCAATGAAACACAACACCATGTTGACCGTCGCATCTCTGCTCTCGCTCCTCTTTCTGACGCTTCACATTACAGACGACATCGTTCGTGGGATATCGAAAGCAGAGAGCTCAAACATTGCGCTGCTCGTCCTCGCTGTCTTCCTGTACGGGACACTCGTGCTCCCCGAACGGCGCTCGGGGCACGTCATCATCCTGCTCATCGGATTGATCGCAGCGGCCATGCCCGTTATGCACATGAGGGGAGCACACTACGGCGAGATCGCCAAATCCCCCGGCGGGTTCTTCTTCGTCTGGACGCTCTGGGCGCTCGGCGGCCTAGGGGGCTTAACCGTGATCCTCTCGGCACGCGGGCTTTGGGATCTGCGACGGAGGCGGCACTAGTAGTCCAGGGCAACGGCGCTTCTGAACAATTAGCGTGCGAGAATAACGTCTTGTTCCCGGAATGCCGTGGATTCCCTCAGACTACGTGCTCATCGGCGCCGGAATCCTCACGAAAAACGAGAATCTCCATGAATCTACTCCGCTTCAGGCAGGCTGCCGCAATGGTCACGGCCCTGTTCCTCATCCCGCCCTCCTTCGCACAGGAACCAGCAGGCGACAAAGTCGATCTCGACGCCCTGGCCCAGATCAAGACCGAAGCCTTCCAGCAC
>PMQB01000252.1 GCA_003169195.1 Bryobacterales bacterium
ACGCGAAAAAAGCCGCGTAGAGTGCAGCAAATTTAAACGCGCAAGACATGGGTAAACCCGGAGTGTGTCCACGCTCGGCCAAAGGGTCCGTGATACAACTTCACTGATGCTCCGCACACCTATCACTCGCCGCCACGCGATCGCGGCTACCATCGCGGCCATGTTTGCTCGCCCATCGCACGCAGAAACATCTGCGCTGTGGGGCGGCCCGGTGGTCGACTGCCATTTTCATCTGCGGCAAGGATTAGATGCAAACTATGTCCACATGCAAGGCTGCGAGGTATCGAATGCCATGCTGCTGGCGCGGGCCAATAGCGCCGACCAGATCAAGGAAATGCGGGCCAAGTATCCAGGCGTTTTCGCTTGGGCCGCTTCGACGGACATTACGAAGCCGGATGCCGAAGCCGTATTGACCGCAGCGCTGAAGCATGGCGCGCTGGGGTTTGGCGAACTGAAGTTTCATGTGGCGTGCGATGGGCCGGAACTGCGCCGCATGTTTGCGCTGGCGGCCGAGATGGATGTACCGATCTTGGTGCACTTTCAGGAGGTGAATCATTTTGACGGCGAAGGGACTTGGAGCACCGGCTTTCAACAACACTTTGAACCGATGTTGAAGGCCTATCCGAAGACAAAGTTTGTAGGCCATGCCGACGCGTTTTGGGCTAACGTGAGTGCGGACTATCACAACGAAGCGGCCTATCCAACCGGGCCCATCAAACCCGGTGGCTTGACAGATCGACTGCTGGCCGATTACTCAAATCTGTATGGCGACCTTTCGGCCAATTCGTGCAACAACGCGCTGTCGAGAGACGCTGAGTTCACGCATGGCTTTTTGGCGCGGCATCAGGACAAGTTGATCTTTGGGAGTGATTGTTCCTGCTCCGATGGTAAGGGTGGCGGCATTTCGCAGAACAATAATCCGACGGCTGCGAGGATGGCGGGCAAGTGCGTGGCGCGGGAAACGCTGGGCCTGTTGAAGCGATCAGCGTCGGGGCAGGCGTTCCGTAAAATGACTTGGGAAAATGGCCACCGGGTTTGGCGGATTCCGGCCACCCAGATTTGAATCAAAGGGTCTGAGTCAATTAGAACTAGCTAAACTGGTAGTTCCGTTCTTGCCAGGGAGGCTAGCACTTGAAGAATTTCCGTACGGCACTATCCGCGTTTTCGCTCTTCTTTCTTCTTTCGACGTTGGGCCGCGCGCAAAGCGCCTTGCCCGCAGGTGTGACCAAGGTGACCTCAGTGGAGGGCATCTCTCAATATAAGTTCGATAACGGGTTGGAGCTTCTCGTTTTCTCCGACCCCTCGAAGCCAACGATCACAGTGAACGTCACCTATTTGGTTGGTTCGCGCCATGAAGGTTCCGGCGAAGGCGGCATGGCGCACCTTTTGGAACACATGGTGTTCAAGGGAAGCCCGAAGCACATCAATATTCCACAAGAGCTGACCGAGCACGGTGCGCGTCCGAACGGCAGCACGACTTGGGATCGGACCAATTACTTCGAGACGTTTCAAGCTTCAGAAAAGAATTTGCGCTGGGCCTTGGATTTGGAATCCGACCGCATGACCAACTCCTTTATCAAGAAAGAAGATTTTGATAAGGAGTTTTCGGTGGTGCGGAACGAATTTGAAATGGGAGAGAACAATCCTGTTTCTGTGCTGTTCGAACACACCATGGCCGCGGCGTACACAGCTCATGCCTATGGGCGTCCGGTGATTGGTAACAAATCGGATGTGGAGCGGGTACCGATTGCCAATTTGCAGGTTTTCTATCACAAGTTCTATCAGCCCGATAACGCGGTGTTGACGGTAGCAGGCAAAGTGGATGAAGCGCAGATTGTTTCGCTGGTGAATGAATACTTCGGCAAGATTCCAAAGCCCACACGGGTCTTGGAAGCAACGCACACGGTGGAACCCGCGCAAGACGGCGAACGGACGACAACCGTGCGCCGAGTCGGCGATATTCAGGCTGTTTTGGCGGCGTATCACATCCCGGACGGTGGAAGCCCCGATGCGGCTGCTTTGGAAGTGCTGGCCGGCATCTTGGGCGAACCTTCATCGGGCAGATTGTATAAGGCGCTGGTGGATAACAAAAAGGCCAGCAACGTGTTTGCGGATTCGCTGCAGTTGAACGAGCCGGGCTTGCTGATTGCAGCGGCCATTTTGCGCAATACCGATTCGATTGACGATGCGCAGAAGACACTGCTGGATGTAATGTCGGGCGTGGCGAAAGAGCCGCCGAGCAAGGAAGAAGTGGACCGCGCGAAGACCAGACTGCTGAAGAATATTGATTTGTCGCTGAGCAATTCCGAACAGGTTGGTTTGTTTTTGAGCGAATGGGTGGCGCTGGGAGACTGGCGTCTGCTGTTCCTGGATCGCGATCGTATCAAATCCGTCAGCCCTGACGATGTGAAACGAGTGGCGGCAGCGTATATCAAGACATCGAACCGCACCATTGGGGAATTTATTCCGGACGCGAAGCCCGACCGGGCAGAGATTCCGCCGAAAACAGATGTCGCGGCTGAAGTGAAAAATTATAAGGGCGAAGCGGCCATGGCGCAGGGCGAAGCGTTTGACCCGTCGCCGGCCAACATTGAATCGCGCATAACGCGCTTCACCTTGCCCTCCGGCATGAAGGTGGCGTTGCTGCAGAAGAAGACCCGCGGCGGCACGGTGCATGCGTCCATTAGTTTGCATTTCGGCGCTGTGGAAACGTTGAAGAATAAGGATGTGATTGGATCTCTAGCTGCGAGCGCGCTGATTCGCGGGACGAAGGACAAGAACCGGCAGGAGATTCAAGATACGATCGACAAGCTCAAGGCGCAGTTGAATGTAGGCGGCGATGCGACGGGCGCCAATGTCGGGATTGAGACGGTTGGCACGAACTTGATTCCTGTTTTGCGGCTGGCCAGTGAGATTCTACAGAAGCCGACAATTCCGGAATCGGAGTTTGAAGAAATTCGCAAGTCGGAATTGACGTCGCTGGAATACAGCAAGTCGGAACCACAGGCGATTGGACCGCTGGAATTGGCACGAGCGCTAAAGCCATACCCGCGTGGCGATGTGCGCCGTGCGGTTTCGATCGAAGAACAGATTGAAGATGTGACCAAGGCGAAAGTAGAAGACGCGCGCGCATTCCATAAGCAGTTTTATGGAGCGAACCACGGAGAAGTGACCATTGTGGGCGACTTCGATCCGACCGACGCGAAAAAGGTGCTGACGGAATTGTTCGGATCCTTCACGAATTCGGCACCGTATGAACGGGTCAAATTCGGTTTCGAAAAGACGGAAGTGATTAACAAGACGATTGAGACGCCCGACAAGCAGAACGCGATCTTCGTAGCGGGTGAACGGCTGAAGTTAGGCGATACGGACCCGAATTATCCCGGCGTGGTGTTTGCGAATTACATGCTGGGCGGCGGTTTTCTGAACTCGCGCCTGGCAACGCGCATCCGCGTGAAGGATGGGCTGAGCTACGGTGTCGGATCAAGGCTGACGGCATCGGCGTATGAACCCGATGGCGAATTCATGGTGTACGCGATTGCTGCCCCGCAGAATGTGACGAAGGTGGAAGCGGCGTTCAAAGAAGAATTGGCGCGTGCGTTGAAGGATGGCTTTACGCCGAGTGAAGTGGATAACGACCGCGCGGGTTGGCTTCAAACGCGAACGGTGAACCGGTCCGACGATGGGACACTGGCGGGAATGATGGCGGCCAATGAGGAGAATGGCCGGACCTTTGCATTCGCCGAGAAACTGGAAAACAAGGTGCGGGAACTGACTCCAGACCAGGTGATTGCTGCCATGCGTGCGGTGATTGATCCGGATCGGATCTCGATCGTGAAGGCGGGCGATTTCAAGAAGGCGGCGGCAGCCGCCGCAACGAAGTAGGATTGGCGGAAACGACGCGGTCAAATCAGGTGGAAGGCGATTTCGATGCCAACTCTGACGTAGACCGCTTCGCCCGCTTTGGTACCGGGTTGGAAGCGCCATTGGGTCACGGCCTCAATGGCGTTTTTGTCTTCTTCGGTATTCAGGCCTTTGGTCACTTCCACATCAATGGGCAAGCCTTCGGTGGTGACCGTGGTCTTGAGCTTGACCACGCCTTCGATAAACGCTGTCTTTGAAGTATTGGGAAAAGCCGGTTCTACGTAGTGGATCACCTTCGGCGGCTTTACGTCGCCGCCGGGCGTGTAGACAACAGGCACAGGTTTGCCACTGTCTTTGTCCTTCGGTTTGTCTTGCAGAGCAACCGCTTTGCTTTCGATGCCCACCCATAGCGTGGCCAGCATCCGCAAAACGCCTCTCCGATTCAAAAATGAAGACACCAATAGCCGATCTACCATACCAAGCGAGTTGTTCAAGAGACGTGAACGTTGAGTAGAAGGTTTCAGCTAGCGGCGAGATACTGAGGTCAATATCTCGTCGACGGCCCCGGCCTCGGGGATCTCAATGCGAGTTTTCGTGCCTTGGCCTGGCTTGCTGTCAACGGCAAATTGGTAGCCAGCGCCGAAGAGAACGCGTAATCGCTCATTCACATTGCTCACACCGATGCCGGATTCGAACAGAGCTTCCAGCTTTTCTTCGTCGATGCCTACGCCATCGTCTTCAATCTGGATGTTGAGCCGTGTTCCTTCGAGCCAGGTGCGCAGGCGAACGGTGCCGCCCTCCACTTTGTTGGCGAGGCCATGGCGGATGGAGTTTTCAATGATGGGCTGCAGAATCATGCTGGGCACAAGGCGGTTGAGGCTAGCGGGTTCAATCTGCTTTTCGAATTTGAGTTTGTCGCCGAAGCGGACCATTTCGATGGCGAGGTAGTCGTCAATAAAGGCGATCTCTTCGCGCAAAGGGGAGTAGTTTTCGGTCTTACGCAGCAGCCGGCGAAGAATGTTCGAAAGCCGGTAGATCATGTTGCGGGCGTTGTTGGGGTTGATGCGGACGAGTGTAGCGATGGAGTTGAGTGTATTGAAGAGGAAGTGCGGGTTGATTTGATTTGTAAGTGCGGCAAGGCGCGCTTCCGTGAGACGGGCTTGCTGCGTTTCGAGCTGGCGTTCGGCACGGAAACTGCTCCAGACGCGAATGGGAAGCGAAACAGCAAACAGGGTGGCAACGGCGCAAGAGAGAAAAACCCAATAATATTGGGGGGGCGGATATTCAAAAAGGAAGAAAGTATTGTGAACATCGAAGGTCGCACGCACGCCCCAGCGGAGCGCCTCTACAAGCACAACTAGAAAATTGCAACTGAGGTTGAAGGCGGCTAGTTCGAGCAAGCGGCGTTGAATAACGTCGCGCTTCCAACGCAAAAGTTGGCGGAGAAGACGCCAGAGGTTCAAGTCCACAAAGGGGGAGAAAAACCAGATGTCTTGCGGGCGCGGGGCAAGGTCATGGATGAGCGCGCCGATGATGCCGGCGGCACTGTAGAGGGGCATGGACATCCACTTACCATCGAACATAGCCGGGATGGAGGCAAGCAGACCGGTGATGAGACCGCTGACATAGCCGCCTAAGATCCCGGCAATGATGGAACCTTCAAGAGCCAAATCGATGGCCTGGTACTTATCGTGGCTCCAGATGCGGAATTCGGCGCTGGCACCATAGAGCAAAGCAAAAATGAAGGCGAGTTGAAGGCGTTCGCGGAGAGTTCGGTCATCGCGCAAAAGCATGCGCTGCATGGGGCCGAACCGCATAACGATGCTAGCCAGCGAGGTGGATACGGCGATCTTCAGCAGAAGCGCGGCGAGTTGCTCTTGGTTCAGCATGAAGCTTTGGCTTCTATAATAAGGGTTGTCCGATTTAAAACTTAACAAAGTGGCTGAGGCCGATTTTCCAACGCGTTTCGGCCAGTTTCGTATTTTTGGGTTTGCGGGTGAGCGGCCGACGGAAGTGGAAGAGGCGGTGGTGCTCACGATGGGCGATTTAGGTCCAGGTTCTGCGCCGCCTTTGGTGCGCATTCATTCGCAATGTTTAACGGGCGATGTTTTTCACAGTTTGCGGTGCGATTGCCGGTCACAGCTTGAGATTGCATTGGACAAAATTGTGGCCGATGGCCGCGGGGTGTTGATTTACGAGCACCAGGAAGGTCGCGGCATTGGGCTGCTGAATAAGCTACGCGCTTATGAGTTGCAGGATCAAGGCCTGGACACGATTGAGGCGAACGAGAAGTTAGGGTTCGCGGCGGATTTGCGGGATTACGCGCTGCCTGGAGCGATTTTGAATTATTTCAAGATTACGAAAGTGCGGCTGCTTTCGAACAATCCGGAGAAGGTGGCGGCGCTAGAGAAGGCGGGAATCCACGTGGTGGAGCGAGCGCCGATCATTGCGCCGGAGATGGAATCGACAGCAGAGTATTTAAAGACCAAGCGCGAGAAGATGGGACACTTGTTTTAGCGATATTCTTCCTGCAACTTGCTAAGCGCATCAGCCCCCGGACAGAGCTTTTCGTAGGGCACTTCAGTGAGCGGCATGTCGGGCGTGTTGCTCATTTCGTGCATGTCAGGAATGGTTTCGTCGACATAGAGAACGCCCGTGACCACTTCGCCTTTCGATTGGCGCTCTTGTAAATAGGCCATGACGCGTTGACGATCTTTGGGATCGTAGCCGGGTGGCACGGTACGAAAACGTAAGACACTGCCATCGTGCATGGTGACAGAAGTTACACCATTGCCGTTGAGTTCGGCCAGGATCTCTGAAGCTTTGGGAACGTAATCCGTTTCCGTGACGCGGGCTTCGTGGCGCCGGGTATATTGATAGCTCTTGGTAGAACCTTCGTGGTCATTGAAGGTGACGCACGGAGAAACGACATCGACGAGTGCGAGGCCGCGATGGGCGAAGGCCGCTTTAAGAATAGGAACAAGCTGCTCTTTGTCGCCTGAAAAACTGCGGGCGGCAAATGTTGCGCCAATGCTGAGAGCGAGCAACACCGGATCAATGGGCGCCATGCGATTGGCTTCGCCGCGTTTACTCTTTGAGCCGATGTCGGCCGAAGCGGAGAATTGACCTTTGGTGAGACCGTAGACGCCGTTGTTCTCAATCAGGTACACCATCTTCACATTGCGGCGAATGGCGTGACACATGTGGCCGATGCCGATGGAAAGCGAATCGCCATCGCCGGAGACCCCGATATAAGTCAGTTCGCGGTTCGCCGCCGCAGCACCAGTCGTGATGGTGGGCATGCGGCCGTGGGCGGAGTTGAAGCCGTGCGAGCCGTTGACGAAATAGGCAGGCGTCTTCGATGAACAGCCAATGCCGCTCATCTTCGCCAACATGTGCGGCTTCATGGACATTTCCCACAGCGCGCGAACGATGGCGGCGGTAATGGAATCGTGGCCACAGCCGGCGCACAGCGTCGACATGGAACCTTCGTAATCGCGAATGGTTAGCCCAAGTTCATTCCGTTGTAAACTCGGGTGCGTTGCTATAGGTTTCGTTATCGATGGCAATGGGTATATCTCCAAGGGACGCATTAATAGCGTCTACTACTTGACTGGCGCTGAGCGGGAAGCCGCCGTACAGCAAAATGGATCTGAGTTTTTCTTTCTTGACGCTGGTTTCGAGGATCAAAAGCGAGTGCAACTGGCCGTCGCGATTCTGCTCCACTACGAAATTTACTTGATGATGATTCAGGAAGGCTTCGACACCTTTAGAAAACGGGAACCCGCAGATGCGCATGAAATCTGCTTTAACACCTTGCTGGGCCAAAATCTGGAGAGCTTCGCGCGCCGCCAGATCACAACCGCCCAATGTTACCAAGCCAAAGCGCGGCTGGAACACCGTTTGAATTTTAGGCGCAGGAACGAAATCGGCTGCAGCCGCGTGCTTTTTGGCAAGACGATCAATGACCTGCTGGTACTCAGCTGGGACTTCCGTATAGCCGCCGAATTTGTTGTGGCCGGAACCGCGAGTCACATAGGCGCCTTTGTCAGATACGCCAGGGACGGTACGGGCCGCGACGAAGTTTTCGTCTTCGTCGGCATAACGGAAATATTTGGGGAGTTTCTTAAGATCTTCTTCGGTCAGAACGCGTCCGCGATCGGGCTTATATGAATTGTCCCAGTTCAGTCGTGGCACTACCCAATCGTTCATGCCGATGTCGAGATCCGACATCATAATGACGGGCGTTTGAAAACGTTCGGCAAGATCGAAAGACTTCACCGCGAATTCGAAGCACTCGGCTGGATTTGCTGGGAAAAGCAGAATATGTTTGGTGTCACCGTGGGACGCGTAGGCGCAGGAAAGCAAATCAGCTTGCTGGGTGCGCGTGGGCATGCCGGTAGAAGGGCCGACACGCTGCACGTCAACGACGACGGCCGGGATTTCGGAATAATAAGCGAGGCCGAGCAACTCATTCATCAGTGAGATGCCGGGACCGGCGGTGGACGTGAAGGAACGCGCACCGTTCCATGAAGCGCCAATGACCATGCCAATGGCAGCGAGTTCGTCTTCGGCTTGAATGATGCAATAGTTATTCCGGCCGGTTTCCGGATCGCGCCGATATTTTTCGCAAAATTCTTTGAAGGCATCCATGACGGACGTCGCGGGAGTGATGGGGTACCAAGCAGCCACCGTGGCGCCTGCATAAACGCAACCCAACGCGGTGGCGGTGTTGCCGTCGATGAGAATTTTGTCGCCGTTGGCGCTCATAGGCTGCAGATGAAACGGCAGCGGGCAGGTGAACTTTTCTTTGGCGTAATCGTAGCCGATTTTCAGCGCTTGCAGATTCGAATCGCGCAAAGCCTTCTTACCGGCGAAGCGTTCATCGAGCAGTGCTTCCACCGTATTCATATCGATTTCGAGAGTGGCCACCAGAGCACCGGCATAGGCGATGTTCTTCATCAGCGTGCGCGCGCGCGCGTCTTTGAACCGTTCATTGCAGATCTGCGCGAACGGAATAGGCATGAAGTTCACGTCGTCGCGGTAAAGGCTTTTATCAAGCGGCCAAGAAGAATCATAGAGAACGTAGCCGCCCTGGCGGACCTCTTTGATATCGCGCGCGTAGGTCTGTGCGTTCATGGCCACCATCAGGTCATAGTTGAGGGCGCGCGCGGTGTGCCCTTCGTTGTTGACGCGAATCTCATACCAGGTGGGCAGCCCTTGAATGTTCGACGGGAACAAATTCTTGCCTGACACTGGGATGCCCATGCGGAAAATGGCCTGCATCAACAAGCCGTTCGCGCTGGCTGAACCGGTTCCGTTTACGTTCGCCAGTTTAATGGCGAAGTCATTTACACTGCTGTTAGAGTTTCGCTGCACGTTTTCACGCCTGCATAAGGAATAATGAGTTGGAATTTTTGCATGTCCCACGCCGCTGTTGGACAGCGTTCTGCGCACAAACCGCAGTGGACACAAACATCTTCGTCTTTAGCCATAATGCGGCGTGTTTGCGGTAGAGCGGCCGAAACATAAAGATCCTGATCCGGATTTAAAGCCGGGGCCGACAATCGCCCGCGCAAATCCAACTCGTCACCATCGCGCGTGATCGTCAGGCACTGTACCGGGCAAATATCGACGCACGCATCGCATTCGATGCATTTCGGCGCGGTGAATACGGTTTGTACATCGCAATTCAAACAGCGCCCTACTTCGGCGGCTGCTTGTTCCGCGGTGAAGCCCAGTTCGACTTCGATGTTCATCTTATTGAAGCGTTCGACCAGATCGACGTGCTTCATTTTCTGCCGGATCGCGGCGGAGTAGTCGTTCTTGTAGCTCCATTCGCTGATGCCCATCTTTTGGGTAACCAGATTCATGCCGTAGGGCGGCCGCTCGGCGAGAGGTGCTTTCTCACAATATTGGTGAATGGAGATGGCGGCTTGGTGGCCGTGCTCAACCGCCCAGATGATGTTTTTAGGACCGAAGGCGGCGTCGCCTCCGAAGAAAACGCCCTCGCGAGTGGACTGAAATGTTTTCTCATCGACCACCGGCACTTCCCACTTATCAAACTGGATTCCGAGATCGCGTTCGATCCAGGGAAACGCGTTTTCCTGGCCGATCGCAAGAATCACATCGTCGGCGGGGAGGAAGATTTCGTCGATCGTTTTAGATTTTTTCGCACCGGCATCCCATTCGAGACGCTCAAATATCATGCCTTTCAGTACGCCGTTTTCAAGAACAAAGTTCTTCGGCGCGTGATTGACCAGAATCTCTACGCCCTCTTCTTCGGAATCTTCGAGTTCCCACGGAGAAGCCTTGAAATATTTTCGGGGACGGCGCGCCATGACCTTAATTTCTTTGCCGCCGAGACGGCGTGAAGACCGGCAACAATCCATGGCCGTGTTGCCAACGCCGATGATCAAAACGCGCTCACCGATAGAGGTGACGTGCCCAAACGCGACAGACTCGAGCCAATCGATGCCTATATGGATACGAGCGGAGGCGTTGCGACCGGGCACGTCCAAGTCTTTTCCGCGCGGTGCACCACTGCCTACGAAGATAGAGTCAAAGCGTTCGCCTAACAAAGCTTTCATGCTGCTGACAGGCGAGTTGTAGCGAATGTCGACACCCATATCAAGGATGTAATTGATCTCATCGCCCAACACACGCTCCGGCAAACGGAACGATGGGATGTTCGAGCGCATCAAGCCGCCGGGCTTGTCTTGCTTTTCGAAAATAGTGACTTGATAACCGAGCGGCATCAAGTCGTTCGCAACGGTAAGAGAGGCAGGGCCCGCACCAATACAAGCGATGCGCTTACCGTTCTTCTTAGTCGGCGCTTGCGGCAACAGATGTTTGACTTCGTCGCGATGATCAGCAGCAACGCGCTTCAACCGGCAAATCGCAACAGGTTTGCCATCAAGTCTCCCGCGGCGGCAGGCGGGTTCACAAGGACGGTCGCAAGTCCGTCCGAGAATGCCAGGAAATACATTCGACTCCCTATTTAGGAGATAGGCATCGGTATATCTGCCTTGCGCAATGAGCCGGATGTACTCCGGCACGTTCGTATGCGCAGGGCAAGCCCACTGGCAATCAACTACCTTGTGGAAATAATCGGGGTTTTGAACGTCAGTCGGTTTCACGAGGACCCATGACCAGCAGTACGTAGCTGTTCACCATTCTTTGCAGCGATTATATCAGCGTCACTGGCACATTTGAAAAAATATTAGCAGGTGCGACGGCGATCACAGAACTTCCGGTGACGGTTGTCATACTATGGACCTTGCAATAAGTTCGGAGGCCCTTTTGCCCGCGAAACTTGGAACCCCGTGCGAAACGTTCCCTGGTGAACGCAGAGTCGCGCTGACGCCGCGTCATGTCGAGGCACTGCGGAAGGCAGGCATCGAAGTACTGATTGAGCACCAGGCTGGAATGGCGTCTGGCTACACCGATGAGGCGTATGTTGCGCGAGGCGCCCAGATGGTAGACCGACAAACGCTCTTCGCCAACGCTACTTTGATTGCGCAAGTTCGGTCGTTAGGCGCCAACCCAGGCGCAGGGCGTGCGGACCTTAGCTTACTGCGCAGCGGCCAAGCCGTGGTGGGATTTGGCGAGCCACTCACAGCTGCCAGGGAAGCAACCGACTTAGCTGCGAGCGGCGTTTCGTTTTTTGCGATGGAGTTGATGCCGCGCATTACACGTGCGCAAAGTATGGACGCCCTGTCCTCAATGGCCACAATTTCTGGTTACCGCGCCGTGCTGATGGCTGCATCGGAATTGCCCAAGATGTTTCCAATGTTGATGACGGCCGCGGGAACGGTGGCACCGGCGAAGGTGTTTGTGCTGGGTGCGGGAGTGGCTGGATTGCAGGCGATTGCCACAGCGCGTCGTTTAGGCGCGGTGGTTTCCGCGTACGACGTACGACCGGTGGTAAAAGAACAGGTAGAAAGCGTAGGCGGCAAGTTCATTATCTTGGACGTGGATTCTAAAACGTCTGAAGATAAGGGCGGCTATGCCAAGGCGATGGACGAAGCATTCTATCGGCGACAGCGGGAGTTACTTACAGAAGTGATTCGTGAACAGGATGTGCTGATCACAACGGCCGCCGTGCCTGGCCGCAAGGCACCCATTTTGGTAACGCGCGAAATGGTGCTGGCAATGCAACCGGGCTCCGTCATTATCGACATTGCGGCGGAGCGCGGCGGTAACTGCGAAGTGACGAAACCGGGTGAGACGGTGATTGAGCAGGGCGTTTCGGTGATAGGTCCGCTGAATGTGCCGTCCATGGTGCCCTACCATGCGAGCCAGATGTACGGATCGAATATTACGTCCTTCGTCAAGTTACTTTTCAAGGACGGTGCCCTGAATATCAACCTGGAAGACGAGATTATCCGCGAAACGCTGGTGACTCACGACAACAAGGTGGTTCATCCGCGTGTGCTGGAAGTGGTGCAAGGGCCATTGGCTTCTTCCGCCGGAAGGTAAACATCATGAATAAATACGAGATTGCGATTTGGGTTTTCATGCTGGCGGCGTTTCTCGGATTCGAGTTGATTCGCCGTGTCTCGCCGCTACTGCATACGCCGCTGATGTCGCTGACCAATGCAATTTCGGCGATTGCGGTGGTAGGCGCCATTTTGATTACCGGCGCCAAAGATGCTTCCGTGTTTACGCGAACACTGGGATTCATTGCGGTGGTGGCATCGACGGTCAACGTAGTGAGCGGCTATCTGATTACCGACCGCATGTTGAAGATGTTCAAGAAGCGTGGATCGGAGAAACACTAATGGACTCGATCTTTCCGATTTTTTACATTCTGGCGGCAGCGGGATTTATTCTGGCCATTAAGTGGATGAGCTCGCCTGCCACCGCACGGCGCGGCGTGATTGTCGGCGAGATTGGCATGCTGCTGGCGGTGGTTGGCACGCTGATGCGGTTTGAGGTGGTCAGCTATCAGTTGATTTTGATTGCATTTTTTATTGGGTCCGCCATTGGCGTCCCGATCGCCTACATGATGCCCATGACCGCAGTGCCGCAGCGGACCGCTGTTTCGCATGCTTGCGGAGCGTTGGCGTCGGCGTTGATAGGTACAGCTGAGTACTACCGACACACGCCGAACGGTTTTATCATGGGCGCGCTGGTTTTGGAAACGCTGCTTGGCTTTCTCACCTGCACGGCGAGTTTAATGGCGTTCGGTAAATTGCAAGAGATTCTGCCCACTAGGCC
>PMQB01000023.1 GCA_003169195.1 Bryobacterales bacterium
TGGAATAGTCAGGTGGATCGATGCCGGATTTGCATCGGAGATTTCGTAAACCACCAGGGCCGTCTCGTGTGAGATGGCGATGGAATCGGGGCCGCGATTCGCTTTCGCCCAAAGCACGGCTTCCCGATATTGGGAAAATCTCCCAGGCGAGAGATATGGTACGCGATACACGCCTCTCGCGATTCGTAGGATTCGCCCTCGTTGGACTAGCCGGGCGAGGACAGAATCAGTGAAGCCTTCCGCGCGGGCCTGGTCGGCCGTGACGAGTCCGTCATTGTCTTCGGCCAAGACGACGAGTTCATCAAACCGCGAGCGGGGCATCTGCTTCCTGTGTCTGTCAATATCNNACATCGTCCTGTCAATATCTTTCCATATTGGAACTATTTTGACAAGCTGTGCATGACCCAAACATCATCGTGATTGCGATAGAAAGTGAGTTTTCGGCAATTAACCGGCCAAACGGGGGTAAACGAGCGTACCCAGTCGGGAAGCGATATTCTTTTCCAGTCGGACTTTTCCCGGAGGTGAGGGCTCCATCTTCGGACCAGGATCTTGGCAAGGTCAGCCCGGAGCAGAGCCCCCGTGGTTACGATTCTGTTTATCTCACTTTCGGCAGCGCAGAACAACCTCGAAGCCGAGTGGGCCGAGGCGGACGGAGGTCCGATCCTTCGCCGATGCCCGATTTGTCTGTGCGATTCGATCATCGGCCATGGTCGCCGAAGAAAGCAGGCACACGACGAAGATCATGATTGGATTGGGATTCGCCGGGGCGTTTGTAATCTCTGCGGAAAAACGTTCACTTTCTTGCCGCCGTTCTCTCTGCCTTACAGCCACTACAGCCTGATCGCCCGCAGCCAGGCGCTACAGCACTATTTCGTGGAAGGTTGTGGCTGGGAAGCATCGGCTCCCGCGGTTAAGGACCCGCAACGTGTAGCCGACCCCGCCACTCTGCGCCGTTGGTTCCAAGGTCTGGATTGCTCTCGACCGGCATTTTCATTTTTACGCCCCGTCATGCACGCCGTTGGCAGGACACTGCAGGCCGGCGAGAGTCTGGGACGTGGCATGCCATGGGGTTGGCGAACCCTTTTTCCTTGCTTGAATCGACTCTGGCCGCTACGGCTCTGAGAAAAAACTGGACCGCCCACCATCCTCGCCTGGGAATGCCGAGGTTATTTCCTTACGCTTGACCGTGGAAGGAAAATCGCTCATGGGTGAGGATTTGGAACGGCTAAAACAACGCCTTCCGCTGCTGGAGTATTTGCAGCGGCACAACTGGACCCCTCATCGCGCTGGTGCAGCGCAAGAGTTCGTAGGACTCTGTCCCTTGCACCGGGAAGCTCGCCCTTCGTTTTACGTGAACCCCCGCAAGAATCTGTTTTATTGCCATGGCTGTGGGCGCGGCGGCGACCTGATCCGTTTCGTCGAGTTGTTCCGGAATCTATCCTTCCGCCAGAGTGTGGCCTACCTTCAACGGGAAATGGCGACGGATTGCGATTTCCAGTTGTTGGAGCATGCCCATCGCTTCTACCAACTGCAATTGCACCGATATCCGGAAGCCGTCCGGTATCTGGAGGAGCGCGGGTTGTGTGATCCCGCCTGTATTGAGGCCCTGGGCATCGGTTACGCTCCTGGCGGAAACCTACGCCGCCATCTGGCGGCCTTCGGCGGCTCGTTCGATCAGCTTTGCAAAATCGGTTTGATCAATGAACAGGGCCGGGATGCCTTCTGCCGGCGCGTGGTTTTTCCCTGCCGACAAAACGGCCAGATCGTGAATCTGTACGGACGCAGTATCGGCAGCGCTTTCCCGCACCGCTTGCTACCTCGCTCCAAAGGAGGATTGGTGGCATGGGAAACGGTGAGTCATGGTTCCTCGGTAATCCTTGCGGAAGGGCTGTTCGACCTGGCCCTCCTCTGGCAGGCCGGTTTTCGCAACGCCACCAGTGCCATCGGCACGCACCTGACACCATTTCAGTTCCAACAGCTCTGCGACCGGCGGGATCGTCTGGTCTACATCGTCTTTGATCAAGATGAGAATCAAGCTGGTCAACGCGCCGCGCGCCAACTGGAGCAGCGCCTGGCTGAGGTTGGAGTCCCTGCGCGAGTAGTTCAGTTACCCGCCGGGCATGACCCGAACAGCTACTTTGTCGCCGGCGCCTCCGCTGACGACTTCCTTGACTGCATGGAGAGGGCGTAATCATTATGAAGCTGATCCTAGCCCCTTTTTCTGCCGCTCAAACTGCCGCCTGTCCCTATCGTCTGCTCGATCCGCAAGGCCAGCCGATCGCTTGGGCCAACGATTTTCTGGATGCGCAACATGCTCGTCAACTGTCTCCGCGCTCGCTTCGGGCCTACGCTTATGATCTGCTTCACTTCGCTCGTTGGTTTCAAGGCCAGTCTCACCCGCTCGCTGACCTCACCGAATCCACACTGCTGGATTATGTCCGGCATCAACTCAGTCAACAGCCCCAACCCACGCCGCAAACCGTGAACCATCGATTGACTGTGATTCGCTGTTTGTATCGCTTCCACACCGGCCTAGACATCCCCGGTGGCCGTTCTCATTTTCAACGAGTCTATACCTCACGTTGCCCGCTCGGTTATGGCCGCCCACATCGTGCTGTCGCCTTCGGTCTTCGCCTCAAAGAACCGCGGCGCGTGATCCAACCTCTCACCGCCGAACAAGTCACTTGTTTCTGGGACAGCTTCCATACCTTCCGGGATCTTGCTGTCGTGGGCTTGATGCTGCTGGATGGGCTGCGTTCCTGCGAGATTCTGACCCTTCAACTCGAAGATCTGAAGCTGGCCGAGGCCCAGTTGCGCGTTCTGGGCAAAGGCAGGAAACAGCGCAACCTGCCACTGACCGGCGACATCATGGGGGTTCTCCAAAACTACCTCCGTCTGGAACGGCCCTTGACCAACTCTCCGTCTCTGTTCGTTTCGCTTAAGGGCCGACACCGCGGTCACCCGATGACGCCGGCCGGACTTCGCTCACTGTTCCGGCATCACCGATTATGCAGTGAGGTCCCCGCCGCCAATCCACACCGGTTTAGACACACATTCGGAGCGGACATGGTACGGGCGGGCATCTCGCTGCCGGCTCTCCAGCACCTCATGGGGCACTCCCAGATTCACACCACTCTGCTCTACGTCCAACTCGCTCCCCAGGACGTTTGGCGCGAATACGCGCGCGCCGTCGCCAATCGCGCAAGCCTGATCTCTCCACGAACCCCATGAGTCACACCAGACAAAGTCTCGAACAGATTCTCCAAAAGCAGGTCGATAATCTTTCTCTGACCTTGCAACCTTTCACGGTTGTCAAATACCAATATGTCGCGCGCTACTTCGTCGCCTATCTGCGTGAAAACTTTCCCGAAGTCCGCCGGCTTTCACAACTTCGTCGCGATCCCCATATGTTGGGGTGGTTTCGCTGGCTTTGCGAGTTGCGTCCGCCGATCGGCAACCACACCCGCGAGCAGCGTTTACTGTGTCTTCGCCGGCTACTCGACGATCTGGCCTTTCAAGGACACCCGGTTCAGCCCGGCCTTATCCTCCGCGAAGACTTTCCCACGCGGCCGGAATACCTGCCGAGAGCTCTATCTCCGGAAGATGATCAACGACTTCAAGAGGAATTGCGGCGAGCAGACACTCTCTATTCCAATGCTCTGCTGCTGACTCGGGTCACCGGAATCCGTATTGGAGAATGCATCCACCTGTCGGTCGATTGTCTTCGCCACGCCGGCCCCGAACAATGGGCACTGCACGTTCCACTCGGAAAACTTCACACGGAACGTCTGGTGCCTCTCGATTCGGAAGGACTGCGGCTGCTGGCACGCATTCAGGAGCTACGTGCCTTGGCTTCCTCGGCACGCCTGGCAAAATCCGGAGGGTTCCTGTTGCCTCGCGTCGGCGGCCGGTTCGCCTTGTTTCAAACATTACGCGAAGCCCTGGCCGCTTTCGCCAAGCGCGCAGGGTGCGCTGACTCACTCCCTATATCGCCTCACCGTTTGCGTCACACCTGGGCCTCGGAAATGATCCGCTGTGGGATTAGCCTGCTTGCTCTTAAGGAGTTGATGGGGCACAAAGACATCCGCATGACCTTGCGCTACATAAAGGTCACCCAACCCGATTTGCAGCGCGAGTTCTACCGGGCACGCCACAATACCGCCCAGCCTTACAGCATCCCCTCGCTTTCCATTCCTACTGCCGCTGCCGATCTCCCAGGAATCCGCCAGGCACTCGCAGCTACCCGCCACCTTCTGGAGATGTATCGACGCCAACTCTCCGACGACAAAACCCGCCGCCGATTACAGCGCCTCGATCGGCGGCTCCTGAATGCCGACCAACAACTTCAGCACATCGCAACGGGTGAAAAATGAGGAAAGATTGGCCGGTCAATCGGTAAGCCTGCGTAGATGGGTGTCGTCGATCATCTGAAAACGTAGTTTTCTGGACCGGGTGAGGGAAAAACATCATCGGCGCTGAAAGCGCGCGTCATCGTCCAGTCGTCATCGTAATCACTCAAAGTTATAAGGTGGCCTCAGAGGTAGGGAAAGTAGGGAAGGAACCCCGCCGTTGCAAGCGACGGGGTTCCGGTATGGCGGGCTTTGTCGAGCCACCAAACCGAATCTGGTTCTAAGGTGCCACGAAGCCATTGCCGTTGTCTAGCCCCGCCTCCGAGGACGGATGGCGACTCCGGACGAAGTGGTTCTGCGGCAACGGGTTTGCCTGCTCGATCAATGCCGGACGGTGTTCTATGTCTGCTCGGCCTGCGACCGCGGACAGCGCTATTGCAGCCGCGCTTGCCGCAGGCAGGCCCGGCTCCATCAGCACCGCTGTGCCAACCGCCGGTACCGCAACAGTCCCGAAGCACGGGCGGATCATCGCGACCGTCAGCGGCGCTACCGGCAACAGCGAGCGCAGCCGCGCGTGCCGGATCAAGGTTCCATTTCGATCTCAATCCGGGCATCATCCGAATGTGGGAACGGTGAACCAACCATTACCGCTAGTCCAGCCCAGCCAAGCGTCGCGCGAGTCGGCGCGGCGCCTAGAAAATCGCCACGAGCGGGGCTGCGCTGCAGCTTTTGCCGTCGAGCCGGACGTTTGGTTAACCCATTTCCCCATATTCCAAAACGAAAGTGAGTCTTTTTTGTGATCAGTCCGGAAACCCGTGTGCAGATTCGCCATTACTTCTACGCCGAGCACTGGAAAATTGGCACCATTGCCAGTGAATTGGGCGTGCATCCCGACACCGTTAGCTTGGCCATCGAGGCGCAACGCTTCGGCGGCGCAACGCCCTTGCGCCCCTCCATCGTGGATCCTTACCTGGAGTTCATTCGCCAGACCCTGGAGCAACATCCTCGCCTGTGCGCAACCCGTATTTATCAGATGGCTCGCGATCGCGGTTACTCTGGCAGCGTCGTTCAGTTGCGGCGCACCGTCGCGCGCTTGCGTCCCCAAAAACACGAGCCATTTCTGCGCCTGCAAACGTTTCCCGGTCAGCAAGCGCAAGCCGATTGGGCGCACTTCGGCAACGTCCTGTTCGGCCACGCCCGCCGGGCTTTGTCTTGTTTCGTAATGACGTTGTCTTATTCGCGCGCCTTGTATCTGGAGTTCTTCTTCGATCAGACGACGGAGAATTTCTTGCGCGGCCATGTGCACGCCTTCGACGCCTGGTGCGGCCAGCCCCGCGTGATTCTCTACGACAATCTGAAAAGTGCGGTGCTGGAACGGCGTGGGGACCAGATTCTTTTTAACCCTCGATTACTCGAACTGAGCGCACACTATCACTGCGTACCCCAGCCTTGTCAGGTGCGCGCCGGCAATCAGAAAGGACGCGTCGAACGAGCCATCCGCTATGTGCGCGATTCCTTCTGGGCCGGCCGGACTTTCACCACGCTGGAGGAATGCAATCGACAGGCTTGGTTGTGGCGCGATCAGGTAGCGCATCAACGGCCCTGGCCCGGTGAGGATGGCCGTACTGTCGCGCAAGTCTTCACTGAGGAACAGCCCCGGTTATTGCCTCCGCCGGTTCATTCCTTCAGTACCGAGCGGATCGAAACCGTGTGCTCGCGCAAGACCATCTACGTGCGCTTCGACCTCAACGATTACTCCATCCCCCCGGAGGCGGTGGGCCGCCCGCTCACTTTGGTCGCATCGGACACAACCGTGCGCATCTTAGATGGCGCGGTTGAGATCGCGCGACATCGGCGCACCTACGATCGCCGGCAGGCGGTGCTGGAACCGGCACACCAGGAAGCGGTGCTGAAGATCAAGCGCAAGGCCTTCCACACCACACCCGCTGGCCGCTTGGAGCAGATCGTGCCGGAGAGCAAAACGTTGCTGGACTTGGCTTTCGCGCAAGGCGAGTCAGCCGGCACTCAGACGGTGAAACTGCTCAAATTACTGGACGAATTTGGCGCCGCGGCACTGCGCCGCGCCATTGTCGAAGCGCTGGAGCGCAACACCCCCCGAGCTTCTTCCGTCGCCTACCTGCTGCGCCGTCAGGCTCGCCCCTCAACCCTACTGGCCGTCGATCTCAGCCGCCACCCGCAGGCGCAAGCCATCGACGTCCGAACCCATGACTTGGAGACCTACGATGAACTCGCCCACCCCCACCACGACGATCCCAAGCACTAGCCTGACGGCTCAACTCCGTCAGATCGGTTTGCGTGCCATGCCCGCGCAACTGGATGACTTTCTCGCGCACGCCATCATGGCTCGCTGGTCGCCGCACCAGATCCTGGAGCAACTAGCTCAGGCGGAGATCGCCGAACGCTCGCGGCGCAGTCTGGAGCGTCGCCTGCGTTTGTCGGGCATCAAGAAGTTCAAGCCCATGGCCGACTTCGATTGGGCCTGGCCCACCAAGATCGAGCGCGATATTGTCGAGCGCGCTCTGACGCTGGATTTCCTTCCCGAAAGCCGCAACTTTGTGATGGTCGGACGCAACGGCTTAGGCAAGACGATGATCGCTCAAAACATCTGTCACGCTGCAGTGCTGGCGGGCTACTCGGTGTTGTTCCGTCCCGCCGCCGCACTGCTGGAAGAGTTACACCGCCAGTCGCCGGAAGGCCGCCGAGCGAAGTTACGCACTTACGCCAATGTGGGACTGCTTTGTGTCGATGAAGTAGGTTATTTGTCCTTCGATGATAAGGCCGCCGACTTACTTTATGAAGTAATTAACCGGCGCTATGAACGTAAGCCGGTGATTCTCACCACGAATCGATCCTTCAAAGAATGGAATGAGGTGTTCCCCAATGCCACCAGCATCGCCACGCTGCTCGATCGCCTGCTGCATCATGCCGATGTCACAGTTATTGAAGGCGAAAGTTATCGCGTCCGGGAGAGCGAGTTGGAAACGGCCGCGCGGCGGAGGAAGAAATGACTTCCGCCGCATCGTTGTTAGATCCAGCATCCAGTCCGACCGCGTATGTGGTCTCGGTGCTCACTCTCTATGGAGACATGCCGGACACACCACTGCGCAGCAATCCTCAGGACCAGAAGCAAGCCCGTAGCTGGTTCGACCGCGGCATCTCCTTGCCGGTAGTCGAAACCGCCCTCCTGCTTGCTTCCTTGCGTCGGATACGACCTCCCGGTGTGCCGCCTCTGCCGCGTATTCGATCGCTGGCCTACTTCCAACCGGTGGTTGAAGAGGTCCTGGAAAACCCTGTGCCTGAAGGCTATGCCCAGTACCTCCGATTCAAACTCCGTGGCCTTGTCGACAAAACCAACCCGGCTGATGTTCAAAAAACTCCGCTTCCCGATGGCCGCTAACAATAGCGCAGCGCATCGGTGAGAAACACTTTGCAATCGAATCGCTGGAAGGTGGGATTGATTTGGAAAAACAGCAGGTGCGAATAACACAACACTGCCGGAGGTTTGCGCCTTGTAATTTTACCCGGCCAACTCGACTTGGTGCGGAGAAGTGTCGTGCTGCATCTCTACGCCTGGATCGAAATGATACTGGCCAGCGGGCACGATCGGAGTTTGACCGATGCCCTGCCTGCGGCAGA
>PMQB01000072.1 GCA_003169195.1 Bryobacterales bacterium
GTTTGGGATTTGTGGGATCGAACGAGATGCTGTAAAGGTCCCGATTGACGCCGATACGGCCGGAGTTTTCGAAGGTCTTGCCGCAATCGTGCGAGGCGAAGAGGCCTGCGCCTTGGGTGGTGGCGAGCCAGTAGCAGGCATCGTGGGGAGATTGTTCGATGCGGAGGATGGCCCAGCCGGAGGCTCCGGCGAGGGTCCAGGACTTGCCGCTGTCTTCGCTGCGGAGGAGGCCTTCTTCGCCGCCGATGATGAGTCGTTTGGGTTGGGTGCGATCGATGCGGATGGCTTCGACGTAGTGGCGGTGGAGGTTGGTGGCGAGCTCGGTCCAGGTTGCTCCGCGGTCGTGAGTGACGCGGAGGCCTTGGCTGTGGGCGAAGTAGATAGTCTTGGGATCGGTTTGGTCGATGGCTAGGTCACGGAGTTCGGTGACATCGCTGCCGGTGAGTTGAGTCCAGTTTGCGGCTTTGTTGGCGGCGCGGAAGAGGCCGTTGCCGGCGGCTAGGTAGAGGGTGGTTGGGTCAGTAGGGTCGTAGTCGACGGCGACGATGAAGGGGTGGTTGAAGCCGACGTGATGCCACTCTTCATTGGTTTTGAGGAAGAGGCCGCTGGGCGGGAGCTTGGCCCCGACGACGTAGTCTTTGGAGACGGCGGCGCAGGCGGCGAGTGTCCACTGGGCTTGGAGGTGGGGAGGGAAAAGGAGGAGCAGGGTGAGAAAGGGTAGAGCGGAAATGAGGGGACACGCCTGCGGAATCGATTGAATTTGTTGTGTCGCCAGGGCCCGGAGTGTCCCCCCATTTCCTTGTGACTTGCATAGCGTCATGCTATTAACTCGCGGATGACGTTGCCGTAGACATCGGTGAGGCGGCGGTCGATGCCGTTGTGACGGAAGCTGAGGCGGGTGTGATCGATTCCCAAAAGATGGAGGACGGTGGCGTGGACGTCGTAGCAGTAGACGGGGTTGTCGACGGCTTTGTAGGACCATTCGTCGCTGGCGCCGTAGGTTGCGCCGCCTTTGAAGCCGCCGCCGGCGAACCAGGAGGTGAAGGCGAAGGGATTGTGGTCGCGGCCTTTGCTGCCTTGGCTGCAGGGCATGCGGCCGAATTCAGTGGTCCAGTAAACGATGGTGTCGTCGAGCATGCCGCGTGATTTTAGGTCTTTGATGAGGGCTGCGGCGGGCTTATCCATGCCGGCGGCCATGTGGCCGTGATCTTTGGCGAGGTCTTCATGACTATCCCAATTGCGGCGGGGGAAGCCGTTGTCGGCACCGCTCCAGATTTGAATGAAGCGGACACCGCGTTCGAGCATGCGGCGGGCGACGAGACAGTTGCGGCCGAAGTCCTGGGTGTCGATGTCGTCGATGCCATAGAGTGCGCGTGTGGCGGCGGACTCTTTGGAGATATCCATAACCTCGGGAGCACTGACTTGGAGCTTGGCGGCCAACTCATAGGAGGCAATGCGAGCTTCCAGTTGTGAGTCACCGGCATGACTTTCCAGGTGACGCTGGTTGAGTTGATTTAAGACAGCTAGGCTATCGGTCTCACTCGAAGGTGTGATGTACGAGGCACTCTTGGGAGGGAAGAGGTCGTAGATGGGATTTGAGCTGCTGGCTCGAATCATGGTTCCCTGGTGGGCGGCTGGGAGGAAGCCGGCGCTCCAGTTGCTGGCGCCATTGGGAGCGAAGCCTCGGCCATCGGGGAGGACGACGAACGTTGGGAGGTCTTTGTTCATGCTGCCGAGCCCATAAGAGATCCAAGCTCCCATGCACGGATAACCGGGCAGAATGAAGCCGGAATTCTGCATGAAGGTGGCAGGGCCGTGGACGTTCGACTTCGACTGGAGTGAGTGGACAAAGGCCATGTCATCGACACATTCGGCGAGATGCGGAAGCAGGCCACTGACCCACTTGCCGCTTTCGCCGTGCTGTTTCCAATCCCACGGGCATTGCATCACTGACCCAGGATCGCTTTGGAAGAGTTCGACCTTGCCGCCGGGATCGAACTTCTGACCATTGCGTTTGATGAGTTCGGGTTTGTAATCAAAGGTGTCGCACTGGCTAGCGGCACCGGACATGAAGAGTTGCACTACGCGCTTGGCCTTGGCAGGATGGTGCATACCTGGCTGTGCGCCGAGCAGGCCTTCCTGGCTCAAAAGATGAGCGAGAGCAATGCCGCCTAAGCCGCCGCCGTAGTTCCAAAGAAAGTTTCTTCGTGTCATAGGGTTAGTCGACGAACAGAAACTCGTTCGTATTCAAGATAAGCCTACAGAGGTTCTGGAGCCCTTCGCGCTGTTCGTACGCTTGCAAGAGTTGCTCTTCTTTGGGGTCGGGATCACGCTGGAGGGTCCAGCGATAAATGTTGCGGATCTCATTGCCACCGGCGGCTTTCGCGCGTTCGGCCAAGTGCTCCGCTTGGCGAAGGACGAAGGGATTGTTCATGAGAGCGAGCGCTTGAATGGCGGTGATGGTGGTGTTTCGTTTTGCGGTGATGAGCGAGATGTCTGGGCAATCAAAGCGTTCCATGAGAGGGTCGGGCACGCTGCGGACGAGGAAACGATAGACGCTGCGGCGATAGTTGCCGGGTGCGTCGGGATCGAAGCGTGAATAGTCGTAGATGGGGGAATGGTCATCTTTGAAGAAGAACTGTTCGACGGCGGGTCCTCCCATGGTGAGATCGAGTTTGCCGGCGGCCGTGACGATGGAATCGCGGAGGGATTCGGCATCGAGGCGCTGGCGGTTGGCGCGCCAGAGGTATTGATTGCCGGCATCGATCTTGGCATTGGCGTCGTTATTATTGGACGCTTGGCGGTAGACGGCGCTCATGACGATGAGTTTGTGCAGGTGTTTGAATGAGCCGCCGCTATCGCGAAAATCGGTAGCGAGCCAATCCAGCAGTTCGGGATGAGTGGGTTTGGAGCCCATGTGGCCGAGGTCATTGGGAGTGTCGACGATGCCTGCGCCGAAGTGATAGTGCCAAACGCGATTGACGATGGAGCGCCAGGTGAGCATGTTGTTGGGACTCGTGATCCAGTGGGCGAGAGCGACGCGGCGGTCGCTTTCGGGGGCAGTTAAGGGGACGCCGAATTGGGCTTTGAGGCCGGGCACACAAGAGAGAGCGCCGGGTTGCGAAACGGCGAGAGGACGGTCGACACTGCCGCGTTGGAGGAGACTGACGGGGCGCGGTTCGATGGGGAAACGGAAGGTGCCGATGGGTTCGAAGTAGTTAGCGGCGGCGTAGACGTACTGGGGCTTGGGAAGGGCGGCGAGTTGGGTATCGAGGTCGGATAACTTGCTTCGGAGGTCGGCTAACTTTGCGGCCAGGTCAGAGGGAATGGCGGCTTTGAGCAACTCTTTGCGGCGTGCGGTGCCTTCGGTGATTTTCTGTTTGATCTCTGGAGGGCGGCTGGCGGGGTCGGTGGCGCTGATCTCTTTCCAGGCTTCCAGCTGTTTATCGAGTGCTTCGATTTCTGGAGTTTTGATCTCGGAGGCGGTGTCCTCAAGAGGGCGGAGCTTGGCGGCTAACTCGCGCTTTTGAGAGAGGAGGGCGGTGCGGGTGCGAAAGACTGCGGGGTTGGTATCGAAGGGACGGTCGGCGCGATCGACACCGGCGAAGACGGATTGGAGGTTGTAGTACTCCTCTTGCTTGATGGGATCGAATTTGTGATCGTGACAGCGTGCGCAGTGGGCGGTGATGCTGACGAAGGAGGACATGGTGGCGGCGACCATGTCGTCACGATCGAGAGTGCGGGTCATGTTTTTGTCGGTGGTGCCTTCGCGGAGTTCGGCTTGGCCGACGAAATCCCAGGGACCGGCTGCGATGAAGCCGAGGGCGACGGTGGCTTGGGGGTCGTCTGGATAGAGGGCGTCGCCGGCTAGTTGCTCTTCGACGAAGCGCGTGTAGGGCTTGTCGTTGTTGAAGGCGGCGATGACGTAGTCGCGATAGGGCCAGGCGTTGCGGCGCGGCTTGTCTTTGTCGAAGCCGTGAGATTCGCCGTAGTGCACAACGTCGAGCCAGTGGCGGCCCCA
>PMQB01000086.1 GCA_003169195.1 Bryobacterales bacterium
CTATGCCGGGTTGAAGAAGAGCACGCGCGCCGTGGATCAGCCAATTTCCGCGCTGCTCACCGACCTCAAACAACGCGGATTGCTTGAGGACACACTCGTCCTCTGGGGTGGTGAATTCGGCCGCACACCGGACAGTCCGAAGCCGGATGGACGTGATCACAGCACCAGCTGCTTCACCATGTGGATGGCGGGCGGCGGCGTGAAGCCGGGCTTCGCTTACGGGGCGACGGACGAGTTCGGGTATCACGCGGCGGAGAACCGCATGCACCTGCACGACCTGCATGCGACGGTGCTGGCGCTGCTGGGCCTCGATCACGAGAAGCTGACTTATAAGTATTCGGGCCGCGATTTCCGGCTTACGGATGTGGCCGGCAAGGTGCTGCATGAACTGGTGGCTTAAGAGCCGCGGATAGAAATAATTTGGCTCCCCAGGTAGGATTCGAACCTACAACCCTTCGGTTAACAGCCGAATGCTCTGCCATTGAGCTACTGAGGAGCAATACGCCGAGCCCGCAACAAATCCCTGATTTCGGCTTGTGCAAACTGACGCCTCTACTATTAAAGCACAGCCCTTGTTTGCATTCAAATTTGATATGCTAGCGGTCGCATCTAGGTAAATCTACATACTGGAGACTCTGATGGCGGCTCGGTACGAGTTGAAACCAACGAAAAATGGCGAGTTCATGTTTAATTTACTGGCGGGTAATAACGAGATCATTCTCACCAGCCAAATGTACAAGGAAAAAAGCGGGGCTCTGAACGGCATTGAGTCCGTCCAGAAAAATTCGCAAATCGAGGCCCAGTTCGAACGCAAAACCGCTCACAACGGGCAGTTTTACTTCGATCTGCATGCCGCGAATAAGCAGATTATCGGCAAGAGTGAAACTTACACCACGAAAGCCGCTATGGAGAAGGGCATTGCTTCTGTCACGAAGAATGGCCCGGTGACGGAAATTAAAGACTTGACCGCAGCACCTTTGGCCAAAGCCGCGAAGGCCTAACCGATTTTCTCTTGTAGTTCCATCCAACGCGCGTAGAGCGATTCCAAATCGCTTTGCGCGCTTTCCATTTTGCTGAAGCACTCCGCCAGCCGCTTTGGATCACGCAAAACATCTTGCTCTTCCAACTGCGCACGCCAATGCGCCACGCCTTGTTCCACGTCAGCGATGCGCGCTTCCATCCCTTCCCATTCACGGTTTTCCAGATATGACAGCTTTTTGGGCTGCTTTGCCTCGGCACTTCCTTTCGGTGTATTGGTGGATGACTTTGCCTTACTGCCTTTCTTGTCCACCCAAGCCTGCCACTGCGAATAGTCGGCGAATAATTCTGCTTTGCCTTCGCCGTCGAGTCCAACGACGGTTGTGGAAACACGATCAAGCAGATAGCGATCGTGTGTAACCAGCACTAGCGAACCGGGAAACTCCACTAAGCTCTCTTCCAATATTTCCAGCGTGGGAATATCCAGATCGTTGGTGGGCTCATCCAACAGCAAAACATCGGCTGATTCCAGCATCAGATTGGCAATCAGCACGCGCGCGCGTTCGCCACCCGATAAGCGGCTCACCGGCTGATTGAGTTGTTCGTTCGCGAACAAAAAACGCGAGGCCCAAGACGCCACATGGATGACGCGTTCGCGGTAGATGACCGAATCTCCGCCACCTGCTAACGCCTGTCGCAGCGTAAGGTCGGGATTGAGTGGACGATTCTGATCGAAATAAACAACCTTCAACGCGTTGGCTTGTTTGATTTCGCCGCTCAATGGCTTCAGTTCGCCCCGCAGCAGACGCAGCAGCGTCGTCTTGCCGCTGCCGTTCGGTCCCACTAAGCCGATGCGCGTACCTGCCGTTAGCACGAACTGCAGGCCGTCGAACAACAGTCTCTCGTCAAAAGCATAGCGCAGGCCGATCACTTCGATCAAGCGCTTTGTTTTGCGTTCGGAAGCCTGGAAATCGATATCGGCCGTCGCGGTACGCGACCGGTTATTCAAATCGGCCAATTCGCCGATCAGCGCATGCGCGTTATCAATTCGGGCTTTGGCTTTTGTTGCACGCGCTTTTGGGCCGCGCCGCAGCCATTCCATTTCAATCTTTACGCGGTTTTCCAACACATCTTGGCGCTTGGCTTGCGCCGCCAGGAAATCGCCCTTCTTCTCCAGAAACGTGCTGTAATTGCCACGGACGCGCAAGATGCCATCCGGATACGTTTTGTTAATCTCGGCCACATCGGTGGCCACGTTCTCTAAGAAGTAGCGATCGTGGCTCACCACAAGGCAAGCAAAGCGTGCGCCCTGCAATAACTTTTCCAGCCATTGAATGCCGGCCAAATCCAGATGATTGGTCGGCTCGTCAAGGAACAGAATATCGGGATCAGCCACCAACGCTTCGGCCAACGCCAAGCGCTTGCGCCATCCTCCGGAGAGGGCAGCGGCTTCCACATCCAAATCGGCAAAGCCAGCGCGACCCAGCGTCTCGGCCTCCCGGCTATCTTTCTCTTCTTCCGAAACGCCGCCGCGTTCCAACGCACGCCGGATCACTTCACGCACGGTCTCCTTTGGAGGAAAGCGCGAATCTTGCTCGACGTACGCCAATCGCGTATTCTTGCGAAGCGCTACTTCGCCGCTGTCGGGTTGTTTCCGACCTGCCAGCAGTTCGAGCAATGTTGACTTGCCGGAACCATTGGGCCCGATGACACCAATCCTTTCGCCTTCGGATATGTTCAATGTCAGATTGCGGAACAGCGGATCGGAACCATAGGACTTGCTCAGATCGCGCGCATTTAATAATAGGGCCACTCCCCCTATGTTCCTACGCGCTGGTTTTGGAAACGGTGGGACAGCCCAACTTCCCGCGGCTGTGCAGAAATTCGAAGTCCTGTTTCAGGCGTTTGCCGCCTTCAATGACAACTTTCGGCACGATGGTGCAGCCGAAACCTTTCGCTTCCGCAGAAAGAGAATAGGCCCCGGGAGGCACGTTGTCAATCGTGTAATGCCCGGTCATATTCGTTTGCGCTTCCAAGTGCAGCGGTCTGGTTAAACTATCCAATGCGATTCTCACACCCGGCAAAGGGGCACCGCCATCCGTGCTTGCGACACCTTCGATGGCGGCTGCCGGGCTTAGTCCTTGTTGTCTTTCAGGGAAGACAAGACAAAGAGCCAAAACTAAAAAGCGCGCAACATTGCTATGCGTGCGCTTGTAATTCCTGTTTGCGTTCACTGGAGGACACTTTCGACAAACTCGACAGCTGCATGGCAAACAGTTCCAGCAAATCATCACCAGTAATGACTCCTGCCAGACAACCCATCTTGTCGACGACGGGCAAACGACGCACACCGTTCCGTTGCATCTGCGCAACAGTTTCAAAGGCGCTCTGATCTTCCGCTGCCGTCACCAAGTCGAGCGCCATGACGTCGCCTGCAGTAAGGCGAGAAGGATCCAAGCCGGCCGCAATGATTTGAATCACAATGTCGCGATCAGTCACAATCCCCACAGGAATCGCGCCGCGGGCGCTGTGGTCCACTACGATGACGTCGCCGACATGCTGCGAACGCATCAAGCGCGCCGTTTCATCAACCGGCGTACCTCTTTCCACGGTCACTACATTCCGCGTACAAATTTCGCCAAGCCGCATCGTTGTTCTCCTTTCGGCATAAGGTTCATATGCACGCCAACCCCCAATTCGCCGCAGACGCCTTACGGGGGCAGTGGCCATATGTCGTCGTTCCTCTGCGCTCTAAAGCACATTCCGCTGCGCTGGATCACGCACGGTGTTAAGGTTCCTGCTGCTCTACTGGCTCATTCGGCTTTGGTAGGTTAATTGCACGAACCCCATCAGATTAGGAGTCATACCATGGTCAAGTTTTCCCGGATACTGTTGCCGATCGATTTCTCAGAGCGTTGCCTGGGAATGACGCTGTACGCAAAGGCGCTGGCCGAGAAGTATGGTTCCGAAATCACTCTTTTGCATGTCATCAACCCAGTGTTCATTACGCCGGAGATCGGCATGGCGCCGCCGGCAGCAATTGCCGTGCCACAGTGGCTGATTGCCGAGAAGACTAAATTGCTGGAAGAATTCGCCGCCCGCGAACTGGCTGGTTTGCCGGTGCGCCGTCTGGTTTACGAAGGCATTCCGGAAATGCAAATTGTGGAGATTGCCAAAGCTGAAGAGGCGAATCTTGTCATCATGCCGACTCACGGGTACGGCATCTTCCGACGGTTTTTGATCGGCTCCGTTACCGCGAAGGTGCTTGATGATCTACCAGCGGCTGTTCTTACCGGGGTCCACATGGAAAAGCATATCCATGATGCGAAAGAGGAGTTTCCTACCATCGCTTGCGCCATCGATATGAAGACGATCAGTGCGCAAACGCTTTTATCAGCCGCCCAGCTCGCCACGGATTTCGGAGCAAAGTTGGGGGTACTTCACGTCACTCCGGCAACAGGGCAGGACGGTACGGCAAACTCTGCAGATCTTCAACCTCAATTAGAAGAACTGGTTTCCAGCGAACTGGCCAAGAATAATTTGAGCTTTGCGGCGGGCCGTATCGTCTCTTGCGTACAGTCGGGAGACGTGGCGCAGACCATCTGTGGCTTCGCGGAACGCATTGGGGCGAAGTTGTTGGTCATAGGGCGCGATCACGACGAAGAGGTCGCCAGCAAGGCGAGCGGACGTCTGCGGACGCAGAGCTACTCCATTATCCGGCAGTCACATTGTCCAGTGCTGAGTCTATAGATCTTTGTTTTGGGCGTTGCTTAGTCTTTGCTGGTACGCCGCAAAGCGCGGGCGCCAAATGCGAGCAAAGGTAAGCTCATCAAGAGAAATGTGGAAGGTTCTGGGGCTTTTGCGGCGATCGCCGGATGAGTGGTTGCAGCGGATAAGCTGCAAGTGAGAAAGACCAAAAGCGAAGAAAGTCTCTTCAAAAAAATGGGCTCCTAGACCCGAATGAACTGCAAAGTTCCCAGACTCTGGTTTGCGCCAACAGTCTAAACGCTGCTGGTCGGATAAATCGAAGTGCGATCTGGGTTTCCTTAGTATAACTTAGATCGGCTTGAGATAGTGTAAAATCTTCATGCTTTTCGGCCTAGGCTCCAAAAAAGAAACAGGTACGATTTTCATCGTACCTGTTCTCCTACAAAACTAAATTAGTCCAGAAAACTAGCTGCGCGAACGGCGAAATGCCTTGGAACCGAAAACCAGTAAAGGCAGGCTCAAGAGCAACATCGTGGAAGGCTCAGGAACAGCGTTTGGGGCGGCGATCGAAATACCACCAACGAGGTCACCGGCGCTGCCGCTGTTGCCGCCAGTGAGGCTGGTGAAGCTAAGCGTATAAGAACCTGTAGAAGCTACGTTGAAGGTTTCAGTAACCAAACCGTTTGGCGTACCGTTCACCGCCGCACCATCTGTATAGGTGACGGCCGGAACCAGACCACCGAAAGCAACGGTTGTTGAGGCAGTTGTACCACGCTGAGCGGAGAAAAGATAGAAGCTCAGGACATACGTACCAGGCGTAGCGAAGTTCACTGAACTCGTTACACCACCGATACCAGGTGTGCCGTCTAAGTCAATACATGCAGTCAGGCCCCCGCAAAGAGAACCCGTGTAATCGGGAGTCACAAGATAGTCAACGTTCGCTTGGGACACAGTGAGGTTGCCCAGAGTGGTTCCCGCAGTAACCGCATATTGATTGCCACCCGCAACGAGAGCAGGTGTAGTCAGACCATCTGTCCAGATCACGCCAGCAGACGCCGAAGACACGAAACTCAACGCCGATAAGAAAAGAAGGGAAGAAAGTCTCTTCAAGAAAGGGGCCTCCATGCCCCGGAACATTATTTACGACCCAAAATCACTGCTAAGACCTGTTGAGACTCGATTAATCTAACGTGATCGATCTCGCAACAGACCCTTTCGCAGCTACTTTCTATAATCTACCCTATAACAACCGTATTGTCACCTAAACCCAGCTTCTGCTACGTCAGAATTTACACGGTCGACCGTGCAAATAGTACCAACGTATGCAGATACTCCTATTGGGAAAGTGCTTGGTACAGGATCTTTTTCCAGCCGGGAACGTCCAGCGTCCAACAGACCTTGACGTTCGGCGGGCGTTGGATCAAATCTTTCCAAATCAACCGATTACGGGGATTAGCAGAAACGCCGAGGCGGTCGACTATGGTCATCCCGCGGGTGAGGGTACACCGGGTTTCCACGTCTACGTGGTGGGTACTTGAACCGGTACAAACGTCAGGGTTAAGGGCGATGGCCATGGCGACTGGATCGGGCAGCGAAATGCCATGTTCGCCGGTCTGTTCAAGATAGGCTTTTTGGGCGGTGCTGTTGCACTCAATGGCGAAGTGACCTAAGCGAGTGCCTAGAGCCTTTACTTGTTCGATGTCGGTGAGGTCGAGCGCGGCCGTACCACGACAGAGTTGCCAGCCGACGAGTTCAAGAGGTAATCCGCCACGCATCACGATATGAGCGGCTTCGGGATCGCACCAGATGTTGAACTCGGCAGCGGGGGTCACATTTCCCTCGCAGCACGGGGCACCACCCATGACGACGCAGCGGCCGACCAGATTTCCCAAATCCGGTTTACGCTGGAGGGCCAGAGCGAGATTGGTTAGCGGACCGAGGGTGACCATGGTCAGGCCGGGATTGGCTTCGGCCGTCTGAATGATTGCATCGGAAGCGTGCAGGGGTTCCACGGAACGTTTGGGGAGAGGGTAGCCATGATCGCCCATGCCGTCGAGCCCGTGAAACCAACTGGCGTCTTCGAGGGGACGGCTTAAGGGAGACTGAGCGCCACTAAAGACGGGGACGTTCGATCCGCAAAGTTCGGCGGTGTAGAGGGCGTTGCGGCAGGCTTGATCGACGCCGACATTGCCGGCGACCACGGTGATGGCGGCCACGTGGACGTCTGGTGCTTTGAGCGCCATGATGAGGGCAACGGCGTCATCGGAAGCGGTATCGGTGTCAATGAGAAAGACGCGCGGCATGAGATTACGATACTAGCGCGCAGGAAGCAGCGATGGACCTGGCTGATCTTTGAGGCGTTTAAATACGGCGCGGGCCTGGGCAGCATCTTGCGTGCGGCCGGCGTGGGCGTAGGCTTTGCCGAGCGCGTAGTAAATGCCGGACTCGGTGGGAAATGACTTACGGGCGAGTTCGAGTTCAGGAATAGCGCGGTTATCTTGGCCGGTATCTTCCAGTAAGAGGCCGAGTAAGTAATGACCGAGGGGTATGTTCGGATCTAGCTTGACGGCGGCTTCGGCATACGGCAGGCCAGCGGGGGAATCCACTTGATATTCGGCGGCGGCAATTTGCAGGCGGGCGAGCGGGTTGGAGGGTTGATTCTTGATTTCTTCTTCGAACTGGGCAATGGCGGCTGCGGGATCGTGGACGATGAGCAGAAGAAAACGGCCGAAGGCGTAGTGGATATTGGGGAAGTTTGGATGACGCTGCACCAGAGCGCGGTAGTCGGTCCGGGCTTGCTCGAATTGCTTTTGGGCGGCTAGGCATTCGGCATGGCCGACGGAGGGAACAGATGAGTCTGAAGCGCGGAGGTGCAAGGCGGCGAGGCTGATGGCTGTGATGAGTTGATCGGATTGCACGCCGGCGGAGCACAAAGGATAAAACGTCTGGAGAGCGGCTTCGAATTTGCCGGTGCGCTGTTGGAGAACGGCTTCGTGAAAGAGGGCGACGTTGCGGAGTTGGGGATTGTCGGCAATGCCGAGGCGGAGGCCGTTTTGTAAGTGAGCGAGGGCTGATTCGTCGTGGCCGAGTTCAAATTCGCAGAGGCCTAACATGACTTGGGGTGTGCCCACTTTAGGGTCAGCCTGCACGGCGCGGCTGAAGGACATGTCTGCGGATTGATAGTTATTTTGATCGTATTGGATGGTGCCGAGGGAAAACCAACCTTCGGCCCAAGCGGGGCGGAGGGCAAGCGCTTTTTGATAGAGATTAGCGGCTTGGTCGAGGTGGTTGGCGTCGCGGGCTTCGGAGGCTTGTTTGGCGAGGGCGGGGAAGGACGACTGGGCCTGGAGCAGAACTGTGAAAAGCGAGAGGAAGGGCAGACGAAAGCGCCTGCCCCACCNNGCGCTTGCAATTCGACAGTGCGACCGGCAAAGGCGCTCTGGGCCAAACCGAACGTGGCATTCCCGTTCGCGATAGAGCCGTTGGAGGCGTAATTGCCGATGGTGTTATTGATGTTGGTCAGATTGAGTTTATTGAACAAGTTATAGAAATTCGCCTGTAAGTTTAGTTTGGCGCCTTCACCCAGAATTCTCATCCTGGGCAAACCAAACGCCTTGGCAAGAGTAAAATCGTCGCCCAAGAAGCCTGGGCCGCGGAACATGTTGCGGTGAATATTCGCACCAGGGGGCGCGAAGATCAAACCGTTCGGGTTGAGTGTGGGAGCAGTGAAATAAGAAAGTGAGCCATTGGAGAAATTGCCCGCTCCGAGGAAGGTGGAGTTGCTGTAGTTAGTCCCGCCGGCACCTGAGTAAGTCTGGGGGAGGATGCAGCCGGGGAACTGGTCGCTTTGGTACAGCTGCGCTCCACTTGGATTTACGTAGTTGCCCACGCCGCAATATTGGGGCGTCCAGGGAAAGCCGGTATGAAAGTTGACAATGCCACTGAGTGTCCAGCCACCAATGACTTTGTCGAGCATTTTGTTGTTGCCATGGAAGAGGGTAGGCGTCCACAAGCCCCACAATTTAACGTTGTGGGCGACATCGAAATCGGCGGGGCCGGTTGTGTATTTGTAGTTCCAGGGATAGGGATCTTCGTTGTAATCCTGCGATCCCTGATCAACACTGCGGGCGAAGCGATATTGGAAATCGACTTCGAAACTCTTCGAGAAATGGTGCTGGGCCTCGGCTAGCAAGGCGTTGGAGTGGGCGTTGGCGTCGTTGGAGTAAATGTCCAAGCTCGCGAGGTTTGGGTTTTTGTATGGGTAGTAAACCCAATTCGCCTCACTCTGGCGGGTGAGGTGGTTGCTTTTACTTCCTTGATAGCCGAGCGAGGCCATCCAATTATGACCCAGATCATATTGCGCTTCAAATGAGTAACGGTAAGTCACGCTGGTAGGCATGAAGTTGGGGAAGCCCGTCAGGTTAGAAGGTGCGCCAGTGATGGGCAGTCCGGTGGTTGGGCTGAAAGTTTGGATAGCTGCGGGATTGGAAGGATAGCCGCTTAGGTTTTTGGGACTGGAACTGAGGGCGTAGAGAATGTTGGGCCCGAACAGCGTGAGGTTGACGGTAAGAGGCGGATTGAAGCGGCCGTTGGAGGTGATGGCTAGCTGTTCCAAGTTGTCGCCGATGCCAAAGCCGCCGCGAAACACGAGTTTGCTGGTGGGGTTGTAGGCGAAGCCAAGTTGCGGTCCCCAGTTGTTGTGGCTGGTGGCGAACAGATCACCGCCGACATGCAAGGTAACGCCGGCCAGTGGGTCGGGGCCTTGACCCAGAATGGGGTTGCTGATGTTGCCGTGTGTTTCAGTCAAAGGGGAGAAATATTCCCAGCGCATGCCTAGATTCACGGTCAAGTCTTTTCGCACCTTCCAGTCATCCTGGACGAAGCCGGCATAGGTACCAAAGCGCAGATTCTTTTCGGCAATAGTGGGTACGCCGGTGACGGGATTGAAGTTGGTGCCGTTCTCTACATAGGGTGCATCGTTCGCAAAATCCCACATGTTGTAAAAGTTATAACTAGGCACGCCGGCCCAGGGGGCAGCGTCCAAGAATTGGGCGCGGGAAATATCGGCGCCAAATTTAATGGTGTGACTGTTGTAAACCTTGGTGAGGGTATCGCGGCCGTTATAGGTGATTTGATCGAAGATGCCGGGGGCCGGTGGATCGTACCCCTGCACGTTGACGTTGCCCATGCCGTTAATACCGATGGGCGGTAAACCGAAGGGTTCTTGTGGATTGGAAGTTTCTTCGTTGTAACGCCAACCGCTGGCACCGAAGCGCGCTTCGTTAATCATGGTAGGCGAGATGGTGCGGGTGTAGATTCCGGTCCATGACTGGGCAAGGCCGCTGTGGTGCCAATCGTTGGCGGAGCGTTGCGCGCCGTTGTAGAACTCGGACGTGGTGGGCGTGAAGTAAGCGCTGAAGGCGATGCGGTCTTTATCAGTGGCTTGGTAATCGACGCGGCCGTTATATTGCACACTGGCGGCGGTGTTTGGACTTTGGGTCTGCAGTTCTTGCACATCGGCGACGCCGTCAAAACCTCCACCAATTCCATAAGGGGTGGCGACTGCGCCATATGTGGGATCTTGCACACCCAAGGCAACGTTCTTGAGAGGAGAACCCAGATCGAGACCATTGCCGGTGTTTTGGCATTGAGTTGAGGAGAGGCCGGCTTGTGCGCAAGTCACTTGGACGAGTGTGCCGGGTGCCGGACCTTCGCCAGGATAAGAGAGAATGGTGCGGGCAATGCTGCCCTTCGGGCCGGCGTTTTGCAGAAATTGCGAAGTTTCATACCAAGCCGTGCCGACGCTGTTCGACTTGTTGCGCTGCGCTTCGTAAGAGAAGAAAGCAAACAGTTTGTTCTTTACAATGGGACCGCCCACGCTGCCGGCGTATTGGTTGAAGCGATTGTTGTCGCGCTGCACAGGACTGGGAGTGCCGATGCCGTCCCAGCGGTTGTAGGCGTCGAGGCCGGGGCGGTGCCATTTGAAAACGGCGCTGCCGTGATAATCGTTAGTGCCATTTTGCGAAACGACTAGAATCTGCGGACCGCTGGTACGGCCGTATTGGGCGTCGTAACTGTTGGCAATGACGCGCACTTCTTTTACTGATTCTTCATTGGGCGTGATGACAGCCGCTCCGCCCCAAGCGGCGCTGTTGACGCCGACACCATCGATTTGAATGTCGTTGGAATTCTGGCGACCGCCGTTGCCGACGATCTGCACGCCGTTTTCGACTTTGAAAATGCTGTCGGTGGCGCCGGGTCCACCAATATTAGAGCCGGGGAGCGAAGCGGTGCCGCCACCGGCACTTTGCGCGCCGTCGCCGAAGATGCCGGGAGCAAGGCGAACCAGTTGGAACGGGTCGCGACCGGCGGAGGGCAAATCTTGAATTTGTTTGTCGGTGATGGAACCACCGATCATGGCGGTTTCGGTATCGATGACTTGGGCGACTGAGGAATCGACATTCACCACAGTGGAGACCTGGCCGATTTCGAGAGCAACGTTAAAGGATTGTGTCTGTTCGGCGATCAGGTTGAGATCATTCAAGACTTTTTTGGAAAATCCCGGTTTTTCGACTGAGAGCGAATAGCGGCCTGGGGCAAGGCCGGGAATATCGTATACGCCAACGTTGCTGGTGGTAGCCACGCGTTGAACATTGGTTTCCAAACTGGTGAGGGTAACGGTTGCGCCAGGGATGAGAGCGCCGGCGGAGTCGGTTACGGTGCCTTGGATGCCAGCTCGGAATTGGGCGAAGGCGTTAATGGCAAGCAGGCAGGCCAAGAAAAAGAACGAGATAGAACGTGAAAGCGTCTTCATGGACTTAGAAATTCCCCCTTGGTTCGCGGATAGCGAATACTAATTAGATCGTTGTAGCAGCGAGATGTAACTTAAACTTTTGTACTCCCCTGGGAATAGTTGAGTCAAGGAAAAACGGCTGGCCAGTTTTTGCCAGGTAATACCGTGTTGCAGGTCACGGCAAGAACCGGAGAGTGGTAGCGCGGGTAATTTTTGACACACTTGTGGTGTAGCCGTGCAAGACAACGAGTGATGCGAGGCGGTTTTTGGGAGACTTAGGCGACGGAGAGCTATGGTACCGGACGCCTTTCGGCTCCCTGAATGGTTTCATTACCACATCTATCGCAATTCAGGACGCTCCGAACACACTTTTCTATACAAAGCGAGGGCGACGTTGGCAGCGATTCACGGTGGAATTTCTAAAAATACGCATTTATGAACCCAGGATTCGCCAAACCGACGTTCCCAAGCATTGAAAATCGATATGGTTCCATAGCTCTCCGTCCCCTCCG
>PMQB01000420.1 GCA_003169195.1 Bryobacterales bacterium
AAACAACTCCAGGAGTTGGGCAAACGCAAATCGCATTTCCGGCGGAGTCGACGCGTTCGCGAATGGTACGTTCAGGCTAAGCGAGAACATCACTTCGTACAGTGCCGGGGAAGACGCGGCGAACTCCAAATATGCGGCGGCGACCGATTCGAAGGTTTTTCCACCCTTTGCCCGTTGCCGCGCCTTCTCCAAAGCCAGGCCGATCTCCTGGAAGCCCTCGATGGCAACCGCGGCAAGAATTCCTTCGCGGCTTTCAAAATGAGAGTACAAAACCGGCTGGCTGTATGAAATTTCATCGGATAGCCGCCGAACGGTTACGCTGGCCCACCCTTCCCGCTCCGCGATTCGTCGTGCGGCGGCGATGATTTGTGCCCGGCGGGCCTGCTTGTCACGCAGTTTTCGTTCCGCAATTCGGTTAGCTGCCAGAGTTTGTGCCATTGATAGAAATTATAGCGCTGCTAGAACTATGAAACTTTTCCGAACGCCTGGAATCTGATATAGTGTTGCTAGCTTTTCTAGTATCGCAATATTTGAATGACGAGGAAAAAATCAATGGACACGACAACAGGCTTAGATCGTTCGACTTTGAGAAGGAATTCGCTGCTCTTCTGGTGCACTTTCGTGATACCGGTAGCGATCATCGGGATCGGCATCAACTTCATCCTCAACCCGGTTGGTGCCTCCACTGCCTACGGCATTCCGATTCATGACCCCGCCGCCTTTCCTTTTATGTGGGTCAAGGGAATTCGCGACATCTTTTCGGGCCTGGTGATCCTGACGTTCCTCTGGAGGGGAGACCGGCGCACCACTGCAATCCTCTTCGCCCTTGCCATTTTCATCCCTATCGGCGATGGGCTGGTCATTCTGAGCCATCTTGGTTTTGCGCCGCCCATCTTTATTCACTGGGGAACAGCGCTCTATATGGCGATTGTTGCGGTGTTTCTTTTCAAAAGGAAGGCCGCCTGATGGAAGTCCTGAATGTTGTTGCGATCATTGTCGCGGGTTTAATGATTGGGAGTGAACTGGGGGTTGCGGCGTTTGTTCACCCAACTCTTAATCGGCTCCCCGATAACGTTCATCTGCCGGTGGCAAGCGCCCTTGCTCGTGTGTTGGGGAGATTCATGCCGTTTTGGTATGGTCTTGTGTTGTTGCTTACTTTAGCTGAGGTCTTCCTGCAGTGGCACCAATCCGGCCGTTTGCCGATCTGGATTGTGACGGCGGCCCTTTTGTGGGCGTTGGCGATCGTGTATTCGATCACTGCTTTGGTGCCGATCAACAATCGTATTGCCTCTTGGGAAAAGACCGCGCCACCGGCCGATTGGAAGACATTTCGGAACCAATGGGACCGGCTTCACCGCTGGCGGGTTGTGCTGCTTACCATAGCNNCGGCCGTCCATCTCAGTTTGGTCGGAAACACATACACAATTCTGGTGAGTAGCGACGACACGGCGGGGCGCTATTCGCTCATCGATATGTACGTGCCGCCAGGTGGTGGCCCACCTCCACACCGGCACGATTTTGAAGAGTCTTTTACCGTGCTGGAAGGCGAAATTGAAGCAACGTTTCGCGGCCAGAAGGTGACTGTGAGAACGGGGCAGGTGATTCAGATTCCCGCCAATGCACCGCATCAATTCCGGAACAACTCTGCGCAGCCGGCGCGTCTGTTATGCATATGTTCGCCCGCGGGGCAGGAGGGGATGTTCAGGGAACTCGGAGTCGAGGTGTCAACTAGAACCATGGCGGCTCCAAAACCAGACGCAGCTACAGCGGAGTCGTTCAAAGCGAAGGCGCAAGCACTGGCTCCGAAATACAAGACCGAGTTTGTGTAGCCCGAAGGTTTGTCGGCGATGTGAGACTGGCTGGGCGCTAGCGCTTCCCTCCCAATACCACCTGACCGGGCATCGGCTTACTGAACATTTCGGGCTGTAACTTGACGTTGTGGGTAATCTCTTTGATCCGCAAATCCTCGCCGCGTCCTTGGGGTTCGGTGGTTGTATGAATGATGTGATAGGGCATCTTCACGCCGTCCAGCTCGCGATAGTCGAGATAGTCGACCGTGTTCATGAAGTAAGCGGAGATCTCACCCTTCTCTTCCACGCGGCGCAAGAGGTGAGTGGCGGCGTCGAAATAGAGTTTCGTCGCGGCTAAATTGTTTGGCGCCAAAATCACCTCCATCTTTTCTCCGTCGATTTCTTCTGCAGGCGCTGGGTCTAACTCAGAGTAGAACTCTTTGATGTGCACGTAGCGGAGCGGATTCGCCTCCATTTCGAGGGGTAACTCGGAGCCGCGCACCAGCTTTTTCACCTTGCTCTTGGACGAGAGGGTCCAGGCGTGTGCGCCATCGTAGCCGGTGCGTTCCTTCTTGCTCACCGATAACACTTTGTCGGGCTTCTCCCAGTAAAGGGTCAGATCCTTGGCATGGCGGACGTCCACTTCGATCTCGCGGGTGGTGAGGCGGTCGACTGCCTCTTGGCCACCGACGGCCCTCACATAATCGCTCAAAATGGCCTCTGGGGGACGCCCGGCTGGAGCTTGCTGGGCAATAGCTGCAGAGGGAATTGCCATCATCACGATACAGAAAATTCTCATGGTTCGTCATCCCATGCTAGCGATTTGAAGGCAGAAGGGCCATTTTCGTGCCTTTTCGGTACAAAAAATCGGCTATCACGCTGAAATAGTTGGAAAAAGAGAGTATTCTATTCCGCCTAGCACTCAAGTGAAGAGACAATCCTGCCGATAAGGAGAGCGTAGGCAGATGTATGAACCTAGATCTAAGTAAGACTAAGAAAATCGTTTCCATTTGCGAGACCCAACCGCTCACCGTTCACGGCTTACAGCACTTGCTGGAATCTACGGACGATCTGGCTTTTGGTTCCGCCCACGCATCGCCCGCTGAGTGGATGCTCAGTTCGGGCGCGGATAAAACAGATGTGCTGGTGATTGACAAAGGCTTAGGCGCCAAGACGGTGCTGGATGCTCTCAATCAGTTGCCGGCCGAACATGGGCAAAACCGCTCCACCGTTCCAGCAGTTGTGGTTTGGGGTATGTCCGTAACAGAGGCTGAAGCTCTCCGGTTCCTCCAATCCGGCGCAAAAGGCATCATTCGAAAATCGGCGGACATCGCCACGGTATTAGCCTGTCTGCGGGCCGTTTCACAAGGCCGCAGTTGGATGCAAGATTCCGTTTTCCGCGAAGCATCGACCATGGACGCGCAGGTCCGGACCGACCTGACGCCGCGCGAACATCAAGTGATGGAGCTTGTTGAACAGGGCTTCAAGAACCGGGAAATCGCCCAGGAATTGGGTATTCGCCCCGGGACTGTGAAAATTCACTTGAAGCATATCTTCGAGAAGACAGGTGTGCGAGGCAGACATGGATTGGCCCTCAACGGCCTCCGGCAAAAAGGCGTTATTAGCCTGCTCGCCTCGTAGTTTTAGGGGTCCGCCCCTTCTCTCTTGACAGATAGCGAATAAAAGGCGAAACTATGCCTGGAGGGTTCGTTCCAGGTGCCACAGGCTGCCTTTTCCCGTGCTTCCGGTCGTCCGAACGATCTCGTTCGTCTAGTCGGAATTGCTCGCATGGCTGCGGAAAGCAGCGTGCTCATCGAAAAGCGTCGCGTTGAATACAGAAACTTAGCGACGCGTAAATGGCTGAATCGTTGCCAATCGGAGCGTGTGCCTTTTGATTGGACGATCAACCCTTATCGCGGCTGCGAGTTTGCTTGCAAATACTGCTACGCGCGCTACACTCACGATTTTCTCGAACGTCATGACCCGGCGGCGTTCGAGACCGAGATTTACGCGAAGGAATGGAACGCGGCTGAGTTTCAAGAAGAATTGAGATCGGTCAAGGCGGGTCAGATGATCGCCATCGGTACGGCGACTGATCCGTATCAGCCGGCAGAGCGGCGTTTTCTCAGCACGCAGAATTTGCTGGAAGCGATGGCTGGCTTGCGGGGCGTTTCTATTTGTCTCACCACGAAGTCGAATCTCGTTGGCCGTGATGTGGCTCTCTTTCTTGCACTGGCGAAGCACAACCGCGTGCAGGTCACGGTCACTGTTACCACCACGAATCGCGCATTGGCTCGTTTGACGGAGCCATACGCGCCTAGTCCTGAAATGCGTCTCAAGGCTGTTGCCAAACTCGCGGAAGCGGGTGTTTCTGTTGGTGTGATGGCGAGTCCGATCTTGCCGTTGATTACCGATTCGGAAAGCAATCTGTTGGCTGTTGCGCGGGCTGCCAAAGACGCGGGTGCGCAACGCTTCGGTGCGCATGTGGTGTTTCTCCAGCCGACGGCGCAACGGGTGTTCTATCCGTTTCTAGAGGAACACTATCCTGAGCATCTGGCGCGTTATCAGCGGAGCTTTCGCGAGGGCGCGTATCTGAGTGGCGCATATCCGGAAAAAATGCGTTGTCTGGTGCAGGATATTCGGGCGCAGGTGGGATTGTTGGCGCGGGAAATGGATAGCGAGATAGTGCCGGTCGCTCCGCCTGCCGAACAAATGTTGTTGTTCTGATCACCTGGATAGCGATGTGATGGTTGCTTTCCGCGAGTGACACCGGAGCAAGTCCCCACTTTACTTGCCGCGCTCCGGGCGCTAAGGCGTTCAGCAATTGCGACTCCAGTGATATCCTCGGCCTTGTGCAGATCTCATTAGCCAATAAGTCAGCCATCGTCACGGGAGCGGGGCGGGGTATCGGTCGCGCTATCGCAGAGACACTGGCCAAAGCGGGCGCGTCGGTTCTGCTCACGGATATCGATGAGCCGGCGCTTGTCGAGGCGAAGGCAGCCATTGAAGCGGCCGCGCCTGGAGCAAAGCTCTCCACCATCGCGGGTGACGTGACCGCGCCTAAGTTTCCGGAAGCGGTTGTCGCACAGGCGATCAAGGATTTTGGCGGCCTTGCCATTATCGTCAACAACGCGGGCTACACCTGGGACAGCGTTATTCAGAAGACTACCGACGAACAATTCCAAGCCATGCTCGACATTCACGTGGTTGCGCCGTTTCGATTGCTGCGTGCGGCTGCACCTTGGCTGCGCGAGACCGCTAAGAAGGAAGCGGAAGCGGGCAAAATCGTGATGCGTAAAGTGGTGAATATCACGTCCATCTCAGGGTTGGGTGGCAATGCCGGACAATCCGGTTATTCTTCGGGCAAAGCGGCCATCGTCGGACTCACGAAGACCATCGCAAAAGAATGGGGCCGCTACAACGTGACGGTGAACGCGGTGGCGTTCGGCATCATTGACACACGTCTTACGCGGCCCATGGAAAACGCGGAGACGAAAATTGCCATCGGCGAACGGGAGGTGCAGGTTGGCATGCAATCGCAAGTGAGAGAACAGGTGGAACGCTCCATTCCATTGGGCCGAATGGGCACGCCGGAAGACGCGGCGAATTCGGTGCTATTCTTCTGTTCGCCGCTGTCGGATTACGTCACTGGCGAAGTGCTGGTGTGCGGCGGCGGCGTGCATTTCTAGATCCGTCTCAAACGACAGGAGCGGTCTTCTTCGACCCTTTGAAAATCTGTAGAGCTGCGGGGATCAGCGAGATTACGATAATGCCCAGAACGAATTTCTCGAAATTGCGCTGCACGATGGGCACGCTACCCAACCAATAACCCAGCAGAATCATCGAAGTCACCCAACCAATTGCGCCGACGATGTTGTAGGTGAGGAAGCGCACGTAGTTCATTTTACCAACGCCGGCGATGAACGCGGCAAACGTCCTGATGATCGGCACGAACTTGGCATAGATGATGGTCTGGCCGCCATGCTTTTCATAGAACTCGTGCGTGCGATCGAGATATTCCTGGCGGAAAATGCGCGATTTGCCATTCTTGAAAAGCGCGTAACCCAAGGTGTTGCCCAAAAAGAAACCCGATCCGTCGCCGAGGATGGAAGCCGATGCCAGCATGGCTATCATTGCGCCGATCGGCAATTTGCCGGCTCCCGCCACTACACCCACGGTGAACAGTAAAGAATCGCCCGGTAGAAAGAAGCCGACCAACAGTCCGCTTTCCGCGAACACAATAAGGAAGAGAGCGGCGTAACCAAGCCAGCCACTCAGCCCCGTGGACAGGAGCTGAATTAACTGCTGGGGATCGGTCAGGCTGCGAATGAAATGCAGAAGCGGCGTTAGCAAAAAGATCCTTATCCCTGGTAGTGTTCAATCAAGTGATTGACCACGGAATCGTAGACTTTCACTTTGCCGCGCCGTTTCAGATCATTCACAACGCTATCCATGAAGAGAGGCTGCTGCACTTGCAATTTGGTTTGCTCCAGCCCTTGTACAATCGCCGTCTTGTTGGCCGCGTATTGATTCATGTCGGCCGGGACTTTTTCCGAAACCTTGCAAACAAATTGGTTTTGGCCGGTATAGACGGGGCCTACAATGTCGCCCACATTGGCTTTGAAAGCAGCAGCCAATTGTGTGCCCGAGCCAATGCCCTCGGCCGCGCCATCAATGGTAAACGGAGCAGCTGTCTTGACAGTTGTGCCGTAGCGTTTGGCGATGGCTTCTAAGCTCTCGCCTTTGCGTGCACTGGCGGCGGCTTCTTGCGCGGCCGCGCCAGCCAGACGTTCTGCTTCGCTCTCGGCATACTTCTGGGTCACTTCGCCCTGCACATCGCTGAACTCGGCCGTGTGCGAAGGCGCAATGTTCAGGATCACGGCGAAACCAGACTTGCCGTCTTTGTCATCGGGATAAACGTCAGTCACGGCACCCTTGGCGCTGGTGTGGATGGCGGCTGACAGTTCGCCGTCGGCCGGCAGTTCGGGGATAGGCGCAGTATTAGCAACGTTCTCTTGCTTAATGTCCTTCAGTCCGTACTTGGCGGCAATGGTTGCCGCTTGTAAGGGTGCACGAAATACTTCGGCATGGGCCGCATCCATGTTGCGTCGCAGTATTTCTCCGGCCGCTTGTTTTTTGGCTTCAAGCAGCAGTTGCGGACGGGCTTCGTCAAAGGTCTGCGTGTGCGAATCCTGCTTCTCTTCGACTTGCACGATGTGATAGCCGTATTCGGTATCCACGATGCCGCTCAACTCGCCGGGTTTGAGCGAGAAACAAGCCTTCTCAAAATTCGGCACCATCTGCCCGTGTGTGACCCAACCCAGTTCGCCGCCTTTTTCGGCGGAGCCAGGATCTTCGGAAAACTTTTTCGCCAAATCGGCAAAGTTGGCGCCGCCTTGTAACTGCTTCAGAATCTGTTCGGCCTTGGCGCGCAGAATGGGCGCTTCTTCTTTCGGCTTGCCTTGTGTCTTGATCAGAATATGGCGAACGCGCACGCGCTCGGGTGTCCGAAAGCTATCGATTTCGTCTTGATAGTCTTTCTGCAACTGCGCTTCCGGTACTTGCGCGCTCTGAATATAATCGGCGACCGATCCCACCACAAGATCGTAGGTGCGCTTTTCGGGGACGTTAAAGAGATGGCGGTTCTTGTTGAAGAAATCCTGGATCGCGGCCGGGTTGTTGGCCACTTTTGAGACGAAAGCACTTTTGTCGAATGCGACGTATTGCAGACCCACTTTCAGGTTCTTGCGCTGATATTCGGCGCGCGCGTCGGCGTCGGACACAATGAGCGATTGCCGTTGCAGGTTTTCCAGTCGCGCGGCTAACATGGATTCGCGCTCTTCCTTTTCGAAGGCCGCGGGCGTTACGCCCTGCTGTGCCAAGGCTTGTTCGTACCTGTCTTTATTAAACGTGCCGCCCATCTGCGGGGCAAATCCGTTTTCAATGGCGTCGCCCAGTTCGCTGTCTGAAATGGTCAAGCCCATTTCTTTAGCCTTGTACGCCATGGCTTTCTGCGCGACTAAACGCTCGACAATGCGCGGAATGTACATGGCGACGATGCCTTTAGGAAGGTTCGCCTGCCCTTGAAGCGCCTGCGCCAAGCTTCGTTGCACGTCCTGATCAGTCACCCTTTCGTCGCCGATGGTGGCCACCACGTTGGTGCCTTCCCCGGAACCAGCGCCAAAACCCCCTGGGATCAGGTAAATCAACATGGACGCGGCCACCAGAAGTAGCATCACGCCCAACAAAATCTTCACACTTTTCTCGCGGCTGCGAAACAGATCAAACATGGCTTAAGAAGGAATCTCCTGCTTGGGTCTCTTTGGTATACGCAATTGGCGCCTGACGGCAGCCCGAAACGACCCAAAGTACTAGTATAGCGGTGCGGCGCTCCCCCCTGAGCTTGCCACGCCCTAAATTAATAATCAATACCCTTCCAGAAGTTAGGCTTGTCTACGTAGCCATACCGGTCGGGGTTATTGCGCACCAGGGAGTCGGCCGTTTGGTTCCAGAGTGTGCCGTGCGCATTGAGTTCGCGGTCCTCGATCACGGTCTGGTCTAGGGTGTAGTTGCTGAACTGCTGATTGTTGCGCGCTTGCTCGTCCCAACGCTGTTCTACGCCCTGGTTATAGCGATCATGGGCGGCACTTTCCACTGCCGCGCGGTCCGCGGCCGCTTTGCCGATGGCGTGGATGGCATCGATGGCCGGTTTGGCGATCGCGCTGGCTTGGCCATTGACCACTGCCATGTTGACGTTGTAGCTGCCTAGAATCGCCGCCATGGTGGCGCGTTGGCGGTCTGCTACTTGGAGCGGAGCTACGGTGTAATAGCCGATGTTCATATAAATTCCGCCGGGCCCGAGTTGGCCAGAACAAAATACCGTATTCATCTCCTTCATGCCTTTGCCATCTTGCTCGTCGACGCGGCCCAAGATGTGGGTGCAGCGCTGGGGAGCCAGGGCGCGCACTGGTTCCGAACTCGCAATCTCGAAAGTGGCGGGCGCTCTGCCGCGCTTCTGATGCAGGATCTGCGTCAGATCAATGAACGTCTTCGTCAAATCTCGGCCGTAGGGGTAGTGCAGAAGTTGCGGATTGCCGGCAGCGTTATTTACGGCTAGCATCGGGAAGCCCAGCGCGGCCGATTCGCCATTGGGACCTTCGGCATAAAGACTGCCGCCGCCACTGCCCGGCAGGATTTTCCAACCGTCGGGCAGGGAGACAGAGGCGGATTGGTCGCGCAAAGTGATTTCGTGCAGGGGCGCTGCTTTTCCCGTCGCAGCTGGGGCGGCGGATGCTTTGGTGGTTGTGGTGGAGGCGGGGGCGGGGTGGGTCTCGCCGGCCGGATGCCAAACGCCCACGAGCGTCTTCAACATAGGATTGATGGTTGATCCAAAGCGCGGCCCGTCATCGGAAAGCACCGCGACCTCCACATGCCCAGGCGCGATCGCGGTGGCGATCAGTAAACCAGCGCGCGGTGCAGTGCCTTGCCGGGGCACAGTGAAGAACACCGCTACCGAATTGGTGCCGCGCACTTGAAAAATTTTGCCTACTTGCGGCCGTGCGCCATAGTGCTGGTGAATGCCGCGCAAAATTGCTCCCATTGCGCCAGCCTCCGTGGTTTGCCCCTCGACAGGACCATAGGCAATCTTGCTGCCTAGGCCGTTTTCAATGATTTTGAGTGAACCTTGGGCAGCGGCGAAAGTCGCAAAGGCCAGCAGCGCTGAAAGGAAACCGAGACCCCGTGGAACGTTCATTTCCGCAGCATATCAGGCGGCTATTCGTCTCTGTGAACTGTGTCCATTGAGAATGCGGGCAGACAGACGGCAATGTATTCGGCGCCTTCGGGTTCAGGCGTACTGTAGCGAATCCACTCTCCCTTGGGTGTGATTACAGCCTGGCCCGCGCGAACGTCCAGCGAGCCACCGTTGTATTCCACACGCACCATTCCTTTAAGGACGACGGTGAATTCCTCAAATTCAGGCGTTTGGCCAGGTTCCTGCCAGCCGCTGGGGCTGCGCATGTGCGCCACACTTGTAGCCGTTGTGGCAGAATTCACGCGCCCAATGTACTCGTCAATCAGCTTCGGTTTGTTGCCCGCCGACGTAATGCGCGTGGGTTTAGCAATCAAGATAGGTTGAGGCATGCGCTTATCAGAATCGCATTTTGAAACCAAAACGGCGCATTCATGCGTCTCTTCTACTCGGGCTTGAAACGGGATTTCGTAGATTGAATAGACTGTCTTGGAGACAAACATGGAAATTTCACGTGTGAATTTAACCGCTCTGGCGGTGGCGCTCATCGCCGGATTGGTGGTTTTACACGATTCGCAACCCCCCCTGCTGGCAAGCTTGTCGGGTCTGACCTTGCTGATAGCGTTGTTCGCCTTTAGTCATGACGGTGCGCGCACGGGAATACAGAGCTTCGCCTTTGCGCTGGTTTGCGGGCTAGCGCTGCTTTGCACCTGTTCTTATTTTTTAAAGGTACTGATTGGGCCGTTGCTCTTTAGCGGCCAGGATGTTTTGCCGCCGCTGGTTTGGATTGCGGGCACCACGCTTTTCTGGTTTGTGGATCGCTCGCGCGCAGAAGTCGGTCAACCGCGCTCGCAACCGGTGAGCCTGAATACTTACAGCCAACCGGCGGCTCCCACGTTCGAGACCAAACCGGTGGTTGAAGCCCGACCCTATACGCCAGCGCCGGTTGTTGTTTCGGCACCGCCACCTCCTGTTCCCGAGCCTGTATACGCCGCGAGTCCTGCACCGCCGCCGCCTGCCCCTCCATCGACCGGTTCTGTTGCCGCCGCGCCCGTGCCGCCGGTCCTTACCGGAAAGGAAGTTAGCATTTACGTGACCATGATGGGCGAAGGCATGAACGTGCTGCGCTCGGTACGGGCCGAACATCTGGGCCGCGATTTCTACATCATTGTGGATGAGATGCCGGCCGATGAAAATTGGGAATACGTGCCGGGCCAAGTGGTGCGCTGCAAGAAGAAGAATCTTTCGAACGGTAAGGGGCTGGTTGCGTACGAAGAAGCACCGCGCGCCCAATAAGAATTCATGATCATCAAAGATGACTTGGTTGAAGAAATTTCGACGCCCACCGGCCCGATGCGCACGTGCATCTTTCGCCCGGCGGCGGAGGGTCGTTATCCCGGGATCGTTCTGTTCTCGGAGATTTTTCAAATTACTGGACCTATCCGGCGCACGGCGGCGTTTCTCGCAGGTCACGGCTATGTAGTGGCTGTTCCCGAGGTTTACCACGAACTCGAAGCCCCTGGCGTTGTCCTCGCTTATGACCAGGCGGGCGCTGATAAAGGCAACGCCGATAAGTATGCCAAAGAGCTTTCTTCTTATGACGCGGATGCGCGCGCTTTGGTAGCTCACCTCCAATCGCGGTCCGATTGCACGGGCAAGTTAGGTACGGTAGGTATCTGTATGGGAGGGCACTTAGCCTTTCGCGCTGCCATGAATCCGGAAGTGCTGGCTACTGTTTGTTTCTACGCAACCGACATCCATTCCGGATCTTTGGGCAAAGGGAAAAAGGATAACTCGCTGGAGCGAGCCAGTGAGATCAAAGGCGAACTACTACATATATGGGGGCGGCAAGACCCGCACGTGCCTTTGGAAGGCCGCAACCGCATTAAAGCCCGCTTGGATGAAGTGGGTGCAAACTTCCAATGGGTGGAAGTGAATGGCGCCCACGCGTTCATGCGTGATGAGGGCTACCGCTATGATGCTGCGCTCGCCTACCTTTGCCAAGGCTTGGTGCTGGAACTCTTTCACCGAAAGTTAATCTGACATTCCCCCGCAATACTACTGACGGCATCTTCCGCTATGTAACCTCTACAGATTCTCCGAATCAAAGTGAATAGGAGAGAAATTAAGATGCGAAGGTTTTTGAGACCTACCACTGTTGCGGCGCTTTTCTTTTTGCCGCTTTCGTTGTTTGCTGGCCAGAAGAAAGACCATAACGATGCGTTCGTTACCGGTCCGGCCGGAATGAGTAAATTGGCGCAAGAGGTTCGCCACCAGCTTGTGATGCTTCCGTATTACTCGGTATTCGATGACTTGGCTTTTCGGGTGGACGGCAGCACAGTCACTCTGCTGGGAGCTGTTGTGAATCCTGTCCTGAAGAGCGACGCAGAGGGCGTTGTGAAGCACATTGAAGGCGTGACGCAGGTGAACAATGAAATTGAGGTGCTGCCTCTATCACCCATGGATAACCAGATTCGCCGAGCTGCGGCTCGAGTCATATATGGCGATCCGCAGATTGGCGATCGATATGGATATCGAGCTTTGCCTTCTATCCACATCATCGTTAAGAACGGCAACCTGACTTTGGAGGGTGTGGTGGCGAATGAAGGAGATAAGAATCTCATCAACATTCGTGCCAACAGTATCCCCAATGTGTTCAAGGTAACGAACAACTTGCAGGTTGAGAAGTAAGCTTATCTGGGCGGGCGCGGGCCTGGGAATTCACCTGGAAATCCGGGGCCCCGCATTCCCACAGGTTCGGGCGTGGCTTCCGGGTCAACGGCCAGAGTGACAGTCGCCACAAATCCCCCGGCATCAGATTTTTTATCCGCCCGACTGAGATTTGTCATTCCGGTCGCTCCGTGTTCCTCCTCAAATACGTGGTCTTCCCCAAGTGTTGTTAAGTGAGTGTCGCTGTGCTTTCGGTAAGGTTCGAGTTGGGCGATGCGTGTGGTGATTTCTTCTGGAAAAAAGAGTTGACCGGTATGAACCACGTGTCCACCAGTGTGGACCTTGAGATGGATATGAATGGCTCGGCCTTCATACCAGCCTGGATAGATAGTGGCAAACTCAGCCATGCCATTGTTGTCAGTCGCTTGGATACCGCGTAGGAAACGAGTGGAATCCATTACATGATGACCGCGTGGCATTCCGGGAGGCGGGCCAAAGCCATCAGGAGGTGGGCCAGGCGGAGAGCCGCCGGGGCGTCGCGGGCCTCCTGGACCTCCGAACCCACCGCCTTTCATTGCAGTGAAACCTGAGTAGATACCCTCGGCGTCGCAGTGCCAGATATCGAGCGACGCGTTGGCAAGGGGTGTGCATTTCTTCGCATGTACCAAGGCAACTCGCAGATGCAGTGGCACCCCGACCTTGCCTTCTGTAATGTCTGAGCGGACCTTGCCGTAATCGACATAATAAGGGCCTTCTTCTTGCTCAGCGGTTAACGTGCACGCAGGATTGGAAGGCATGGCGCGCAATGCACCTACAATCCCAACTCCGCCGATGAGGAATGCTCTACGGTTGATCACTCTCTCATGTTAGGCAAGAGTGTGGGCCGATGCCAGTTAAGTTTTGTAAGTCCTGCGGCGGCTTATTTCCTTTGCTAAACCTTTCAAAAGTGGACCTCCGAAGAGTCCCACCGCAAGCAAACTTCCGAAGAGAGCCATGGCTTCGTAACTCTCACGGCCTTCGCGCTGCCAGTAGACATCACTCAGGTTGAGCCACAGGGCGAACTCGTCGAGAATCAAGGCAGCCGCCACTCCATAGAGCATGGCGGTAATGCGTCCGGCAATGGGCGAGGAGTCCGCGCTGCCCGTGCCGATTTCGGTCAACCAGCAGTAACCTACAGTGAGGAGCAGGAGAATACCCCAGACCATGTGGTGAATGTGCCGGCCGTGCATGGAGACGTCGTGGAATGGACCAATGTTGTTGTGGATGGCGATAGTGATACCGCGAACGACGAACACGGTGACGAAGAATCCAAGTGAGCCGAGGAACAGGCGTTCGCGCCGAGATTCCTGAAAGCGCTCTTCGTAGATGGCCCGCAGGCGTCCGCGCGAAAACGGCAGAAAGAGAAGGGTGAGAATGGATCCGATGATGAGCGGTCCAATCCAAAAACTAGGATGGGTGAAGGGCAATCGCTAACGCTCCGCTCGTTTGTGTGGTTTCTTATTGCTCATACGATAGTGTATTCCGAGAGGCTTTAAAATCCATGTTGGCCAAGACCACCTATTGCATCCTCGTTTCGATGATGACCGTTGCGAGCGCGCCGGCGCAGACGCCGGCAGCGGCACCCAAGTTTCAAGAACCAATGCCACCGGGACCGAATCCGAATTCGCAATACCGGCTGGGACCGGATTCGCTGCCGCAGGACGGAGTGCCGAAGGGAGAGATTCGCGGGCCCTATCATTTGCCGAGCCAAGCGTATCCGGGTAC
>PMQB01000551.1 GCA_003169195.1 Bryobacterales bacterium
TGTACTGTCTCTAAAATAGCTTTACAACGATTGACCTTTTCCAAAATCTGTTCAGCCGAAGCGGTCCAGAGGAACGGTTTGGGATTTTGATTGTTTTCGTTCAGGTACTCCTGAATGGCTTGGATGAGGTCGTCGACACTGTAGAAAGTTCCTCTGCGGATTCGCTTGTCGGTGAGTTTCCCGAACCAGCGCTCAACGAGGTTCAACCACGAGGAACTGGTAGGTGTGAAGTGCAACTTGAATCGGCGGTGTTTGTCGAGCCAAGTCTTGACCTTCTCGTGCTTGTGCGTGCCGTAGTTATCGAGAATCAGGTGGAGATCCAGTTCGCGGGGGAACTCGCGGTCCAGTCGTCGTAAGAAGCGCAGGAACTCCTGATGCCGATGTCGCGGCATGCATTCTCCGATGACGGTGCCGTCCAGCAGGTTCAAAGCGGCGAACAGCGTGGTTGTCCCGTGACGTTTGTAATCGTGGGTCATTGTGCCGCATCTGCCTTTCTTCATGGGCAGCCCTGGCTGGGTACGGTCCAAGGCCTGGATTTGGCTCTTTTCATCCACGCAAATCACTAACGCTTTATCGGGAGGATTGAGATACAAACCGACAACATCGGTTAGCTTTTCTACAAATTGTTTGTCTGTGGAGAGCTTGTACTTTCGTGTCCGGTGCGGCTCTAGGCCGTGCGCGTCCCAAATCCGTTGCACGCTCGCCGGGCTGACACCTTGTTCGGCGGCCATCGTTCGCGCGCTCCAGTGAGTGGCCGCTTTCGGCTTGGTTTGCAGCGTCGCATCAATGATCTGCCTGATCTTCGTTGCGCTGATTCCCGGTTTTCGCCCCCGACCCGGCGCATCGTCGACCAATGAATCCGGTCCTCCTGCGGCAAATCGCTCGCGCCATAACAGCACGGTTGGGCGACTGGTCTCTAATTGCTCGGCAATCCTGCTGTTGGCTATGCCCTCTGCGGCTAACAACACTAATTGAGACCGGAACACGACCTTCTGCGGCGTATTCCCTGCCGCTATCCAAGCGTTTAGAGTGCGCTTTTGTTCCTCAGTGATCGGCAATGCATCCGGCACAGCCCACATCTTAAAACAAGTATGCGCCCATGCTTCCTGATTGTAAAGCTATTTCTGAGACACTACACTAGCTTATCTATGATGAAGTTAACGCGGTGGCGGTTTAGGTCAGGGGCGAAGAAAATGGGGAAAGGTTTTGTTTTGAGTGGGTTAGGGGGCTGAAAAAAACTTGGTCGGCCTGTGACTCGGTTTGGAGTGACCGTATAGGAAGGCGGCGGGAGATTTGTGCACGGGCGTTCAAGCCAGTTGTACAACCGTTAGAATAGCGCGCCGTTTCACACTTGCTAGAAGGCGACTTCCTGGGCGCGTGGCCGGAAGTCGGACAGTCTCCGAGCACTGAGTGTTGCGGCGGCGGAGGCGAGCACTCCGTAAAACGAACAAATCTTGGGTGTGGAGGTCTGAGTTACTCATTGAAGGTCGCGCGCCTCTAGCGGCCAATCATCCAAACATTCAACTCGCGCTCGGAATCAATGTAGGCCACATGCTTCCCGTCCCACGATGGCACCATCCACCAATCTGAATCATGGACAAACCGGTTGTGTCCCGCCCAATCCAGCAGCCGCATCTGATTGTCCTGCGCGGCCGCATACCAGCCGCTGCCGTCAGGCGTCCACCAAGCTTCACCCATAAACGGAGGTCCATCAAACGTAATCTCCTTTTCAAGCGGCGGCTTGTCCAAATAAATGATGCGCACGGTGGCGGGCAGACTGCCAATGTTCGTCATGGCCACCATCGTGCCGTCTGGCGATACCGTCCAATCCTCGAATACTCGGTGGCCGGTCACCACGCGCGTCAACTCGCGCCCTTTCCCTTTCACCGGGTCCAAATCAAAAAACACCGCCTGTTCGCCTTGCATCTCACGTAAAACGCAACGTTTTGCCTTGTACCCGCAAAAGAACTCCTGTATCGGCCCCCCGGTGGGAACCAGTTCTGGAGTGCCTCCGCCCATCGGCACGCGCATCAGATTCCATCCTTTGGTGCTGCTCGATTGAAACAGCACCCAGCGCCCATCGGGCGACACCATGGGCACAATCTGATCCCCCGGCAGAACCGCCAGCGGCGTGTCGCTTTTCCGGTCGATCGGGTGCACGTACATATGGTTCGGTCCAATACCATTCGGTCCACTGCGGGAGGATTCCACGATGACGGCTTTGCTATCGGGCGTCCAGGTGTGCGTGTAATCCGCAGAATCTTCCAGCGTTAAGCGACGACTGTTAGTCAGCTTCGTGGGAGTGACAAGATCGGCAACATACACGTGTGGTTTGCGATCCCTGGCCAGAAGAGCGGAAATTCGCCGTCCATCGGAAGAGGCAGTAAGATCCTTCCGAAATACGTAACGCCCGTTGATCAACTCCGATTCCGCCAAGGCCCGCAGTTGAGGTTTGCCGGCAAAGCGGCCAGTTGCTTTATCCAAACGAGTGTCAAACAAACCCACAGTGGGCCGATAGTACAGAAACCGGCCACCAGACAGCGCGAGTGGCGCGAACATCACATCCGAAGGCTGTTCGGTCACCGTGCGCCCGCTCGTTGAGTCCACCGAGTACATTGTCCAACCTTTCCATAGCTGGGGAAGGGCTTCCATGCGGTCGGAAACGGTCCAGTAATAAAGCAAATCGTTGTCAGCGGACCAAGCAAAAAACTTCAGATTGCCGATGCTCACAATCAGCCGCCTCGCCTGGGTGCCGTCAGCGTTGCCTACCCAGATTTCAGCACCATTCGGGGACAGGTAGGCGATCCTCGAACCGTCGCGCGAAGGTGCGGCGCGCTTTCCTTTCAGCGGCAACTCTTTTGCGCTGCCGTCATCTAGAGCGATTGTCCACACTCGGTAATGGGCAAAAGGATCATTGGTGAGATCGCGGCCGCTCAGCACAAGCGTGCGTTTGGCCGGCACCCAAGAAATGGTGTCGATCTGTCCCTTGTCAAATCGCGTGAGTATTCGGTCTGTTGCTCCGTCCGAGCCGCGCAGGTGCAGTGAACCGTCCAAATCGGTGAAGGCAAGAGTCATGCCGTCGGGTGATATGGCCGCAGCTGTGGGACGGTTCTCGGGAGAGAGATAGGTGAACTGCTTGAACTCTTCCAGCCTTTCTGCTGGCCGTGGCAACCGCATCCAAAACAGCATGACGCCGGCTACCGCGGCAATCACGAAAACTCCAAGAATGGCCAAGCGGTACGAAAGTCTGCGTGGCGCTTTGGCATCCTCCAACTGTTGAGCGGCGTCCTCGGCGCTCGGCCTCTCAGCCGCCTGTTTCGCCAGCATTTTGAGAATCAAGGATTCCACTGGATGCGGAATCTGCGGAACGAATCTCGACGGCGGCGTCGCTGACAAAGAGACAATCGCGTGAGCTGTCTCAAGCGGCGAATCGGCATAGAAAGGATGCCGGCCGGTTAAGATCTCATACAGGACGATGCCGGCCGCAAATACGTCGCTGGCGGCTGTCGCAGATTCACCCCGGCACTGCTCCGGCGACATGTAGCGTAGCGTTCCTACCGGCAAACCCGCGGTGGATGATAGGTTTCCCACACTCGCGCTAAGCGCAGACTGACGAGCCAGCCCTAAATCGAGCAATTTAACGTAGCCGTCCGGCCGCACCATCACATTTTCCGGCTTCACATCTCGGTGGACAATGCCCTTCGCATGCGCAAAGGCCAGCGCCTGCAAGATCTGCCGGCCAATCCCCATCGCCCTCGCCACCGGTAAAGCTTGTCCACAGAGAGTCCGAGGCGCGGCGCCTTCCACCAACTCCATCACGATCACCGGAGATCCCTCCCACGTGATCACCTCATGCACCGTCACAATATTGGGATGATTCAGCGCCGATGCAGCTTGGGCTTCGCGCATAAAAGACCGCGCCGCCGAACCGGCAGCACTGTGCTCGCCCTTGATGAACTTCAGAGCAACCGCGCGGCCGAGTTCGCGGTCGCGGCCCGAATAGACATCCCCGCTGCTTCCATGTCCGATTCTTTCGATCACGTCGTAGCGGCCCACAGCCAAACCCGCGAAGTCCGCATGCGTAAAACTGTCTGGCCCGCGTTTTCCGAAGGCTGGCGCAAGGCCGTCAGATTCCAGCATCTGATGCAGCGAATCCAGCACCATCGCCACTTCGCGCTTCACTGCAGGATCTTCATTCGACTCTTCCAACACAGCGCGTGCCGCGTCCGGAGACAAACCGGCTACCTTCTCATAGAGCTGCTGGACTTTTTTCCATTCCGGCGGGGTCATCGGTCTTTAGTTCTTTGGGTCGGGCGAACGCGACAGGGAAAGCGACGCGCACCCACTTTCCAGTTCGCTCGTCAGCCATCGCCGCGCCAAGGCCCAATAGGATGCGGCAGTGCGTTCCGAACACCCAAGTTGTGCGCCAATCTCGGACAGAGTCATCCCCATGAAAACCTTGCACTCCAACACAGTCCGCAACTTGGGGTCGAAAGCATCCAGGCGAGTCAGAAGGTCTTCCACATACTGCACGCTGTCATAGTCACCCCTATCCCCAGCCAAATCGCCCAGTGCTTCCAAATCAAGCTTTGGCGCTTTGTAAGCCAGTGGTCGCGCATGCTCAATCAGCCGCCGCTGCATCATAATGCCCGCCAGACCCAAAAACGTAGCTTTCTCACGAGCCGCGTTTTGCCCGTCTTCTGCTGCTGGGCGAAGACCTTTCATGCGGGTCAATTCCAGATAGAGTTCATGCACCAGCAGTGTCGGCTGCCACGAATGATTGTTTCTTTGTCGCGCCAGCTTCGCGGCTGCAATTCGACGCAACTCCGGATAGAGTTGCTCTACTAACTCGCTCGCGGCTTCAGCATTGCCATTCCGTAATCGCGCCATCAGGCCCGCAATGGTTTGAGGTGGCAAAGATGGCGACTCCTCACTCATGGCATGCCTCAGCATTATATCGTTCCCCACATAGGCGCTTTTCATCCAGCGGTAGTCGGAACCACGAAGCAAACATTTTTTCTGATTTCTCTCCATCGTGCTTCATGATTTGCCCAGGGGAAATCGACTACTAAGCACCGGAGCATTCCTCCGGCAACTATTTCTTACTTGACCAAGGAGTTTGACCGTTGGCTGAAGACTCAACCCTAACGTTCATCTGCAAAGCAATCCAAGCAACGCGCAACTTAAGCCAAGGAAGGAAGCTTATATGAAAAATAGACACACCCGAACATCCATTTTGCGAAACCGTAGCGCCGCGATTCTGCTGCTGACTTTATCCGTTGTTGCAGCATTGCAGGCACAAACTCCCACCCCCACTTGCGCCGTCGAAAGCAGCTTCCAGTTCCCGCTCTGGAACGATGGCGTTGGTTGGAACCGACCTGCCAATTACCAAAACATCACACTGGCCGATATCGACGGCGATGGCCAGGACGAGTTACTGGGCTATGGCCCTTTCGGCGTAGAAGTTTGGCACTGGGAACAAAACGGCCAGGCCTGGATGAAAATGGCCGCCGGCGCACCGGTCTTCGGCCCGAACGACTCCCTAATGGCGGCCGACGTCAATGGCGACGGCCAAGCCGAAATGATACAACTTACGCCCTCTGGTCAAGGCGGTTATGGAATTAATGTGTGGCAATACAACGCGGCTGCACAAGTCTGGACAATCTTGCCGCAACTGCAACTGCAACTAGCAGCAAGCACGAATCTAAATGCCGCCCAAAACGGCATCATCTTCAGCACGCCCATGATTCAGTTTGTCGATCTCAATAATACCGGCAGAAAAGAGTTGGTGTATCTTCGCACGAACACAACCGGCGGCGGCGGTATTCCATACGCAAGTTATGCCAACGTTTCTGTGTTCGAGGTAAACTCGGCAGGCACCCAATGGTCATTTGTCGGTGGCGGACCGAACTCTCTGCTCGCCGCGCCTCTCGTCAACACTACCTTCCAGGTGGGCGACGTCAACGGCGATGGCCTGCCCGATCTTGTGCTTGGGCAAGGCGCTTATTTCAACGTTTTTCTGCAACAGCGAGTCAGCGCTTCCATCGGCTTTGCCGCCAATGATCGAGTCTCCACCCCCGGCCAGTCTCTCATGGAACCCACCTTTGCCTTAGGCGATGTTTTGGGCAACGGCACATCGGAAATCATTGCCTCGCCCGCTGGTCCTCCGGGGGTCTCGCAGCAAAGCCAATTTGGGGTGCAGGCTTACCTCTATTCGCCACATTCCGTGTTGCAACCACAAAGCGCCAACGTTTTGGCCGCGGGTTCCTATCAATCCCCGGGCGTCTACTCCAGCCTTCGCATGGCGCAAATTGGCACAAGCCCATTGAATCCCAAGGCTGCCACCATGTTCCTGATCACCAGCGGCGGAGTCCAAGAGTATGCTTATCAAACGAAATCACCCTATTGGGTTCCCATCTCTACAACGCCATTCATAAACCTCANNCACACACTTGTCCGCTACAGCTACGTCTGTCAGCCGGCCACAGGCACTTATTCGGCTGGTTTCGATCTGCCACAACTCCCTGCCAGCACACAGTTCACCAACGGCAATGGTTACTTGCCTGCCTTTATCAACGGCCAGGCGGTCGCCTATGGCTATATCAGTAACGAAGTGGTCCCCGGTGGACAGGGCGGTGTCCGCGGCGCTTACGGCAACGGCTATCAGAATCTGGTTAGCTTGGCCCTCAAGGTCGAGACTCTCAGTTATCTAACAACAACTCCGAAGCCGTTCTTCTCTCTTGCAGACTTCCAGGCGGTTCAGACTCAGCTCTATCAGGAACTGACCGACGCTCAAAACGTGGTGGGCTACTTCGAAGGTCAGGGACAAACCGACTCACCCAGCGTTGCGAATTCAATCACCACTCTCTACAACCAGGAAAATAGCTTTCTCGCTAACAGGCTGATACCTGCCCTCAACCTGCCAACCGACGTCGCTAATACCCAAAACGCCGGCTATCTGGCCGCTCAAGTGCTGACCCAAATTGTCGGGTCGATCTTTGGTGGTTTGGGAATTGGTAACGAAGACCATGGAGCATTAACAACCGATGGGGCGAATGCGGCTGCTCTGGCAGTCTCAATTGTTTCCGACATCGTTTCAGATGTCCAATCAGGTGTGTCATTAAATGCCGGCGGTGGCGTCGGCGCCGGCCAGCTGAGCATTGCCAATGCGCTCCAAAACCAATTAAATATGGCGACAACACAAAACACCACGAACGAAGCCGCCGCCCTGAACAACTGGGACGTCATGGAAACTCTTGCCGGAGCCATAAATGACGGCTCCTTGAATATCACCGCAGCGCAGGCCGCTGCCGCTATTACTGCCGCATATAAACAATTCGAACTCACGACTTGGCAGCAGTTGGCGCCCTCCGCTTGGGTGATTAATGTAACGGGTTCCCTTTACCCGGGCCTCCCCACCGATTTAAGCTCCGATGCATGGGCCATCTCGCTGCCAAGCGTGACAGCGAATTATGCTTATTGGATCTTTTACCCGGCGCTCCCATCTTCCCCACATAGCGATTTTTTGCCGGTCTCCTCCTCTGCCATGGAGCTGCTCACCTGCACAAATGCAACCGGGGATACTCTATCCCAATGCTTGGGAGCCGATATCTATGACATCATCGGGTTGCGCAATGGTTGGGAGGGCTTGTCTTACTCCTTGTCCGGTCTCACGTTCGATACCGGCAACATCGCCGGCGTTCCCTCCAATCCCAACCCTCCCTCCACCTCACCTATCACCATCGCAACCAAGCCGCCCGGCCCTCCTGCATCGCTGACAATCAGCGCTGGCGGGACGATCGTCGGCACCTATACATGCAACAACTCATACCCCACTCTCTTTGAGCAATCTACGCCCGTAAACTCCGTCTTCCCCGAACCAGTCGCTTTTACCGTTACGGATACGAACGGTGTTCCTATTCCCAACGCAACCATCCAGTTAAGCGCCCCAGGCACATTCCCGTCCACCATCAACGCCGTCACCAATAGCAGTGGCCTCGCCACCGTGAACCTGGTGGCCAACGGTGTTGTGCGCGCCAGCTATCAATTGACCGCCCAAATCGTTAGTCCCGCCGTTGACCCCACCGCCCCAGCGTGCTCAACCGCCGCGCATCTCCAGTTAGAGAATACGCCCGGGCCCAATGGCGGCAATGGCCCCGGCGGTATTTCAGCAACCGTGCGGATCACCAATAAATCTGGACCGGCCAACGCGCGCGTCTGGACACTGCAAATAGTTGACCAGACCGGCACCGCCTCCGCCATGACCGTGAATTCCGTAACGCTGCTTCAAACTGGAGGCCCCGCGTGCACAACTCCGCCCGTCGTGCAAACGCCCTTTCCCGCTGTGATGACCGGAACAGATCCCAATTTCACGGGGTCACTAACCACGGATTTTTCGGGCTGTGGCAGCGGTCTTGCTCAGTTCACCGCCACCATCAGCGCAAGTGCAACGGTGGTGCTCAGCGACGGCGTGAGCTATCCCGTCGCCATCGTAACCACGCTTCCCAAATTCTTTCCATAAAGCAAAGGAAACTCTTATGAAAAAACTAACTCAATTTGTTGTTCTGACATTATCGTGGGCGGCCGCGTCTCAGGCAGCTACGATTACATTTACACCAGTGAGCGTGGTAGGTGAAATCGGCGGCGTCGGCGGCTTTGGCTTCTCCTTTGTCAACGACGGCAGCGGCTATGCCGTCCTCAATCAAACCACCTTCGACCAACCGGCCGACGCCGACGGCTCTTACACGGATCTCCTCGGCCTGCAAAGCAACCTGTTAGTGGTTGCCCCCAACGCAACATTCCTACAAAGCTTCAACGCCAACGCCCTTCTCGGCGCCGGCGAATACGCTTTCGGCAGCGATGTAACCCCCGGTACAACGGTCACGGGAACGCTGACTCTCGACTACGACGTTTATTCCGTCAGCCCCTTTGCTCCCACTTTCGACGCCTTCACCGACTACCTCTCAAGCCAGCAGGTGTCCGGATCAGTAACCATCACCGCATTCTCAGCGGTCCCTGAACCGAGCGGATACCTCCTGCTCGCCGTCGGTCTGGGCGTAGTGGCGTTTGTCAGAAAGGGGGCAAGCCGCTAGGCCGAAAGTCTAATTTTCGTTCTTAGCAGCCTCAGTATGCTCACCGTCGCATCTCTTCGATAAGCAGTCAAAGAAAATGGGGGACTTCCGGAATGAACGCGAAAACGCGGTTCGCAGATTATAAGTTGACCAAACATGACGTGATCGAGACGCTTTGCTAAACAACTGTTTCGATTTCTCTCCATCGAGGTTCATGACTCGCCCGGCTGCGA
>PMQB01000615.1 GCA_003169195.1 Bryobacterales bacterium
CCTCGGGCCCCGCGCAAGATCCGCACCAAGCCAACCATTCGCCCGTCATCTCGCCGCGGTCGCGCAAGGCATTGAAGGATGCATAATCGATAGCGTCGCCGGGCGCCAAATTCAAGATGATGACCGGCACTTTCGCGCGGCGCACTACGGGCAACACGGTAGAGGAAAGCGCATAGGTGGACACGTGCAGAAACAAAATGTCCACATCGTCTTGCCGGAATCGGTGCCCGGCCTCCACCGCCTTCTCCGCCGTGTCCACCAACCCGCCATTGACCACCTCGCCTCGACCTATTTCTCCCAGGCGCGATGCGATCGTTCCGTTATAGCCGGTAAGCCGCTCGCGTAAACCCGCAAACTGGGGCCAATACGCATCTAGTCCAACACTGAAGAGCCCAATCTTGAGACACGGCTTGTTCGTCATTGCCGTCAGAAGTTAATCCGGAGGCCCAGCTGCAGGCGGCGCGCATCCACGTTCGTCGATGAAATCTGCCCAAAGGTGGGCGTCCCCCATGTCATGTTCGGAACTCCGAACTGCGTGTGATTGAAAATATTGAACGCCTCCACACGCAACTGTGCGCTGAGCCGCTCGGTGATGTGAGTGTTCTTAAAGAGGCTCATATCGTAATTGGCTATGCCGGGAACCTGGAATTGATTGCGGCCCGCGTCCCCTTCCACATGAAGCGTGGGATAAGCAAAGGCTGCGGCATTGAACCATTGCGCCCGCGGATTCTGTCCCTGCGTCGCATTGCCAATTACGTTCGGCACAGACGTATTGAACGTGGGAGCGATGTCGGGCCAGAAAACCGCTGTTGAGATTGTGTGATACTGACCGGCCGAGAATGTCGCGATGCCATTCCATTGCCATCCTCCTACCAGAGCGTTAAGAACGCCTGAGCTATGGCCCAGCAGAGACTTGCCCCTGCCCACCGGCAATTCATAGTTGTAGCTCAATACAAACCTCTGCGGAACATCGTAATCGGAATGGCCCTTATCGAAGAGCTTGAAGTCGGCGCTGATCATCGAAAAATCGTCGGTGTTGCCCAGATCAATCGACTGCTGCCAAGTGTAAGCGCCCAGAAAATAGAGCCCCTTCTTGAAGCGGTGTTCATACCGAAGCGTCAAAGCTTCATAACTCGACCAGCCTCGATTGTCAGACATCAGAATAAAGCCGTTGTACTGCGGAAAGGGTTCACGTTGCGACAGCGGAATGGTATTTGTCGGATCAATCGTGCCCGCATCAAGGTTGTAGCGCTGCGGGAGTTTTTGCCCGGTGTTGCCGGAGTATCCAATCTCTAAAAAGCTACTCGATCCAAACGTGTGCTGAATATCGGCCGTCCATTGCGAGACATAAGGCGTCCGATTGTTCAAGTTCAGGGTGAACGGATTGAAGGAGGCTCCCACGCCGGCCGACGGAAATAAATTGGACAAAGAGAGCGTGGGCGTGGTTGGATTGCTGGTTAGTGTCTGCGACGAATAGAACGGTGCGCCCACAATCTCGAATTGCAATTCGTTCGCGTTGTCGGTCGCATAGTAGATACCCGCGCCTGCTCGAAAAACGGTGTTCTTCGCAAACTGGTAAGCTAGCCCCACGCGCGGCGCGAAATTGTTGTAGTCGGGATTTACAATTTGGGGCCGAACTCCGTGTCCCGCCACGACTTCGCTCCCTGTCGCCGTGTCGAAGAACTCAGCGCGGCCGTTCACCTCGCGCGGCGAAGCGCTAAATTCATAACGCAAACCTAAATTCAAGGTCAGCTTCGAAGTCACTCGCCAGTTATCCGCTAAATAGCCGCCATAGTAGTTCGTCACCATGTTCTGAGCCGAATTACCCACCGACGTCGTGGCGGAATAGATGTCGCCAAGCAGAAAATCGGCCAGTCCGTTGCTCACACCCGTGAACTGCCCAGTGAAACCAAAGGATGGAACACCTCCAAAATCAGTGATCTCGAAATAGTGTTCCCGCATGATCTGAAAGCCAACCTTAAAATTGTGTTTGCCGTGGATGATACTTAAATTATCGACATATTGGTAGTTTGTTTCGTCAGCGCCGATCGCCTCCGAGAACGAACCAATGCCGCTGAATCCACTAATCCCAAAGCCGGGAACTCCGAAATCGAACGGATTAGTGGAGGTGTTCTGCAAGCCGAACGTATCGGCCGCATAGTTCGGCCCATCAGCGCCTTGCTCGAGTTTGTAAGTGGAGCTGTCGTTGTATCCAAAGCGGAATTCGTTCACAATGCTCGGCGTAATGGTCCTCACATAAGTTGCTGTCCAGAGTTGGTCTTTCAAAGGGTTATTCGTGCCGCCCAAAACTTGAATAGAGGGTACAAACAGCGGCTCGTTCGAATGTGAGAAGCTCCCATAAACTAAGTCTTTGCTGCTGATCTGATAATCGAGGCGGGTATTGTATTGATCGAATTCGTTAATTTGTTTTGGCGAGGCAAAGGTGTTGAATGTGGGAAACGATAGTGAATTGGAATTCGTGCCAACGTTGGGCACAGGTATGAAAGGAATCGCCTTCTGTGCAACAGTGTTCAACCGGCTTGCGGGAATGACATTGTTCGGAAAAGGCAAGCCGGTAGTGGGATCAATGACATTAGCGCAATGTTGCGAGCTGGGGTTAGCCGTGCAGAACGGCGAGTTCGTTGGAAACACACCCGTACCCGCGGTGTTATCGGCAAGATTGCCCCCTAGCTGCGCACCCGATGGATACAATCCGGTCAGGTCTAATCCCTCACGCTGCCGAAAGCCCTCATAATTGAACATGAAGAAGAGTTTGTTCTTACCGTTGAAGAGCTTAGGTATCCAAACAGGGCCGCTGGCAGTCGCGCCAAATTGATTCTGGCTGAACGGCGGGCGCCCCTGTCCCGCTAGGTTTGTGAAATAGTTGTTGGCATCGAAATTGCGGTTTCGCACCAGTTCGAACGCAGTCACATGCAGGTCGTTTGAACCGGAGCGAATCGCCGTATTGACAATAGCTGCACTGCCGCCGTAATCCGGCGTGAAAAAACTCCGCTGCACGTTAAATTCCTGAATCGCGTCTGGGTCGGGCCTGATCCCGGCATTGCCAAACCGCGCATTGCGTGTCTCAATCCCGTTCACCAGGTAACTGACGTCGCTTTCCCGCAAGCCTACGATCGAAAGCGTTTGATCGGCCCTGCCCGTCCAGGTGGATGCGGGTGAGTTGCCTGTTCCAATCGGCGCGGCGCCCGCGCTCAGTTGCGCCAGTTGAATGAAGTTGCGTCCGTTCAGAGGAAGATCTTCAATCGTGTGCTCCGTCAGCACCTGCCCGGCAGTGGCCGTCTCCGTATTCAGCAGCGTTTCAGCACTCGCGGACACCTCCACTCTCTGAGTGAGTTGTCCAATGGTCAGCTTGACGTCCACCGAAGTTCGTTGTGCCAATTGAATGGAAACATCGTTCACAACCTGTTCCTGAAAGCTGGGCGCCGTGACTTTCAGGCTATATGAGCCAGGTCGCAGTTGGTTGAACGTGAAAGATCCTACGGCGTTGCTCTGCCCTGTGATCGCTGTACCTTCTTGCACGCTGGTCAACGAGAGTTGAGCACCCGCCACTGCCGCCCCATTCGGATCGACAACATTGACGCTCAGGTCACCCGTAATGGCCTGCCCCTTGAGCAGCATACCCCAGGCAAGACTTGCCAGTAGCAGGAAAAAACTCGACTTGGTTTTCATAACCCCTCTTGAGATCTGGCGATTAAAGCGGACTTCGTGTCGATGCTATCCGTGCCACTTGGCAGTTGCAAGCAGAAAATTTCGTCGGTTTAACATTTCACCAGATGAAACCTGTAAAAGTTCGGACCATGTGCGCTAACATTCTGCTCCGATTGGTGTTATAGTCGTCAGTCGGGGATAGAAGACGTTAATTCTTCTGTTCACCATCGTTCAGGAGTTTCACTGTTTGAAACCCACAGTATCCGGGCGCTATGTTGTTGAAGCGGTTTCCCGCGCGTGTGCCATTCTGGAAGCGTTTTCCGCCGAAGGCGAAGCACTCCGGCTCTGTGACATCGTAGCTCGCACGGGCTTGAGTAAGGCCACGGCATTCCGCCTCTTATTTACTCTCGAACAGCGGGGCTTCGTGGAACAAAGCGAGCGTCATACCTATCGCTCGCGGCTTCGGCCGCTAAACCGCCGGAAGTACCGTTTCGGCTATGGCGCGCAAAGCTCGGAGTTCGCTTTCTCGCGCGCAGTCTCTCAATCGATTGAGGCAGCCGCTCTCGCCGAGGGCATTGAGCTGCTTGTCTTAAACAACCGCTATTGTGCCAAGACTGCCATTCGGAATGCGGATTTATTTGTTCGCGCGCAAGTAGACCTGGTGATTGATTTTCAAACAGACGAACATTCGGCACCCATCATTTCTTCGAAGTTGAGTGAGGCCCAGATTCCGTTCATCGCCCTCGAGATTCCCCACCCAGGAGCCACTTACTATGGGGCCAACAACTACCACGCCGGTACCCTTGGCGGCCAATACCTCGCGCGTTGGGCCACCCAGCACTGGCGAGGAAAAGTGGATGAAGTTCTTTTACTCGAGTTGCCGGTTGCCGGTGCCCTGCCCAAATCGAGACTGAGCGGTACCGTGGCCGCCTTACGATCGAATCTGCCCTTTCTAAGCGATCACCAAATCGTAGCGCTGGACGGCAACGGGCAATTCGAGCGCAGCTTGGAAGTCGTTCGCAAGCACTTGCGAAAAAGCAACGCGCACAGGGTATTGGTCGGGGCCATTAACGATCCCAGCGCTCTGGGCGCCTTGCGCGCGTTTCAGGAAGCCGGCCGGGTCGACGATTGTGCGGTTATGGGTCAAAACGCCTCGCTCGAAGCGCGCACGGAGATTCGCACAGCCGGCTCTCGTTTAGTTGGCTCAGTAGCGTACTTTCCCGAAAGATACGGCGAGGGCGCGATTTCATTGGCCCTGAACATACTGAAAGGCAAACCGACACCGCCCGCGGTGTTTGTAAAGCACCAACTGGTAACCAGGGAAACGGTCGATCAGATCTATCCAAACGACGCCGATCTCCAGGATGCCTCCATAGCGTAGACGCCGTGAAAAACGAATTTCTGGATTGGGTTCGTTTTTATAGAATTGGCACGCGCCAAGTTTGTTGTAATGCTCAGTATGCAGACCGTCCTTCACGAAAAACATCAATTCCGGCTGTTGCTCTTTGGGCACAAGGGTTTAGAAGCCGGAGCGGTTTGCCTGCTGCTGATGGTGCAAGGCCATGTGCTCGAGCTGACAGCGGCGCATTTCGTTATTGCCGCCAAGACAGGCATTTTGGCGGTTCTCCCGTCACTCGGTCTGTCTTTCACGGGGTTCGCGCGTCATTTTGTCAATCGATGGACCTCCTCCGGCTTCTTCGGGATTTGCACGTTTTTGGCGGATTCTTTCATGCATGCGTCGCACTATCCCGGCGAATACACCGAGGCGGCGCTCACCGGCGTCGGAGCATTTTTGTTCTCAGTCGCCGTGTCGTATACGCCCATTGGCGAACGCATCGAACGCTTGGCCGAAGCGTTCCTGGATAAGGCGCATAGCGGAGCTAGCCTTTAGCGATTGCTCTCTGCATGAAACTCTCGACTGAGATGCGTTGGTCCGTCTTGGGCAGAATCTCCTCAGCGGTGAGCACCGCTCCCACCCACCCCTCGGTGTGCCAATGGCCCAAGACAAGCGGAGGCAAGGTGGAAACGTCCGGGTAGGGCCAAGGGGAAACATAAAAATAGGGCTGAGAGTAACTGCCGTCACCCGGCGACATTCCTACTCCAGTCGATCGATCACCTGATCCGATTTGCGTGGCGATATCGAAGTGATGCGGCCAGCAGCGGACCGGGGAAGACACGGCGTTCAGACACAGAGCCGCATTGCTATACCACTTTGCCAATTCCTCGAACAAAAGCTCCCTCCCACTCACACGAAAGCGCGCACCGTGCAGCAGCGGATGCTCGTCGAGTTTGAAGTGAATCGGCAGAGACAGAGGATCGGGTTCAAGACCGCTTGCTCGAAGGTGCTCACTCAGCCAGCCAAGGGCTTCTGCGAAGGTATGTCCGTCCAGGGGAAAGCTGGCGATTTCTTCACTAGCGGGCCGAAGAAGCAAGAGTGTCAGGTCTCTGATCCGCAGTCCCAGCCGCAAGGTCGCGATTGCTTGACCGGTAAGTGCGTTGGCAAGCGGATCCCACGCCAGGCTGGTGTGGCTGTCGTCGTCCGTTGCGGGCAGCAATCCTCGTGTAAGTCGTGTATTGATCTGCACCGCATGATGACACTCGATCCGCGCCTCTAAGAGTTCCGTTCCCGCAATCGACAACCGTGACCAGTCTGGTGTTTGCATGCTTTGGATTCTATCGAGATCCATGCAAATGGGTCGCCGAGATAGGGTTTTGGGTCCACTGCCTCCGATGCAGCGGACCCATCCTCCGAAGAACTGGTAAGTCGGACGGAAGTGTGATCAAGTTAACGCGCGGCGAGTTTGATGGAGAGCATCGTGGCCAAGCCGAGCCTGTGGTGCAGTTGTTTTTCAACGGCAGCGTCGCTCAACGAATAAGTCGTTTGCCCATCGGACGAGGTGATCTTCGCTAGGACGCGCTCGTTGCCGTAACAGGCGAATGTCACGCTGGGCTTCTCTGACTTGCTTGGGCCTTCGATTCCCAAAAGGACAAAGCGTCCGGGGCCTCCTTCGGCGCGCAAGGTGAATACCGAACTCCGTTGGCTCAATTGCGAAACATCGTAATGTCCGGCGGGCATGGTTTGGTTGCCGGCGGTGAAGGCGAACGAGATGTCGGCTGCCGTGCGACCTTGCGCTGCGAGGTGAGAGACGAATGGACCAGTGATCCCGACTGCCATCAAAATAGTTGTGAAAATGCGTTTCATGTTCAGTCTCCTTTGCGATCTCTTTCGGAGAGCCATTAGCTTTCTCCGCGTCATTCACGTTTCCGTGCGACCTATGCCCCTCTTATTGCGTTTGGAGAACGAACGCTTATTGAGCCGATATGGAGCCGTTTTCTAATTGGTATGGGAGCGAAAGTGAGATCTCTATAGCAGACGAAGGTGAATGTCGACTGAACGGGAAAGATAATGCGAGCAATATTCCTACTACTAACTCTGCCCCGGCGCGCCAGAGGTCTTGAAGTCGCGTAGCGGCGGCGTACAGGCAGCTTCGAACCAGCGACTGATGTAAACCTGCGCATGCCCTTCCCCGCAGTAATGCCGGGCACCGGGGGCATTCGCGTTCTCCAGATTCCACTTCAGCACCGTGAGTTGCGAATTGCTGCACTGGACTACGAACCAGTGAACCGGATTACTGCTGACCGTTCCGCAAATTTCGCAGCGAAACTCCTGGAGAAATGCCATGCCTCTTTTGCCTCCGCGAGCGGATTGCTCACAGATCCAGTGTATCTTCAGACATTGAGAGACGGAACGGTGTAACGCCGCCCGTCTCCCTCACAGGTGTCAGCTCTTACTCAGAGTGACGTAGTCGCTAAACTGCCAGTAACCTATATAACCGTAGCCATTGGTCACGCGCTTGTAAGCCGATAGGCGAAACTCGTACGCGCACGTTGTAGGCGGAAAGGTGAGCGGCGCGGAGATGCTCAGGCTGGCGGTGCCTTGCCAGTCGCCACCTGGGTAGCCTGCCGAGTTGATTGGCACCGATTGATTTTGACCGTAGTAAGCGGTTAGATCGTATGTATAAAGATCGCCGGGAGAGTCGAACGCCTCGATTTGGATTACGACAGGCGCCGGCGGCGCGGCGACGTTGACGATCTGGCACGGAGTCACAGCAGCGCCCTTGTAGCTGATTGCGAGAATCTGTAAATTCGGAGCCGCGTTGTCAATCAGCAGCGTGAGTGTCTGCGCGGGTGAAGCCACCGGGACGCCAGCGGCGTTGAAGAATTCCACTTGGAACTGATGAAGGTCGTTCACTGCGCCGAGAGTGTTCCATTGCAGCAGCAACTTTTGAATGGAGTAATCATCGGCGGGATTCGGCAGCGTGTACATGTCGCTTGCATCGGGGCCGAAGGACTCCAACACATACGTGCTGCCCACCCAGTGATAGTTCGACCAGGTCTGCCGAAAATCCGCGAATGCGCCAGAGCTGCCCTCGCGATGGAGAATGCGGTACTTGCGAGCGCCCGCGGTCCAGAGGCTCTGCATCGTAACGTTGTTGCCCAAAATATTCAGAACACCTGAAAACGCCGCCGCTTGCACGAAAGGCACATAGGATGCGGCCGTTGTGGCGCGGCCGCCTGCGTCGATCGTAGTGGCGGGAATGTTGCCGACTCCGCCCATGGTGACGCCAGCCAATCCTCCGAACGGATCGTCGGGTCCGAGAGCGAAGATCAAATCATTGAGATGAGAGAAGTCTGCGCTGAAATTAGCAGGCGTATCAACTGTAAACGCGGGCGTGCTGGAAGCAACGCGGAGGCCGAAGGGAATATCCACAAGCGTAGATCCGAGTGTCACCGAAATTTCGGCAAGCGGAATGCGCAGCAGCCAAATTCGATGGGGAGTAGCCGAGGCTGGCGTTGGGCCGAAAAGTTGGTTCGCGATGGCGAGCGAGGGGCCAGCCTGTAGACCAGTCCATGTATTGGGACCGAGATAAAATTGCTTACCGATTTTGATGGGCAACGTCGGATAGGTTCCGTAGTTCACATCCACATTCCGCGTGATACTACGATTTCGATCAACGTCGAAGGTGAGCCAGAAATAGTCTGACGTGCCAGGGCTGTTCCCGGTGTCGCCCGTGAGGTCGAGCGCCATATAGGCAAACTTGTTGTCGTTCTTGACGAGCATTGATCCAACTGTCAATGGCATCTGTCCGGCCCCGACCCAAACGGCCGCGTTGTATGGCAGAGTTACGTCGATAGGGGTTGTTGTCCAGGTACTGCGGATAACCGACATAGTCTTTTTATTTCTCCGTGGACGGCACAGCCGTCTCGGTGTAGTGACGTCATGTGGGTAAACGTTACACGAAGCTGACGGTTTCTATAATGGCCGTAACCATGTTGCGAAAAAGATTGGTAGGTGGAATAGCGGCTCTCCTTCTTATGGTGTTTTCACTGAGTGCCACCGCAGTCCCCTACCCCCGGAAGATTCTGTATGGTGCTGCCTACTACGAAGAATACGCACCCTACGACCGACTAAACGCCGACGTGGCAATGATGAAATCGGCCGGCATTAATTTTGTCCGCATTGGCGAGTCGACATGGGGAACTTTGGAACCGCAAGACGGGGTCTTCGATTACTCGCACATTGACCGCGTGATCCAAGCAATGGATAAAGCCGGCATCGCGGTCATCGTAGGCACGCCCACTTACGCCATTCCAACCTGGCTGGCGAGGAAGTATCCGGATGTTCTGGCCATCACGCCGACCGGCCCCAGCCGTTACGGACCTCGCCAGAACATGGACATCACCAATCCCCATTTCCGTTTCTATGCCGAGCGCGTAATCCGTCTGCTCGTGGAACATGTAAAAGACCAGCCAGCGGTGATCGGGTTTCAGGTTGACAACGAAACGAAGTCGTATCACGTAAGCAGCCCCGGCGTGCAACGCGGATTTGTGGATTCGCTAAAGACGCGTTTCGGGAATCTGGATGCGCTCAACCAAGCCTATGGGTTGGATTACTGGAGTAGCCGGATCAACGCCTGGGAAGATTTTCCCTCAATCGATGGTGCAGTCAATGCCAGCCTCACATCAGCATTTGCCGAGTATCAGCGCAATTTGGTGACGGACTATCTTGCATGGCAGGCGGGCATCGTCCGAGGGATCAAACGCCCAAATCAGTTCATCACGCAGAACTTCGACATGGATTGGCGCGGCTATTCATATGGCATCCAACCCGAGGTGGATCATTTCGCTGCTGCGCGTGCATTGGATGTGGCGGGCATCGATATCTACCATCCCACCCAAGACCACTTAACCGGCACTGAGATTGCTTTCGGCGGAGATCTGGCGCGATCCATGCGCGATGGAAAGAACTATCTCGTAATTGAAACAGAAGCCCAAGGCTTTCCAGAGTGGACTCCGTTTCCAGGCCAGCTGCGGCTGCAGGCTTACAGCCACTTGGCTTCGGGCGCTGAGATGGTTTCGTATTGGCACTGGGCGACGACTGACAACAGTGTCGAGACTTATTGGCGAGGGTTGATCAGTCAGGACTACGCGCCGAATCCCACCTTCCGCGAGGCCATCGATTTACTATCTGTTGAATTATTCTGCAGCGTCCAGGCTGGTGGCGTATCCCTTCGCAGCGGGTACAGATCTGCTCACGGGTCAGCCGTTCGCCGTGGGGAGCAAGATGGAATTGTCGCCTTGGGGCGTAGCCGTCATTGAGGAGAATGCTGAGTTACCGTAAGAGATATGGAAAGTGCAACCAGCTGCATTGCGGCCATTCACACAGGCGACACCGATTCGTTGAATAAGTTACTTGGTGAAAATCCCGTGCTGGTGAAAACCAGAACCGATGGGCAACGAACGTTGCTACACGTGGCAACGGATTGGCCGGGGCACTTTCCGAACGTAAGAGCGAGTGTGGCCACGCTGGTATCGCATGGCGCGGATGTAAATGCGGCCTTTGTCGGCCGGCATTCCGAAAGACCTCTTCATTGGGCGGCCAGCAGTGATGACGTGATTGCACTCGATGCGTTGCTCGATCATGGCGCGGATATTGAAGCGCCGGGCGGCGTGATCGGAGGAGGCACTCCGCTCGCCGACGCGGTCGCTTTCGGACAGTGGCGCGCGGCGCAGCGGTTAGTGGAACGCGGGGCCCGCACCTCACTCTGGCAGGCGGCGGCACTGGGGTTAGATCGACGTGTCGAGGAACTGTTGGCCGCGGATCCAGCACCTACCCCTGACGAAATTACCAATGCCTTTTGGTGTGCCTGCCATGGGGGACAATTGCCGGCGGCCCAATCTCTTCTAGCGCGCGGCGCAGATTTGAACTGGATCGGCTACGATCGGCTTTCCGCTCTAGATGCAGCGAAGCGAAGCGGCGCACCGAACCTGATTGTGTGGCTTCTGGAACAGGGGGCTTGCTCAGCCGTAGATCTCACATAGGACGTAGTCAATCAAAATCGCCTGAAATTTTGTCGGCAATGGTCCGATATAGCGTGGAGACCAGAAAGTCCATAAATGGATCAACTCGAGCCATTACACGGGATTTCGGCCGACGAACCGCCGCCTACGGTTAGTTCTATCGCGGCAGTCGGAGATTTTCATTCCGCGCCGCGACGCGGAAGATTTGATTGGCAGCGTCAATCAATGCGGAACGCGCATGACCAAATCGCCAAGACAGATGATGAAGTCGTGCTTTCGGACATTGCAAACGTCAGCGTGTTAGCGGAGGAAGGTTTTAGCACCAGCGCGATTGCCGCCGACCTTGGCATGACAGCGGCGGAAGTCATCACCGACCTCCAGATTGCTGCCGAAATCTGCCACGCCTAGCGCCCAAAAAGCCCAGGCGTCGATCAATTCACCGAAATCGCCTGTCCCACCGCCACCGCTGGCGCATAAGCGGTATTACCACCCTGCGTCGCCACAACCCCGCACACGCCCTGATTCAGAAACGTAACCGTACTCCCAGCAATACTGCAGTTGCCGTTCGGCACAATCACGTAACTTACCGGCAAGCCCGAACTGGCCGTGGCACTTAGCAACAAAGTATGACCTACGCTTTGCGCCGGAATCGCGTTGAAGCTAATCGTCTGTGCCTTCGGCGGCGTAGCGTTGTTCACCAAAATGATCTGACCAACCGCTGGCGCCCCCAAATAGGAAGAGTTGCCCGCTTGCGAAGCGATCACTCCACAATTCCCCTCATTCAGGAATGTGACCGTGCTGCCAGAGACGCTGCAATTCCCGTTCGGTACCACGCTGAACGTCACCGGCAGATTCGAACTGGCCGTCGCGCTCAACACCAGCGTAATTCCTACCGCCTGCGCCGGAATCGCGTTGAACGTAATGGTTTGTGCTTTCTGCTGCGGTGGCGGCGCACTGTTCACAAGAACGACCTGGCCCACTTGCGGCGCTGCCTGATACGCCGCGTTGCCCGCCTGGTTGGCCAACACTCCGCAAGCTCCAGTATTGAGGAACGTCACAGTATTTCCCGAGACACTGCAATTCCCATTCGGCACTACGCTGAACGTGACCGGCAAGTTTGAGCTCGCGCTGGCCGAGACCGTGAGCGACGACCCCACACTCTGCGCCGCAATCGGATTGAACGTGATTGTCTGCGGCGAAGTCGGCGCATCGCAGTAAAAGCGCCCAATAAACATGTTGCCTTGCTGCGTATACGAGTGGAAGAAGACGTACATTCGATTCAACTCGCCCGCAAGGTTGCCGTATTTCACAGAGGGCGATAGGATGCCGCTGTTGTAAAACGGAGCGTTGTTGCTCGCGTCGTATTGCAACAAGGTTACTTCGTTCTGCCAATTCGCCTGCGTGACGGCCGGCGTGGCCGCGTCGCGCCACACAATGTTGCGCGGATTTCCGCCGCCCGCACCCGTCGGGTCGTTTGAGATCACCATTTCATACCGGTTGCGCGCCGCATTGTACAAAAAGTCCTGGTTGTAATAACTCACCGGGAAATCGAGCTTCTGACGGTTCACCCAGTTAATCCCATCGCTGCTCTCCGCGTACGCCAGCGTGTTGTCCGGCGGACTCGCCCACCAAGCGCCGGCCGTGTAGTACATGATGTACTTATTGAGCTGCGGCATCCAACGCACCGACTGCTCAAGAAGCGCGGGCAGGTTCGCGCTGGACTCCCACGGCTGCTGCGCCGTCATCACCGGATTCGGATCACCAACAGCTTGCCCACTCCCGAAGTTCGTCATTAGGCCGATCTGGAATGGTGTCTGACCTGCGTTGTGCCCCGAGTAGTAGATGCTCACAGAGCCGTTTGCCCCCACATCAACCGAGGGCGTCTCCGCCGCGAGTTGATCCCAGCCACCCGTGCCGGGATTAGGCGATACCGGAATCGCGGTACCTTGGCCGTTGGCCTGCGCTCCCACCAGATGCCACCCGTTCGGATCGGAGGGGTACGTAGTCGTTGTTGAGAGCGAAGCGCCTGGAGGAAGGTACGCCGCAAAGGGCTGGATAGCTCGGGTGCTGCTCGGACCTGTAGCGAAAATCATCCACCATTGATTGCCGATCAGCACAATGTCGGGGTCGCTCACGGCGATTAGGTTGTTCACCCCGTAAAGCCCGCTATTCATCTTGCTGGCGTCAAAAATCGGCGCAGCGGTGGCGTTTCCGCAGTTTTGAGTGAATCGGCCACCAACCAAGTCGGTTGGCACTTGGGCGAAGGAAGGCGCTGCATTTGCGGCCACTAAAGCAAGTAATATCGGCGCATTGCGAAATCTACCCCGGACCAATGCCGGGTTCTTTGATGAGAGCATTTGACCTGTCTGGAAGCGAAGAATGAGAGAAGAAAAATCTCAAACTATTATTCACTGCCAGCGTGGTGCCTGTCAATTTTACCTGTCGATAAGAAGTGATCGTCATGGTCGCCCTTCAACCAGTCTTCGCTCTCACGCGGATCTTCTTTATGTGCCCGCAAATCGTAGAACTGCAAGCGGCAGAACCAGCAGTGATACAACTGTCCGCCCATAATCTTGTGGAAGAAATTAAAAAGGCCGCCTCGCATGCGGTCGATTTTGTCGATGCGCCTCTTGGCTCTGATGCCCTGATGCCGGCAGTTCGGACATTTCGCCCAGCGCGCCAGTTGCAGCCGCGAGGCGATGGTTACGTGATACCGCGCACCGCAGCCCGGGCAGCGATAGGCTTCCAGGTACCGCATGCGATCAAACAGGCGGCGCCGCGAACGACGTAAAGTAGCACCGCACTCCCTGCAAGAAAAAGTGTCCATGGGATCCCGAGTGTCATGCTCTACTGCAAAGTACAGGAAATGTAGAGAAATCATATCACCGCGCGGCACCGGGAGTAGACGTGTTCGCGTTCCGCGGCGCGTTGGCGCTTGACCCGCATCCCGACCTCGGACAAGCAGTCCTCGCGCGACTGGTGCTGTCGACCGCCATCGCAAACCCGCCCTCTCACCCTCAAATCACCGTAACCGTTCGTTCCGAACCGGCACGCCCGAGGCTTTGCTGTCTACTTCGTCCCCCTTGACACAATTCAAACAACTGTTTTAAACTCATGTTTCATGTCCGCGGCAGTTCTCCTCAAATCTCCGCCCTCAGACCTCGACCCCACGCGCGCCAAACTCATCGCCGCCGCAGGCGAAGTCTTCGCCGAGTTCGGTTTCCAAGCAGCCACTGTTCGCGAAATCTGCCAGCGTGCCGGCGCTAACGTGGCAAGCATCAACTACCACTTCCGCGACAAACTCGGCCTCTACACCGAAGTCCTCCGCGAATCCATGACGGCAAATCAAGGCGAAATCATGCAGCAATCCATCGCCGCCGCCAAGACGCCCGAGCAAGCGTTGCGCCTTCTCATCGCCGGCATTCTGCGCCGCATGTACAGCGATGATCGTCCCGCTTGGAACTTCCGCATCATGGCTCATGAAATGGCTCAGCCCACGCCCGCCCTTTCCCATGTCATCAACGAGGTGCTGCGGCCGCGCTACAACCAACTCCGCGCCATCATCGGCCAGATCTTGCACTTGTCGCCCGATCATGAAACCACCCGCCTCTACGCCCACAGTGTCATCGGCCAAGTCATTCATTACGTTCATGCCCGTCCAGTAATCGGCATCCTTTGGCCCGATTTGAAATTGACCCAGCTCAAAGACCGGCAACTCATCGCCAATCACATCGCAGACTTTACCTTGCGCAATCTGCGCGCCGTTGCCCCGAAAACTAAACGAAAAGAGAAGTCACAATGACTGCTACCGAATCCTCAACTGCTACGGCCCAAACGCCCATCGGAGACACCGCGTCTCCCCAGAAACGGAGGCGGCCTTTCTTTCTCATTCCAATCGGCCTACTGCTCATAGGCTTTGGCGTTTGGAAACTCTTCTTTTCTCATCCCGCCTTGCCCGATAGCATCGTGGCTCTCAGTGGACGCATCGAAGGCGACGACTCCGCCATCTCCGCCAAAACCAGCGGGCGAGTCATGGAAATCCGTTTCCGTGAGGGCGACTCCGTCAAAGCGGGCGATAGCATCGCCATCCTCGACGATCAACAAGTGCGTGAACGCGAAGACCAGGCTCGCGCCGCCGTTGCTCAGTCCGAGGCTCAGTTGCGCTCGGCGCAAGACCAAATCGCCGTGCTCAACGAACAACTTGCACAAACTCAATTGGAAAGCGGCCAAGCCACCATCGACGCAGGCGGCCGCGTCAATCAGGCACAAGCCGAACTTTCGGCCGCGGAGGCGGATTTAGCCCAACAGCGCGCATCCCTCCAACTCGCCCTCTTTGATCGGGACGCCTACACCCGCCTTGCCAAAACCGGAGCCGTCTCCGAACGGCAAGGCAAGCAAGCCGAAACCACCGCCGCCAGCCAACAAGCCATTGTCGATGCTGCCGAGCGCAGATTAGAAGCCGCGCGCGGTGCATTGAATATCGCCAAAGCAAATTTGTCCAATCCCGGCATTCGCAACGCGCAATCTAGCGCCATTCGCAAACAGCTTTTGCAACAACAAGCGGCCATCGCCAACGCCCGCGCGGAGGAAGTTCGCAGTCAAGCGCAACTCGCCGAAGCGACATCCAATCGCGGCGATCTTATCGTCCGCGCACCCTTCGATGGAACCGTAGTTACCCGCAGTGCCGAACCCGGCGAGTATCTCCAGGCGGGCACGCCGATTGTCACTCTTCTCGATCTCACCAAAGTCTATCTGCGCGGCTACATACCCGAGGGTCAAATCGGCAAAGTAAAACTCGGCCAGCCTGGACGCGTCTATCTCGATTCAAATCCCACTAAACCCGTCGACGCCGAGGTTTCTCGCATCGATCCTTCCGCCACCTTCACTCCCGAAAATACTTACTTCCGAGACGATCGAGTCAAGCAGGTTGTTGGCGTAAAACTCCGTTTGAAAGGCTCATTCGGTTTCGCCAAACCAGGCATGCCCGCCGACGGCGAAGTTCTCGTATCTGGCGATCAGTGGCCAGCCCGGAGTACCCACCAGTGATCCTTGCGGATTCGCCAGCGAGCGCAAACACTTCGCGGGATTCCTCCAGAACCTTGCCCGCTATCTCGGTTCGAAGATTATTCAAAAACTACGGCAAGATCCAAGCCGTGCGCGGCATCGACCTGAGCGTGGCTCGCGGTGAAATTTTCGGCTTGATTGGTCCCGACGGCGCCGGAAAAACCACCACCTTCCAGATTCTTGGAGGTGTCATGGAGGCGACCTCCGGTGCGGCCGAGGTCTTTGGGAGGTCCGCGCGTTCCGCCCGCGCCGAAACCGGCTATCTCACCCAATCGTTCAGTCTCTATCCAGATCTGAGTGTTTCCGAAAACATCCGTTACATCGGAGACCTGCGCCGTGTCAGCCGTGCCGATATTGAAGAGCGTGGTAATCGCTATCTCTCCATGTTCGACATGGACCGCTTCAAGAGCCGCCTCGCCGGTCGCCTCAGTGGCGGCATGAAACAAAAGCTCTCCCTAGCCTGCGCCCTGGTTGCGCAGCCACAAGTTCTCCTGCTCGATGAGCCTACCACTGGTGTCGATCCAGTCTCTCGTCGCGAATTTTGGGACACCCTCGCCCATCTGGCCGCCGATGGACTCACCATTCTCGTCGCCACTCCTTACCTGGACGAAGCCGAACGGTGCAATCGTGTGGCTCTCATGCATCTCGGTGAAATCCGCGAACTCGGCACTCCTAAAGAGTTGCGCCACAATCTGCACGCCACCCGCCTCGAGGTCAGAGCCGCCGATCTTGGCAAAGCCGAAGAGCTACTGGCGGCGGAAGTCGATCGCAACAACACCATTACCGATGTCCAACGGTTTGGCGATCGTCTCGACGTTATGGCGGCTGATCCTGATCAAGGCCGCACCGTCATCGAAGACACCCTGCGTTCAGGCCACCTCACCTTCGAGAAGATTACGGCTGACGAGCCTACTCTCGAGAACACCTTCGTCGCGACCCTTCGGGCTATCGGCCAGGAAGTGAAGTCTCCGCCGTTTCCCGGCAAGCACCCTCACCGCGATCTCTGCGGCAAGGTAGCCATCGGTGCCAACAAACTCACCAAGCGCTTCGGTTCCTTTACTGCCGTAAAGAACGTCAGCGTCGAAGTCGAATACGGCGAGATCTATGGCCTCCTCGGTGCCAACGGCGCAGGCAAGACCACCACTATCAAAATGCTCTGCGGTCTGCTCGAACCCACCAGCGGCGGCATGCGTCTTGCCGGCGAAAGCGGCAACCTCCGTTCTCCCAGTGTTCGCAGCCGTATCGGCTACATGTCGCAAAAATTTTCGCTCTACGACGACCTAACCATCGGCGAAAATCTCGATTTCTATGCCGGTGTCTACGGCGTCCCGGAACATGAGCGCGAGGAAAAGAAGCGCTGGGTCATGGCATTCTCGGGCCTCGAAGGTAAAGCCGATCTCGTCACCGGTAGTCTGCCCGGCGGCTGGAAACAGCGCGTTGCCTTTGGCTCCGCCATCATGCACGAGCCTAGCGTGCTTTTTCTTGACGAACCCACCTCGGGCGTTGATCCACTCGCGCGCCGCGCCTTCTGGCGTATGATCAACCGCCTCGCAGACGCTGGTACCGCCATTCTCGTCACAACTCACTATCTAGAAGAAGCCGAGCAATGCAACCGCCTCGGCTTCATGGTCGCTGGCGAAATCGTCGCCGAAGGTACACCCACCGGTGTCAAAGCCCAGCAAACCGGCCATCTCCTCGAGTTCGTAGTGGATCAGCCCCAGAAGGCCACAGATCTTCTGAAAACGCAGGGTGAACGCTGGCGCGTCTCGTTGTTTGGCGATCGTCTTCACGTCATTACAGAGGACGATGTGGCGACTGGCATCCGTAAAACCACCGAAAAGCTCAACGCCGCTCACATTGCCGTCCTAAGTGCGCGCGCCGGAACGTTCTCCCTCGAAGATGTTTTCATCACCGTCGTTGAAAAAGCTCGCTTGAGCGGCAAATTTGCAGTGGAGGATTAACACATGCGTCGTATCTTCGCTCAAACCCGCAAAGAACTCACTCAGATCGTTCGCGACAAACTGGCGCTCACCCTCGCCTTAGGCTTGCCTCTAGTCTTGCTGATGCTCTTGGGTACGTCCATTTCCCTCACCGTGACCGACATGGCAATTGTGATCCAAGATCTGGATGACTCAGAAGCCTCGCATGATTTCATCGATTCCTTTCGCGCCTCCGAAACCTTCCATGTGGTAGCTTGGCCCTCCGATCGTTCGCCCGAAGACTCTCTCCGCGATAGCAAAGCCCGGGCTGCTCTCATCATTCCCGAACATTTCGGCCGCGATCTGGCGCGCGGTACCAATACCAGCGTTCAACTCCAGGTCGACGGCACCGATTCCAACACCGCCAAACTGGTGCAAGGCTACGCTGGAGAAATCATTCGTGCCTATGGCGCTCGCACCTCCGGAGCGTCCCGCGTTGATCCAGTCAAGGCAGAAGTTCGCCTCTGGTTCAATCCCGGCCGCGTCTCCAAAAAATTCTATGGACCCGGCATCTTCGTGCTCGGCCTCTCCATGTTCCCCCCCTTGCTCGCGGCCTTGGCCATGTCTAAAGAAGGCGAAGAAAAAACTATTCTCCAGGTTTATGTCTCAAACATTTCCGCCCATGAGTTTCTGTTAGGCAAAATCTTCGCCTTCATGATCATCGCGCTGGGCGAATGGTGTCTCAATTCGGTTGCGCTGTTCACTTACTTCGGACTCAGCTTGGTCGGTGATCCCACACCATTCCTCGTTGCCACGGTTCTCTATGCATTTGTAGTTGCTACCTTTGGCACTCTCATCGGTGCAGCCATCCCCAATCAAGCGGCCGCTATCCAAGCTGTCGCCCTCGGCGGATTTCTTCTCGTCTTCCTTTTGTCAGGTCTCATCTTCCCTGTCGCCAACATCCCAGACAGTCTCCGCTGGATTTCCAGTATCGTCTGGGGCCGCTACTACATCGAGATCGTTCGCGANNCTCCGTGCTGATGATCGCCCTCATCGGCTCCGTTTTCTATCTAATGGCATGGCGGAACATGCGCCGCATGCAACTAAAGGCATAAAGCTATGGACGATCTACATTCCGACAATTTCGTTCGCCGTCTGCGTTCTCTCATCATCAAAGAGTTCAACCAGATCCGCCGTGATCGCCGCCTCGCGATCTCGCTTATCATCCCCCCTACTATCCAACTTCTGCTCTTTGGCTTCGCGCTCAACTCAACCGTTTCCAATCTGAAACTCGGCGTCATTGACGATAGCCGTACACCCGAAAGCCGCGAACTCGCCTCCACCATGACGGAAAGCAAAAGCTTCGCACTCGGAGGCGTGTACCTTTCACTCAACGAGATGAGCGCTGCCATTTCGCGCGGCGATCTCGATGCCGGCGTGGTCATCCCTTATGATTTCGCCCGCAATCTGCAACGCGGCCGTCAGACCACGATTCAAGTTCTACTCAATGCCACCAACGCCAACACAGCCGCCATCGGTCAAGGCTACGCCGAAGGCATTATTCAGATGTACAACCGCAACCTTTTAGCCACCGGTGGCATTCATGCCCAATTCGCGCAAGTTGCTTCCAATCAGCTCGATCGCCGGGGAGTCGTTCAACTCGTGTCCGACTTCTTGTTTAATCCCGGCTTGGTCACTGCCTGGTACATCGTCACCGGTGTCTTCGGTCTCTTGCTCATTCTGAATTCATCGCTGATTTCCGCCAGTGCCATGGTGAAGGAACGCGAGCGCGGCACCGTCGAACAGTTGCTCATGACGCCAGCCACCACCGCCGAAATCATCTTTGCCAAAATCTCGCCGCTCTTCCTGTTGCTCAACGTCATGATCATCTTCGCGCTCATCATGATCAAGTTTGTGTTTGATACACCGTTCCGCGGCAATCTCCTGCTGGTCTATATCGGTGCCGACCTGTGTGTCCTTTGCGGCATTGGCATCGGCACCTTCATCGCCACCTTTACCAAGACATCCCAACAGTCCATGCTCACCAGCTTCTTTGTAAATCCGCCGCTCTCCTCTCTGTCGGGCGCGCTAACTCCTATCGAAGCCATGCCCAAATGGATGCAACCTCTTACCTTGCTCAATCCCATTCGCCACTTCTCTGTGATTGCCCGCGGAGTGCTTCTCAAGGGCAGCGGCATTGAGGCTCTTTGGCCCAACTTCTTGGCGCTCGCGCTCATCACTTCCATTCTCTTAGCTCTCAGCGTCTGGCGCTTTCGCAAACAACTCGGATAAAACGGAATGACAAAAACTCAGATCTTCGTTTCACTCACAATTCTCTGTTCGGCGCCCGCACTCTTCGCGCAAAGCAACGGCACCTCGGCCGTGACCCTCCCGCTCTCCGGCCGCAACGGCAATTCGGGCTCGGTGACCCCGTCCGAGACCGCCATTCCTGGCACCACCTCGAGCGTCAACGCGCTCAATACGAACATCTCGGTCCAAGGTCCTTACACCGGCAGCCGCGCAGGCGGCCCCGCTTTTTCAGGCAAGCTCTCGCTGCATGACGCCATTCAGCGCGCCCTTGAATACAACTTAGGTGGTGTCGGTATGTCCAGCGCCGTGCAGTCGGCTCGCGGCCAGGCACGCGTCTCTCGCAGCGCCCTCATGCCCAACCTCAATGGAGCCCTGCGGGAAGCGGTCCAGCAAACAAACCTTCGCGCCGAAGGCCTTCGCATCAATTTGCCGGTGAAAGGCTTCGCGTTCCCCACCATCGTGGGTCCGTTCAATTACTTTGATCTGCGCGCCACTCTCACCCAGTCCGTCGCCGACATGACCGCGATCAATAACTACAAAGCATCCAAAGAAATCGTCAAAGCCGACGAGCAGTCGATGCAGGATGCGCGCGACCTGATCGTGCTTGCCACCGGCGGCGCTTATCTGCAAGCCATCGCCGCCCGCGCCCGCGTCGAATCCGCTAAAGCGCAACTCGAAACCGCCACTGCCTTACTCAAGCAAACCCAGGAGCGTCACCAAAGCGGCTTAGTTGCGCAAATCGACGTGAGTACCAGCCTCGTCCAACAGCAAACGCAGAAGCAGCGCATCGCGACTCTCGAAAACGATTTTGCTAAACAGAAAATCAATCTCGCGCGTATTGTCGGCGTACCGCCCAACGAACACTACGAACTTACCGACGACATCGCCTTTTCGCCCGCGCCCGCAGCCACTGTCGACGAAGCCCTCAACAAAGCCTTCGCCGTGCGGTCTGATCTCAAGGCCGCCGAAGCTCAACTTCACGCCGCCGAAGCAGCGCACACCGCCGCCCGTGCCGAACGTCTTCCTTCTCTCGCACTATCTGCCGACTACGGCGCCATCGGCGTCAACCCGTCGCAATCGCACGGTACCTTCACAGTCGTCGGCACTCTGCGCATCCCCATCTGGCAAGGCGGCCGCACCGAAGGCGACATTCAACAATCGGACGCCGTTCTCATCCAGCGTCGCGCCGAATTAGAAGACACCAAAGGCCGCATTGAAAGCGATGTGCGCAACGCCTTCCTCGATCTGGAAGCCGCCGCCAACCAAGTCGAACTCTCCCGCGCCAATCAGAAACTCGCACGTGACACACTCGGCCTCACACAACAAAAGTACGACGCCGGCATCAGCACTTCCGTCGAAGTTGTGCAAGCCCAAGAGAGCGTCGCCTCCTCCGACCTCGATTACATCACCGCCTTGTTCGCACACAATCTAGCGAAGCTAAGCCTGGCGCGTGCCCTGGGCCACGCCGCCGAAAACCTGCCGAATTACCTGAGCTTCAAACAATAAGGCGCTTATCGCCGATGCTGTGGATGATCCACCGGGTGCGCGGCAACCGGATGCCTACCCACGGGCTTAAATATGGTGTTGGTGACCGCCGAACGCCCGCCCAAACTCCCCAGCGCCGGAGTCATCTCCACAAGCGATTTGTGCTGCACCACAGAACGCAAAATCGGCGCTTCCTCCTTGGGCCGCGGTTCAGCATTCGTTTGTTGAAACTTCTCCACCGGCGCCAAACTCACGGACGCGGTTACCGGTATGCCGAAGAAGTCGGCCAACGCTTTCGCAATGATCGGCTTCGGTGTGTTCCGCGTATTCAACGCTCGCCAATAATAAGGCACCATTGAGGTGCGTCCGCCAATTTGTGTCGGTAAGTCCGAATACACCCATCCCGCCACTCCGCCGTTGCAGCCATACAAGCGCGCTTTGGCACCGGCGGCGAATTTCGCGCGAATTTCTGCCTGATTCTGATTGAACGGCGGCGTCACCAAATGGTCGGTCAGCAGACTGCCGGTCTCCGCTTGCAAGACACCCTGGTAAGAAATCGATCCGGCTGCGGCGCCTTGGTCGAACGAACTGGCCGCCGCCCCACTCGCCGCTGCCGCCGCAGCCAGATTCTGCACACGCTCGCGATTCTGCGCCGCCGTTGGATCGCGGTACCCCAGACACAACCCCGCGCCCACCGACGTGGCAAAGATATCCACCTCCAGTATCTTTCCGTCAGGCACTCCGAGCAGTGCCTGAAAAAACGCATCGCGCGTGAGCGTCTGCCGAAGCAAAACATTGCCTTCGCCAAATCGTTTCGTAAGATCCTCCGAGGCCAAGTGGCTGGCCTGCGCGTGAAAGTTGCCCGAGGCGCCATCTCCGTAAAGAACCACGCCAAGGTCACCGGACGGTTTTAAGCTCATACCTGTTAGCACGGGAGCCGCCATACCGTTTTCTTACACTTCCTCGCAGAGCAACGCCCCCGCGCTGCTTCATACCCGCTGGCAATTCACCTTGCGCCGTTATCCTTTCGTGCTTTGCCAACTTTTCCCCTCAGTACTAACGATTCCACACAATCGATGTCTCATTCTCCGTGAGCTGTTCCAACTGAACTCTTCGTTAGTCCAATTGGGGCAGCTCCGCCGGCTCAGCCTGCGTTCAGCGCCCGAAAAAAGTCCATCATGAAAAGCTTGTGAAGCGCAGCCAGACAATGGCCGTACCGTGCTGTGCCACCATGATCATGGCTGCAAAGCGTTCTGAAAGAGGCCCGTCCAGTAAAGGGCGGCCTACGTTTCGCAATTTACCGCTTGCGACTGGTCTTGCGGCCCTGCGGTTTGGGAGTAGAAAAACTGTGGCACTTCGGGCAGTGATCACAACCGGGAGTATGATTGCGTCGAGCACAGCCGCATCGTCCGCATTGATCGCCGGCGTCGTCCATTTCTTCTGTTGTGGCTTTGTCTTCTTCGGTCGTCATTGATGTCCTGCTTCTATTCTAAGTGCGAGTCGCCGATTTGTTGCGCGAGTTCGTTAATTCGCCGTTTACTCCCATCGACGGCTCGTTCCCATTCCCGCTATCCTGGGCGCAATGGAGTACTTCTTCGCGTGTCCATATTGCGGCGAACAAATATCAATGGTGCTCGACACGTCGGTCGCCCGGCAAACCTATATCGAAGACTGCGAAGTGTGCTGCCGTCCAATCGAGGTGCGGTACACAGTGCAAGATGATGAGGTATGCGATTTTGAAGCCACCGCGCTTTGAGAAATCGCGACCCGGTTTCTATCGGCCGCTTTCGGGATGACCGCCAAGGTTTCGATTCGATTCAGCCTCCTTGCCAAACAGAACAATTACGCTGGAAGTAGATGCGCACGGAACGAGACAAAATGCTCGCGGGCGAGCTATACGATTCGTTGGACCCCGATCTGGCGCGAGACCGAGACCGGGCACGCGATTTGTGTCAAACTCTCAACGCTACTCGCGAATCGGACCGCGAAATTCGGCACCAAATCCTCTTACAGCTTTTCGCCAAGGGCGGCGATACCGTCTGGATGCAACCTCCCTTTTTCTGCGATTACGGCTCCAACATCGAACTAGGCGAGCGCGTTTTCTTCAACTTCAACTGCGTGCTGCTCGATGTCTGTCCAATTAAAATAGGAAACTTTACCCTCTTCGGTCCTGGTGTTCAGATCTTGACTCCTGTGCATCCACTGGAAGCTGGCTTAAGACGCAAACAAGAGTACGGCAAGCCCATTGAGATTGGGTCCGATGTTTGGGTCGGTGGAGGAGCGCTCATTCTCCCCGGCGTTCGCATCGGCTCCAAGACCGTCATCGGCGCGGGAAGCGTCGTCACTCGCGATGTGCCCGAGAGAGTTTTCGCCGCCGGAAATCCGTGTCGTGTGATTCGTGAGATTACCGAAAACGATCAAGCGGAAGTGAGGTGATCTGTTCGGGCCAGACAATGAATTCACGCGATACCCAGGCCTGCCACAGTAGTGGCGGCTTCGGCGTAGGCTCCCTCAAAGTCTCACCGCCATCCCTGAATTCCCATCTTTCAGCTTCCCATCCGGCCAAACAGCAATCGTCTAATCAGTACCCTCTGGATTCCACCGACCTTTAAAATCGCAGTTGCAACGTCTGCAAACCAGCGCCAGATTGGCTATCCCCTCGCTACCGCCTGAGTTCACCGACACGATATGGTCAACTTGCCAAAGCTTGTAGTTCTCCAGTGACGCCAAAAAATCAAGATCACAGTACTCGCATCGATAGTGGGCCCGCTCGGAAATTTCGGGCGTTGGTTTGGCCCATGTGCGCTTGCCTTCTCTTCTAATTGCTAGTAGCTGTTCCTCCATTCCCCGCGCGGATGGACGTTCGCGCAAGAGGACTCCGGCTGAGTATCCGACGATACTTCTCACCTCGTCTAAGTCTGCTCGCGATTCAATTTGCTGCCGCTCGATGCGTTCACGGGCTTTCGCGATTAGCTCCGCCCGAGTCGCTGGTATGAGATCTTTGATTTCACGCATATAAGAACCTTAGTGCACATACTATCGCGAATGTCTCAATCAAAATGAACTCACAGGAAAGGATTTGTTGATCATCGCCTCCTCGTAGCCCGCGCGACCTCAAATCAGTGTGTGTCGGCGATTGGTCTCGCAAAGCGCGTCTCTTCAAAAAGAATTCAGTGCGCAAAAGTACAGATTCGCTACAATTTAGGGTATACTTTCCTGCCGTCCCGGCATGGCTCGAAAACACAATTTGAGATGGTTCGGGCTTGGAATTTCAGTCCGGTTGTGGGTACGATAGAAGAAAGCCCCGATAGCTCAGTTGGTAGAGCGCCAGTTTTGTAAACTGGATGTCGCTGGTTCAATCCCGGCTCGGGGCTCCAAGTTCTACAGCACTGGCCGCCGTGAATTTACAACGCTACGCAGCCACTGTTTCTTGCGGCTGCAACAATGACAAGCTACGCAGCGCTCGGTTGCGCACTACGGGCGAAGAATCCTTCGTCAACGTCTGCAGCAACGGAATGCCGCGCTCGTCTTGCAGAAAGCCCAGACACCATGCCATCGCTCGCCGCACCGCAACTTGCTGGCTCCCGCATAGTTCGGCTATCTTGCTGAACGCTTCGGGCGCGCCTAGCAGATAAAGCCCGATCAGCGCATTGCCTACGACACGGTGATTTGTGTCCGCTAGCGCCGCATTGAACAGGTCCCGCGCTTCCACCGTCTTCGTATTCCACAACACTTCAATAGCGTTTGCCCGCACGCGTGGATTCTCGTCCAGCATCTGGCGTTCAACCTGCGCCTTATTCGGGCAAATCTCACACAGCAATTTCACCGCACGCGAGCGAATACGTTCATCACGGTGTTCCGTCAGTTTCTTTACCCAACGCATCAGCGAACTATCGGCAGTCACCGGCGCAGTAGTCAGGGCGCGAATCACCTGCGGTGTGAAGGTCAGCGGTTCCACTTCTTTTAGAAACTTCACCAGAAACTGCGGGTCGGCTTTGATCATTGCCGTACTCGCCTTTGTGGCAATTTCCACCGGCAATGCGCTGGTGTCGAACAAAACCTTTAAGTACTTAGTCTCTGCCGCCAACCAAAGCGCCATCTTCTGTCCTGCGCCATCTAGGCCCTTCTGCGCGAGGTAGCTGAGGCACGCCTGCGTCACCTCGCTTGGATACATCTTACGAATCTTACGAAAGAGAACCGCAAACTTTTCCGCATCGGCAGCGGCCATATTGAAGAGTGCATCCTGCACTGAAACGCCGGACTGAGCGGTTTCCATATTATGATTAGTGGCTCTATCGGCAACTGGGGATGAAGTGTGAAGGCAAAGGCGTCGTCATCACTTCTATCTCCAGTGCCGAATTTGATGAACTGGCGCTGACAGAAACCGGTCCTTACAATGCAGCACGCAGCCGCTCCATCGCCTGAAGCAAAGCCAGCGTATGGGTCTGGGCCAGTTGTTTGTCTTTTCGTTCAGCGGCTTCTTCCAGTTGAGCAGCCAAAATACTTAACTCCGGAAATCCGTACCCGGTCGCGCTGCCGTTCATTTTGTGCGCGAAAAAAACGACTTGTTCAAAGTCGCCCCGCATCAACAGGTCTTCCATGCTCCGCACTTCCAAGTTCCGCTGTTCCAGGTATTTCGGCGCGAGCGACCGAATCCGTGCCGAGAGTTTTTGAACCGGTGCTCCCTCTGCAATATCGTTCATCTGGCTCCTCTTGAAAGCATATCGGCCAGCAAATGCGCAAAAAGTAGATTCCCATCAACGCAGGTATACGACAAAATCGTGTAACTTGCGCCGTCTCGTTCGATAAGAAATAGGAAGTAAGGTCATGGCATTAGAAAGAATTCTCTATATTGACGACGATGAAGACTTGCTGGAAATCGTCAAATTGGCGCTCGAAGAAACCGGCGGCTATTCAGTAACCGCTTGCGCAAACGGCGAACAAGGAGTGCGGCTAGCCGCCGAATGGCAACCTGATCTCATCATGCTCGATGTCATGATGCCGGTCATCGATGGCCCGGCCACCCTCAAGCGACTCAAACAATCCAGCATCACCGAGCACATACCCGTGGTCTTTATGACGGCGCGGAGTTCCGCCTCACAAGCCGCCGGTTACCGCTCGATGGGCGCCGCGGGTACCATCGCTAAACCTTTTGATCCGTTTGGCCTGGCTGAACAGGTAGCCGGCTTGTGGGAACAACTTTCGCTCGCCGCTTGCTAATCAGCGTAAATCCTACTTCACCGCTTCCGTCGTCTTTTCGAGAAAGGCATGCAGCTCCTCGCTATGCAGCTCCACCGATGCCGCGTCCTTCAATTCCGCCGCTGACTCCAGCGCGGCGGCCAGATTGCTCAAGTCCGGAAAGCCGTACGTCCGCCCACTGCCCTTCATCTGATGAGCCAGCGAGCGAATTTGATCAAAATCGCCGGCTGCCGAGAAGCCAATAATCTTTTCGTAATCCTGCCGCCGCTTGGCCAAATAGGCGGGCACCAACTTCTTGAGGCCAGCCGATACGGCACCCGGGTTCGATGCCTTGGCCGTCATCGCCTCTTTTGTTGACGGCTGGCCATATTTGCTCAACAGCGACAGAAATCTTTCCAGCGAGATCGGCTTGGAGCAATGATCGTTGCAGCCTGCCGCCACACAACGGGCCTTGTCTTTTTCCCCGGCGTCGGCGCTTAAAGCGACAATCGGCGTTGCTGGCACTCCACGCTGATTCTCCAGCGCGCGGATCGCCTCCGTGGCGCCGATACCATCCAATACGGGCATCTGCAGATCCATCAATACCAAATCATAGGTTCCGCTGGAAAACAGGCTGATTGCTTCCTCTCCATGTTCGGCAAAAGTTACCGATACGGGCAGTCCTTTTAAGTAGATCTCAATCACCCGCCGGTTGTCGGCTGCGTCTTCAGCCACCAGCAAGCGAAGCGCCCCGGAACGTCTACCCTGAAGGGCCGCAGTTGCACTCTGTCGCAAATCCGGATTTTCCACTTCTGGCAAAGTGTCATTGCTGGCCGCTCCCAGTTTTACCGTGAAGTGGAACGTGCTGCCTTTACCCGGCACGCTGGTAACCCACATGCGGCCCCCCATTAACTGTGTGAGGCTTCTACTGATACTTAGGCCCAACCCCGTTCCGCCAAATTTCCGTGTGGTGGAAGAATCCGCCTGGGTAAACTTCTCAAAAATATGGTCCAGCTTATCCGCCGCAATGCCGATCCCCGTATCGGTTACGGAAAAATAGAACGAATCCGCGTCTTCTTCTCCTCTGCGAACGGCCAGTTCAATGCCGCCTTTTAGCGTGAACTTTACGGCGTTGTTGAGCAAATTCACCAGAACCTGCTGAAGACGCGTGGAATCGCCCAACACGCAGCGCGGCACATCCGGCGCAATCGTCACCGAAAATGTCAGCCCTTTCCTTTTAGCCGTCGTCTCACTCAGCTTTGAAGTGTGATGCAGCAACTGGTGCAGGTCGAACGCCAGTGCTTCCAGTTCAAGTTGTCCCGCCTCAATCTTAGAGAAGTCCAGGATGTCATTGATCAGCATCAGCAGAACCCTTCCATTCCGCCGGAAGATTTCCACCATCTCCTTTTGATCGATGTCCAGATTGGTCTGCCAAAGAACGTCCGCCATCGCCAAGATCGCATTCATGGGCGTGCGGATCTCGTGGCTCATGGCCGCCAGAAACTCGCTCTTCGCCCGCGCCGCGTCTTGCGCTCGTTCCTTCTGCCGGTACAACTCGTCGTTCATCGCTGTCAATTCCGTGCTCTGCTGGGTCAACAATTCCTCGGCATACTTGCGCTCCGAGATATCGCGCGAGATCTGGCAGAATCCTTTCAGGACGAAGAATTCGCTCGTGATCGAAGTGAGCAACGTGCTGCACCAAAACTGCGTCCCATCCTTGCGCTGCCGCCAGCCTTCCGCGCGTGTTTCCCCATGCCGCCGCGCCGCTTCCAAATCCATCTCCGCCACCTCGATCTCCCGTTGCTCCGGCGCGTAGAAGATCGAAAAATGCTGACCCAATGCTTCCTCCTCGCTGTAGCCAAACTGCTCCACCGCTCCCGCGTTCCAGGACGTCACATGCCCATTCACGTCAAGGGCGGTGATCGCGTAGTCTCTCACTCCGCCAATCATCCCCTGAATCCGCTCCTCGCTTTCACGCAACTCGGCTGTCCGCGACGCCACCTTTGCTTCCAGTCCATACGTCAAAACGTGGATTTTCGCCTCCGCCCGTTTGTACTCTTCCACATCCGAGAGCGTGAAAAACCAGCGCTCAATCTGGCCTTCCGGGCTCAACACGGGAACCGCCTGCACCAGGAACCATCGGTACTCACCCGCCGCGTTGCGCAGTCGATACTCTCCATGAAATGGCAGCGACGCCGGTAGGCAAGACCGCCACGCTTCCCTCATCCGGCTCAGATCATCCTCATGAACCAATTGCTCGATACTGCGAGACCCATCCTTCTCGAGCCCCGTGTACTGTCGCCAGCGCTTACTGGCAAACTCCAGCGACCCGTCCGCCCCCGTTGTCAAAACAATCTGTGGAATTGTTTCAATCGTCGTGCGGTACAGTTCAATGCTGTGCTTTAAATCCGCTTGCATCCGGTTGCGCAATCGACTGAGATTGTCGAAGATCGCGGTGCCTTTCCAAATCAATGCCGCTACTGAAACCTCCAGAATTGACTCAAAAAGCGAAATCCCAAAAAACCTGTCGTACATCCCAGCGAACTGCAGCTTTAACTCAATCCATTTCAAAGCAGTCGGGGTCAACAAGGAAAAGGGAATCATCCAGCGCGCGAATTTTCCGCCTAACGATTCGAAGGAAATGGGGTACATCAGACCTGTAAATGCCGAACAAGTCAAAATGCCGGCGCTCAGCAAAAACAGGCAAAGGCTCACTGCCAAACCCATGTTGGCTTCGAGCGCGATTCCCTTCACGTCCTCTTGTCGGAGTAGGCAGTCATTGATGCTCAATAAAGACAGCGCGGTGAGGAGCATGGCCATCACCTGCGCATGTTTAAGAAAGCGGTAGTTTTGGTAAGTCAGCAGTGCTAATCCCAAGAGCAATAGACCCAACGAAACCGCCAGCGGCGTGGGTCGCTCATGCGCGGAGATGGCCAAGGTCGGCGCTGTTATCGTTGACGCCAAAAAGAAGAGCGCGCCAACCAAAGCCGGCGTCGCGCTAAAAAGCAATCTCAGCCAATGCCAGATCTTGTGTCCACGACGCCATTCCACTAGGCGGTCAAGCTGTAGTGCCGAACAAGTTGGATTCGCGTGAAGTCCAACTTGCGCCACCATCGCTTCCTGTGCGTTTATCCATAGGGCTACGGCCGCCGACAGTATCGCTACCCCGAGGTAAGGGTTTTCCGGTAAGGCCTCAAGATTCCACAATCTTCTCAGCCACCCGGATACGCCCCACGACACAAAACTGAGAGTGGTGCCCGCGCCTACCAGCAAAGCTAGTCCCTTTGCGGAGAGTAGCCAAAGGGGGCTGAATGCTCGTGTGGGCTCAGAAACGAAGATCTCGGTCGAGGACCGCCCAAGCCGCCTCAGTAACAACATGGGCAGGATCGTGCTGGCCATAAGCACCAGCGCCGCCAGCAGTGCTGTCTCGGTTATCCGAGAGAATGCCTTTGGCAACAGTGCAGTCTCGTGGCCCGTCCCTGCGGGCATGAGAAACGTGGGCGCACTCCACCACTGAAAATACGGGAGCGTTAAGCGAAATGCCAGGTACCGTGCAAGAAAGTCAACTACATCTAATAACGTGAGAGCTGCGGCCATCCGATATATAAGTAGAAGTGTTGAAGATAGCTCTCAAATCTCCTCTGGGACAGATACCTAAGTTGCGAGTTAATTCCCCTAGTTGCGACAAACTTAGATCACTACCATCATAAATATAAGAAAGACCCGCAGCGTCGACTGCGGACGACCTGAAATTCGATGCACCATCAAAAAATCAATGTTCTTCTCATTGAAGACTCGTCAGAATTCGCTGAATTAGTTGTCGACTGGCTGGCGGGGCCTGAATCGGATGACGGCTTTTCAGTGAACTGGAAAGAATCGTTAAATGCCGGGATCGAGTCTCTCAAACAGGCCCCAGTCGATGTGATAGTGCTCGATCTGAGCCTGCCCGATTCGAAAGGAAAGGACACTTTCCTCAAAATTGACCGCGCCTCCCCGGGAACGCCGGTGATCGTCCTGAGCGCCGCCAAGAGTGAAGCCGTAGCCTTAGGCATGATTGCCGACGGTGCCGCCGACTATCTCGTTAAGAGCGCTTGCAATGCTGAGAACCTTGCCCGTTCGATTCGCTACGCGATTATACGCCCTCGCGCTAAGGAAGAAAAAGTTGAAACTAACGATTTCGGCAACTTGTCCAAGGCAAGAGACTCCGCCAAATTCATCGGTATTATCGGTCCCAAGGGCGGGGTGGGCACAACCACGTTCGCCTGGAATCTTGCCGTCGATCTAGCCCGCCAAACCAATGAAAAAGTGCTCGTTTGCGACTTCGACTCCGATTCCGGGCTCATCTCCTTTCTTGCCGGCACCGACCCGCAGTACACGCTGAAGGATGCTGTCGCTGCGGCTGACAATCTTCTCAGTGAAACTTCCTTTGAACGCTTCGTGTTCAAGGGGCCCCACGGCGTGCATGTCCTTTCCTCACCCGGCTGGCATGGCGTCGCCCAACTTGAGAGGGAGGCCGCTAAGAAACTGATCAAAGAAGCGCGTCGCTTCTACAATTGGATTGTGGCCGATTTCGCGCGACCCTCCCCAAACTCCCTGGCTTTCGCTCAACTGGCAGACGATGTGCTTCTTGTCAGCTCCACCGAAATGGCGTCCCTTTACGAAACAAAACGTTTTGTCGATAGCATCAAGCCTCAAAATCGCAGCCGTTTCCGCCTTGTTCTCAATCAGGCCACCCGCGGGCGCGGCGCCACTTGGGCTACTACCTTCGGCCTTCCCGTTTCGGTAGTGTTACCGTTCGACTCAGAACTCCAAGACGCCTTCATGGAGCAGCGCCTCATCAACGAAAACAGCACGTTCCGTAAAGAGATCACGAACCTGGCTAGAAAGCTGGCTGGACTCGCTGAAATTAAGTCGAAGACCACCGTTTCGTCGCTGTTTAACTTTAAGCGCGACAAAGTGTCGCTCTTACCCGGGGACTAGTTCGCGAAGTCGCCAACCGCGGATGAACTCTTAGGGCAACGGCGTAGCCGTCACCTCTATCTGCATTTGGCTCTTAGCATCCACGTTTTCGGACGAGAACAATAACGTCGACTTCTTCAGCGGTACCATCATGGCCGAACCCCACCTGTTCTGCCGAATGGTCGGTTGCATCTTATCGTCCGCCAGAGAGCTGATCTCGGCGACGATGTTGAACGTCAAGTGACCCTGTACCTCTTTCATCATCTTGACCTCGATGTTGACACCAACGTCGATCTGGGTTGTGGAGTTAGGACCTAAGACGAAGGGCACCTTGCTCCCAGCTCGGATATCCGCCGTAAGCCCAGTCGAGGCCATCGTTGTATACGTCCGCGAATTCAGAACCTTAGTCCCCGCCACCTCCTTCACCACAAACTCTAGCTTGTAGAACTTCGCCGGCTCACTTGGCTCTTCGCCCCAACAAACGCCCGCCATCATCGCCAGCGTCACCAATCCGCTCATCCATCTCATTCTCATAGTTACCGTCCTCCATCAATAGTCAGTGGCTCCATCACGAGTGGTGCAATCTCCAACGGCTCGTTCCGCTTTTTCAAACTCTCAAACGCTTCCGCCGTTCCCTTCGGATCGGCCGCCACCATCGCAATCAACTGTCGTTCTTCAGCAGTCAAAGCCGACGGGGTAGGGAAGACCGCCAACTTCGGCAGCGCCCTCACGCGTGCTCGTCGATGGACCACCCTCACGGCTTGCTTCGGCACACTTACCTGCGGCGGAACAACCACTGCCACTTGCACAGGTGCCCGTAGCTCATCTTTACGCGTCGGCAGCAGCACCAGCAAAGTCAATCCAGCCACTACTCCCACTGTCAACGCCACGCCCCATCCCTTCAATCGCCGCTGTGGCCGCTCGGCCGCTCGAATCCTCGCGATGATCCGCTCTTCCATCCCCGCCAGCGGTTCAGCGCTCACGTAGCCGGCAATCCCTTCATCCAGAATCCGTTCCCATTTATCGTCCATACTGTTCTCCCGTCAAGCGCGCCAGCTTCTGCTTCAACACCTCGCGCGCCTTCATCAGCCGAGTGCGCACCGTTCCTTCCGGAATCCCCAACACACTCGCAATCTCCGCCGACGTCAGTTCATCAATCGCCGACAACGCCAACGGCAGTCGCAAGTCCTCCGGCAACGCATCCATCAATCGATGCACCACCGCCGACCAATTCGCCTGCACCGCCAACTCCTCCGGCGTCTGATCCACCGACGCGGCTTCTTCGTTCAGTTCCTCACAAACTCGTTTCCGTTTCTCAACCGAAACCCGCCAAGCCACCCGCGCCAAGTAAGCCCGTTCATCTTTGATCTGCTGCCAATCGCCTGAACGATACAGCTTCAGAAACACTTCCTGCGCCACATCTTCCGCATCGTGCGAATTTCGCAACACCGCATAAGCCACCCGAAACACAAACCGCGACTGACGCTCCACCAACGCCGCAAACCGCTCCTCACACGGCGCAGTCTCTCGCTCACCCGCCAACGCGCCGTCCCCCATCCCGATCTGTTCGGAGTGCCCGATCATGCGTTCATTAGCTAAGACTGGCTTCAGCGCTCGTCCGTTCAACTATTTCTTCTCCAAAAACGACGAAAGCGGCTGATGCCTGCGCACCAACCGCTTCTTTCCACTAACTCGCACTTATCCCACATCGTAGGGCGGGCATTCTTGCCAGCCGGCCCGCCTTTCTAGGCGGCCCTGTCTCTCATAGCCCCATCACGTCTTCTGCGAAACCGCCCGCGACAATCCCCGCGGATCATTCGGCTCAAAGAAATCCCGTTCCGACGTCGTAATCGGCGTCGCAAACCGGAACTCGCCCGGCGTAATGCCGTGCCAGCGCGCCGTATGATAAGCCGCCATCTGCAGCGGAATCACATCAGCCACCGGCATAAACAACTCCGGAAAATTCTCCGAAGGCCATTCGCACAACGAATCAATCAAATGCGATTTCGGCTTCGGCCCAATCCAGCGAACCTTCCCGCCCATCGCTAAAATTTTGTCGCCCAGCGTATCTTCTAAATCTTCAGTGCTGCGTTGCGTGCCGAAAATAATCACACGAAACTGATCATGAATCACTTCCACCGGACCATGCCGAAACTGCGGCGCCGACATCGGAACAGCCGGAACCTTGGCCACTTCCTGCAACAACAGCGCGCCCGTTTGCACCGAGGCCAGCGTCGGTCCACGCCCCAACAGATACATCGGCACATTATTGGCGAAGAACCCCGGCCAGCTGCCGCTGAAGCGATACCACTCCGGCACGCAACGTGTCAGCACCTCAATGGTGCGTTCCAGATCCGATTTCACCGAACCTTCCATTTGCTGGTCATACGCCGCGCCTAACAGCAGCAACGTCACCACAGTGCCGGTATAGGTTTGAATGGCCACCAATTGGTCGGGCAAACTGTTCACCAGAATCGCTCGCGTCGCCTGCCGCGCCACCGTACTGCCCGGCACGTTAATCAACGCCACAACCTTCGGACCCCGCTGCACCTTCTTCAGCAGCTCCACCGCCTCTACGCTTTCCCCCGACCGGGACACCAGCACCAGCGCCGTTTCGGCCGTCAGCACGTTTGATTGAAAATGCAAAAGCTCCGACGTTTCAATTACGGAGCAGGATACGCCCCGCGTCGCCAGATAGTTTTGCAAAGGAATGCAAGCGTGCAGCGAAGCGCCCATTCCNNAGCGACCTTGCTTGCGAGAGTATGTTTTCTACCATTGGTGGATTCATGCGGATTCTCTCTTCCACTTGTCCATCCGGGGAACCGCCTGCGTCTTGTTGGTTTGTATGTTCGGCATTCCGGTATCTTGCATCATAATCTAATTGCTATTTAAGAGGTTACCTCCACCGGCCTAGCGGTGTCCCTTGGGTACTACTTTGCGCCTTCCGCAGCACGCGTTTTATATGGGAATTCCTGGCTTTCCCCTTGTAGAAGGTGCGATCAAAGCTCTTGTATTCGCAGAAAAACAGGAGTATTATTCCCGCAAAGGAGTATATTCCATCACGGCGTACGATTGCGCCGCGAACCTTTGGCGACATTTGTAGAAGAAAGGAACCCTGTTGTTTATGAATTTCATGTACCACATTGTGGCCCTCGTCGTCCTCATTGCCGCTGTTTCCGGTCTGTATTTGTACCGGCGCTGGCTCGAGAATCACGACGATCATTACATCCATTTGCATAACGACGCTCACGATGCGAGCATCATCAACACGCAAACCACCATGGCGAAACGGCTCGATATGATCGACAAATTGAAGAATGCCGGCATTGCTGCCGTCGTCCTGTATGGGCTGTTTATTGCGGCCATGGCCGTCTATATCGGCTGGAATACCAATCCGCAAGGCTAACGTCTCGCTTTCTGCAGTCACGCAAACTATCCTAAGGAAGATGTGGCCCAACCGCCTCTTCTTGCTCTTACTTTTATTAACTCCGCTCGCCAGCGCCCAAATAAACGGCGTCTGGCGATTTGCGGTTTCGGGCGACTCCCGCAACTGCGGCGATGTCGTCATGCCCCTGATCGCGCAGCACGTACATTCGGATAACGCCTTATTTTACTGGCACTTAGGTGACTTTCGCGCTATCTACATGGTCGACCAGGATTACGCCCAAACCCATCCTGGTGCCACCATGCCCGACTATTTGGCCGGTGCCTGGAACGACTTTATTGACAGCCAGTTAGCCTACTTTGGCACCACCCCTGTCTTTCTCGCGCTCGGTAATCACGAGAATATCCCGCCCAAAGACCATGACCAAGTGCTCAACCAGTTTGCCGATTGGTTGAACGCGCCGCTGATCCGCGACCAACGTACAAAGGATGGCAATCCTGACCCGGCCGTGAAGGGTTACTATCATTGGCTCGTATCAGGAGTCGATTTCATAACGCTCGATAACTCATTAAATACCTTCGACGCCGGCCAGATGGCTTGGCTGCGCGACTTACTGGCGCGCGATGCCAAGGATTATTCGATCCGCGCGCTAGTCATCGGCATGCACGAAGCGTTGCCTGACAGCATCTCCGCCGACCACAGTATGAATCAATCGCCGGACGGAACGCGCACCGGCCGCGCAGTCTCAGACTGGTTGGCGGATTTCAAGTTCCACACACACAAACCGGTGTACGTGCTGGCCAGCCATTCCCACTACTATATGAAGGGAATTTACAACACCAAAGAGTGGCTCACGCGCTCGGCGGCACTGCCGGGCTGGATCATCGGCACAGCAGGCGCGATCCGTTACCAATTGCCGCTCGAACATGGCAACGCGCAGGAGGCGAAAACCGCGGTGTACGGTTACCTGCTGGCAACCGTGGATATTTCCAAAGACGACCCCATTCAATTCGAGTTTCACGAACTGAACGAAGACGAGGTGCCGCAGGATACCCTGAACACATATTCCCCGGCCGTTGTACACAACTGCTGGGTCCACAACGTCCAGAACTGAACGCCGAGCGTTTCGGTGGGCAGACGCTTCCGCCTTCCGCTGGAGTCTCTACATTTTTTCTCCTCCAACCACTCCCCCCCGGAATCGTCAGCCGGGCTGATCCTCCCGATCCGTGGGGAACCGTGACGGTAACGGAGCGAAGGCTAAGAGCTGCGTAGAATCCGCAGGGATTGAAACCGTGTTGGCAAGTCTTGGTAATCTGTGAGAGCGAAAGGGTGCAATTGTGGCCAATTCCCCAACTAAAGTTTTCATTAACTACCGCCGGGAGGATACCGGCGGAGATGCCGGCCGGCTGAGTGACACCCTGAATCAGATTCTCGGCTCTGGCAAGGTTTTTTATGATTTCGATCAGATTGCATTGGGCGCCGATTTCGAAATAGCGCTCAAGCAGGCCCTCAACGAAAGCGACGTGTTTCTGGCTCTGATCGGCCCCAATTGGGAGAAGATCTTGGATACTGAATCAAAACCGCGGCTGGCTGACGAGCGAGACTTCGTTCGAATGGAAATCGTTACTGCCTTAGCGGCGAGCACGGTCAAGTTGGTTCCTGTCTTGGTTAACCGTAGTACCCTTCCCTCTTCGGCCGATCTACCAACCGACCTGAACCCGATCAGGAACCTTCAAGCTTTCGAGATTCGACGGGACCGCTGGTCCGACGACGTAGCCGCTCTACTGCGGAGACTGCAAATCGATCCGCTGGATAATCGGAGATTTCCGGCTGAAGAGCCTTTAGACCGGCAGGCTCGATTGATCTCCGCCTCCGTTGAGTGGAAAAGGAGAAACGAGCCTGACTCAACTCCGCGCCGCTGGGTAGCCTATGTGGATAATCACAGTAACGCACCCATCACTATCGAAAACGCCCTCGTCACTACCACCTCACTAGAGTTGCAAATTGAATATAACGAGCCAGTTGGGCCGGGAAAATCATGCGACTACGAGTTGGAAGAATCGCAATTTGATCCCTCCGGTGAGAGGCCCGAAATAAAGGCGCAGTTCCTGGATTCATTCGGTCAATTGTGGTCATTGCGAAAGGGAATTCTGAAGCAAACGCGGCGACGCTCCCCGCAGCCGAAAACAAAGACTGCTTTTTTGGCTTGAAGGAAAACGCTCCAGATGTGCGGACCTTGGCAAAATCGGGTCCGCCGCCCCGCCCATTCCTCGAAGGCTGTGGCGTATCAACTAGCCTCTTCATAACGGGAACGTTTTTTCACTCTTGCTTTATAAGCTTTGCCGGTGAGGACAGGCACTTCGCGGCAACCTTATTCACAGATTTGCAGCAGCAAGGGATCGTGCCGGCTGTCCAAGGAAACCAACGCGCGCTACGGACCGAAGCCGCGGTTCATGTCCCAGAGTGGATAATGCGGCAGGTTGCCAGCCGGATCGCGCACGAATGCTTCCGTCTGAGTTACCAAATCCTTCCTGCGCTGGCGTGCCGCCGGTCCAATGTCGACACGGCCGAGCGCCGGTGTCTGGGCGCCGCCGCGGGTCGTCCCCGGCGGCGGTTTCAGGCCGTCAGAGAGTTCGCCTCTTTTTAGCAGAGCCGTCAGCGATTCCCGAATTTCTCGCGTTGCGTTGCGAAAGCGCTTCTTCCACTTTTCCTCAATATCGCCCGTGCAACGATAATACTCGTGCTGCGCACGTATGCCCGCTTCTGACAAGCGCACGAACTTGCCGCGGCCGCACGCAGGGTCTCTTTCAACGACGATGTACGGCTTGTGCTGCCAGCCAATCCCTGCGGTCTCTTCCGAACAGCCGGTTCGTTTGGGAATCTCCGCTTCAGCGATCGGGTCGTCACTAAGAACGCGGATCGCGTTTGCGCAGAGCGAAATGGGCCTTTTCGACTCACATTCGAAATCGAGCGCGAACGCGAGGAGAACTCGGGAAAGCAGCACCGGCAGCGGCAGGCCGTCTTTGGCAGCCGATCTCCGCGGCCCGAACTCCGGCAGCTTCAGCGGCGCAACAGGCAAGCCCTGCGGCAATTCGAGGTCGATCTGGCGCTCGATTGCTTCTAACGCGCAGCGCAACCTCGCCGTGTCGTCGCCGAAGCGCTTCGACCAGCGGGCGTCAATTTCCGGGATCAGGTCGGGCCAGATTCTCACGGCTGTTTCACCGCTGGCCGTTAGTCGAACCGGCCAATCGGCGCGGATGCCTCGGCCGCTACCGAAACCGGCGCGCTTTCCAGGTTGCAGCGCAACGACGCCCCATCGTTCGAGGCATCCAAGCTCGGCTGTGACGCGACCCTCGGCTGTCAGCGCGCGCGAAGCGAGAGTTCGAACCGAAACTGGTCCGTCGGCCAAAAACTCCAACAAATTCAGCCAAATGACCAGCGAAAGGCGCGCGCTACGGCTCGGCGTTTGCAGCATGCGGCGCTCGAATTCGCAATCGAGTTCCACACTATAGGCGACCAGAATTTGCGAGAGAAGGGCCGAAAGCGGCTTGCACGACGCTGACATCATCCCATAGCCAAGTCTATCGTGGGCCATATAAAGAGGGGCTCAAACCGTAAGATGGCTAACACTTCTGAACTCCCTCCCGACCATCCATCCCAGAATCGGCAAAGCACTTCGACAGACAGCGCGTTATACGTCAGAGTGAAAAGCCCGGTCCCTCAAAGGTTAGGTCTCGGGACAGCAGACGAGTACCCCGTTTATGTTTTCTTTTGACCTCGTGAAACGCCGCCGAATATCGATTCACTAATGGAGCAGACTTAACCGGCCGCATGGCTCGCGCCAGTCCCGGACACTGAACATGTTCCAAAATGAGGTATAGATGTCAGAAACCCAAACTAGGAAGCGGCAAATTTGGGGCATCGTTGCTTACGCTGTTTCTCTCATTCTCATTATGAGTGTGGTTTTCTGCGCAGGATTGGACTATGCCACCAATAGAAACTACGCTTACAGCCAGCTGGCACTGGCCTGTCTTAGCATTTTTGGGCTCGTGTGGAAGCGGATCGTTGGGCTGGCGTGGAACCAGGCCGGGATGAGTCGTGAGGCTAATAATAAATAACGGGATCAACGGTATTACCAGGTTGCAGAAGAGAGCGAACAACACGCGCTGGCGCAATAGCGTGGTGTGCACGAATCGTCGCAAATTCGGCGCTAGGTCCGCCGAAGCTTTCGTAGCAATCCCGTGAACAGAAACGCAGATGCCATCAGCAGCACCGTTCCGGGTTCCGGGGCGCTGGACGGTGAGGGAGCGGATAAGGCGAGACTATTAAACCCCCAGAATTGGGCATTATTAGCGTTCTGTGGGGTTAATCCGCTCGCGGATTGGCAGATAAACCCTGGAGGATGGTCGCCGCATCCCAGGCCGCCAGAATATCCAACAAGGTTGGCTGCGTCGATGTAGAGAAAGAAAGTGGTTGTACCGGCTGCGTTGTCGATATCCGCGTAGGCGTCGGTGGAACCGATTAGCTGCCGCGTAATATCGACGAAGGTGAATGGGGAAGGTCCCCCTGCGATAACGTCAGCAGCCGTGATTAATCCAAGCGTGGTATCGATGGTCACTGTTCCGGAAATAGTTTCCCCCCCTGGGGCGTAACTATCAAAGGTGCCTGTCAAATCGAACGTCTGGATGGTATCGGCTTTGGCTCCCACCGTTCCAAGACTGAGGACTACAAGCAGGGCAATCGCGGCCAAGCCAAGAAACGGCTTTGCGGCGCGCATGGTTGCGGATCGTCGTGGCGCCGATACCGCCAAGTCAATAGATCGATTAGTCATTTTCAATTCTTTCCTTTTCGCGTTTCGGTGATTGCTCATCTGGCTGTCCCTTCCACCCTGGATAAGTGGCCGTGCGCCGATCCCGCTGTAAGAAAACGAATTCCGGGCCATAGATCGCCTTTCTTGCTGCGGGAGCAGACCGGACACTTAGTAGTCGATCGCAGCGGGTCGAATCATGAAGCTCCCTGGAAAAAAAGACAAATAATTTTCTTGGCAAATGTTGTCCGGCTCTTGTGAATCCGCACGTTAGGCGGGAGAATGCCTGGCACTTAGTAGTCGATCGCAGCCGGG
>PMQB01000121.1 GCA_003169195.1 Bryobacterales bacterium
GCCTGCGCGGCGGCCAAGGACACTCCTGGTTTCAGCCGGCCCACCACAAAGCCATTAGAATCGTCGCGCTGGTCTAACCATTTTGTTTGTTCAAGCTGCTCAGACATGGCCAGCGGAAAAAAGATTTCCGGCGTGTAGACGAGTTCCGTGCCAATGAACGCTCGAGGCGTCACCCCGACGATCGTGTAATCAAGGCCACCGATCTTTACGTTCTTGCCGGCAATTTCAGGGTCTCCCCCAAAACGACTTTGCCAGCAACCGTAACTGAGCACAGCCAGCGGATGCCCACTGCGCTTTACGTCGTCATCGGGATGCAATACGCGGCCGCGCGCGGCTTGCACGCCTAAAAGATCAAAATAATTGCCGCTCACCTCGTAACCCCAGACGCGAAAATTCTTGCCGGCGCCTCGGCTCATGTTCACAGCAGCAATGTGGTACATCGCCATGCCGTTCAGCACTCTGTTGCGATCGCGATAGTCGCGGTAGTTCGGATAGGAAAGAGTAGGGAACTGCGCTTTCTTGCTGCGAATGTTGAACGAAACCAATTCGCTCTGGCGTTCGACGCCAAACGGCCGGAACACTACTGCGTTCACTAACGAGAAAATCGTCGTGTTGGCGCCGATACCCAAAGCCAGCGTGAGAATCGCCGCCGTTGTAAACCCCGGGCTCGAACGCAGACGGCGAAAGGCGAAGGTCAAATCTTGACGCAGCATGGGCCAACTACTGCACGTTGGGGGCCTCGTCCTATCTCTTGTATTTCCTGGCAGATCGGCTGTGCGGAGTGACCGATATTGGGACAGCTAGGCCCATCTTCGGTCAGTTTGCCAAGCAAGACTTCTTCCTGTAGAGTCTTGTTATACATGCGCGCACTGGTGCTTTTGTTCGGATTTGTGGCTTGTTCCAATGCGCAACAAAAGCAAGTGGCCACAGATCCCCAAACCCTCTTCCTCCAGGCTCGGCAAAAGATCGTTTATACCCTCCAGCAGTTGCCGAAGTACCTCTGCACGGAGACCATCGAACGCACCACCTTCCGACCGGATCTAACTAGGCCGATGAGCAATTCGTGCGCTGCTGCAATGAAAGCAAAATTGCGCAAGGCCACCTCCGACCGGCTGCGGCTGGATGTTGCTGTTTCGAACAGCGGCGAAATGTATTCCTGGGCAGGAGAAAGCCGTTTTGACGACCGGAGTTTAGCGGAGCTCGCCGGCCATGGCGCCACGTTGACCGGTACCTTCTCCGCATTCCTGGTGGCCATATTCGAGACCGATGCCGCCACCTTCCATTACCACGGAAAAGTCGAGGACGATGGTCGCGAGCTCATCGAGTTTTCTTACCGCGTGCCCGTCGAACGCAGCACTTACAAGATCGGCTCCGAGGCGAATCACGCGATTGTCGGATATGAAGGCACTTTTCAGATAGACCCGAATTCGTCTGACCTGGCGCGGCTGATTATTCGTACAGACCAGTTCCCCAAGGCGATCAATGGGCTTTGCGAGTTTGAGACCACGCTCACCTACGCCCCCGTCAAAATCAAGGATTCGGAGTTCCAGCTGCCCAAGGATTCACAGTTGAAGGTGAAAGTATACGATGGGAGCGAATCAGCGAATCGTACAGTGTTTTCTGGCTGTCATGAGTTCGTGGGCGAATCGACGCTGCGCTTTGATGCGCTTCCCGAGGACAGCAAAGCAAGGCCACGGAATATAGCGGACATGGCTCTACACTTGAGCGCCGGAATCCGTTTAACGCTTGTGCTGACACAGCCCATCGATACCGGAACGGCCGCGGCCGGCGATACCTTCAAGGGTTTGCTCACGAGTGAGATCAATGACACTGAGACAGGTATCGTAATTCCGAAAGGCGCCGCTGTCACCGGCCGCGTTTTACAACTGGAGAGGCGGTATCTCCCCAATCTCCAAAACTTGACCGTCGGCCTGACGCTGGAGACAATCGAGTGGCAAGGAGTGGCGGCGCCATTCGCCGCGACTTTGCAATCTCTCGCAAAGAGCCGTGGAAAACACGCGGAGCTTTCTTTGCCCACTCACGTCTTCGGAGATTCAGGTGAAACGGCAACACCCGGCTCCCCGTTGATTGAATTTAACAATGTGAACTCACGCTATGTGGTCAAAAGCGGCGTGGAGTTTACGGCCGTTACCATAGGGCCGCGTCATTAGCTACCGCCGGTAAACCGCGCAAGACGTATCTGTCTCCCACACCCGCACATACGCCAACTTCGCAGGTTCAATATCCCGCTGGATCTCATCGAAAATAAACTTTGCAATATTCTCCGCCGACGGATTGATGGCGTCAAAAGGCTTCAGCTCGTTAATGCATTGATGATCCAAATACCCGCTCGTCTTCCGCAAACGCTGCTTCAAATCGGCAAAATCGAACAGCATGCCGTGTTGATCCAGTTCGCCGGTCATGCCCACTTGCACCCGGTAATTGTGGCCGTGCAAATTTTCGCACTTTCCCTTATAGTTGCGCAGAAAGTGCGCGCTCGCGAACGTGTGCTCTACAAAAATCTCAAACATCGAAGAGTTCTGAATATCCTTTAAATTGCCTTGTGAGCGGGCTGGCAAGCAGGATGTCTCAAAAACTCGCCACGCGGCCGCTGTGTACTTCTATTATCCAGCAACCGCAAATGCCGACAAAGGCTAATGAGACCAGCGACCGGCGTTCAGATTAGGAAAGCGAACAGAGAAAGACGCTCCCGCCAATGAGTTGATATGCAACTCGCCATCTAGCTGGCCCACCAATGCATCCACCAGCGTCATGCCGAGAGTTGTGCAAGCTTGGGCATCAAAACCAGCGGGTAACCCCACACCTTGATCGGAGACTTTGAAGCTCACCCAACCGGCCTCCGACGAAACGTGAACCAGCACTTCGCCTGTCCCTTCTGGATAAGCGTATTTAAGCGCGTTTGTCATGAGCTCGTTCAAAATTAATCCACAAGGAACGGCCTTGTCGAGCCCTACCGGGGTAGAAGTGGCCTCCACTCGATAGCGAATTGATTGTTCTTGCGTACAAGTAGAAAACACGTGCGCCGCCAAGTCCTCAACATATTTGGCCAAATCAATGGAACTCATATCGTTCTCATGGTAGAGGTGTTCGTGAATCATCGCCATTGATCTGATTCGGCGCCCGCTATCGGCGAACTGGGCAATCACTTCTTTGTCTCCCACTCTCTCGGCTTGCATCGATAGCAGAGACGAAATGATTTGCAGATTGTTTTTTACCCGGTGATGAATTTCCTGCAGGAGCGCCTGCTTCTCGTCCAAGGAACGCTTGATGGCAATCTCGACGGTTTTACGCTCTGTAATATCCTGCACGGTGCCAACAAGACGAACGGCTTTGCGGTCAGGCCCATGGCCTTCAAAGAACGCTTGCCCCTGTGCACAAACGTGAAGGAGACGGCCCTGGTCTGCGGTAATAATTCGATACTCCAGCGAAAAACGTCCATCGCCGCCGGGATCGCGGAATGGCCGATCATTCTCCAAAACCAGTTCTCGATCATCCGGGTGGATGCAGGAGATGGCTTGTTTTTCGTCAATCTTCCCGTCAGCCGGAAATCCGAAAATAGCTCGAGCGCGCGAGTCCCAATGCATTTCTTGCGAAACCAGATTGTTTTCCCAAATGCCAATAGCAGCGGATTGCAGTGCGAGCCGGAGACGGTCTTCGCTAGCTGCCAACCTTCCGTGCATGGACCGCTCGGCGGCGACAGCCCTGGAGACTTCATAGGCGCCCCAAATCCGTTCCGCGGCGGAGCGTGCTAAATCGATTTCTCGATCCGACCAGGAACGCGGCTCCTGCGTTGCTAAAGCAAGGGCAGCCACCCACTGACCTTCGCGCCGCAACGAGACTGCGAGGAGAGCCTCAATATTTAGCGGCTGATAGGTGGTTGCGTAAAAGATTGCAGTAATCGGATCCGTGGCCGTGTTGCCAACAGCGATAGTATTTCCCGCCGCCATCACGCCTAGAATTCGCTCTTCAGCCCACGAGGTGAGAGCGCGGGTCCCGCCCGGCAGAACGACGGCGTCGTGCCTTGTACTTTCATGCAGACAAGTGGCTTCTCCCTTAGGAACATTGATACTGCTCAGGCTGCAGCGAGCGGCATCGAAATGATCCACCAATGAATCCGTGGCAAGTTCGGCAATGGCTTCGGGACTGCGCGCCATCTGCAGTTTCGCACTCAGGTCCGCCAGAAATTGCTGGTCGGCCGCAAACTGTTTGCGTTCCGCGATATCGGCTAGAAATCCATGCCAAATAATGGAACCCTTGTCGCTAAGGGCGGCCAGCATCTGTTTGCCGACGCCTTCATACGCTTCTACAGAGGCCGACTTCGAAAAGTAATAATCCGCCTTTGCCGCCGCGCCTCGCATGACATCTTCCGGCGATGAACTGAGTATCGCCACTCTGGTCTTGCTTAATTCAGGAGTGTCCCGGATGAACTGAAGGACTTCCGGACCGTCCAGTAGCCTCAGATTCAAGTCAAGAATGACAAGATCTGGCAGTGTCTCATTCTTGAAAGGACCCTCTCTGCGCAGCACGGAAAGGGCTTCGCGGCCGTCGTTCACAACAATTGGTTCGCCGCCGAACCCTGCTCTTCTCAGCCCCCAGCTTATGAGCTTGACGTCAATGGGGTTGTCCTCGACAATCAGAATCTGCGGCAGCTGCTGCGGAATCACAACCGCCGGAGGCTCAACTTCGGCGTAATTCACCCTGCGCTCACCCGGTCGCTTTGTGTGTTGGGCGTTGAAGCGTCTTGCGGAACCGTGAAGAAAAATGTGGAACCGGTCCCAACCGCCGATTCAACCCAGATCTTTCCACCTTGGCCTTCGATGATTTTCTTAACAATTGCGAGGCCGATACCTTCTCCTCCGGCATGTTCTTCACCTTCGGGAAGACGCCGAAAAATTGTGAAGATTTGGCTGTGCTTTTCCGGGCTGATGCCAATGCCGTTATCACGAACGTATAACGTCAGTTCACACACGTTGTCTAAAACTCCAACCTCGACTTCTTTCGCTTCGCTGTAGTTGTATTTCAGTCCATTCGTAACCAGATTCACTAAGATCTGCTGCATCTGGACCGGATTGCACAAGATTTGCGGTAGGCGGGAGTTGCGAATGGTTGCATGCAAAGCAATGGGCTGTGGCTTCAGTGTTTCGCGCACTTGGTCCAGGATTTCATTTAGATCTGTCCATCTCTGCTCAGGCGTAACCCGACCTTCCCGGGAACAACGCAACAACGTCTGCAACAGTTCGTCCATCCGCGAGGCCAATCGATGAATCGTTTGAAGGCGGCTTTCTTCCGTCTCGCCTTTGTCGCCCAGAATGTCGGCTGCTCGCGAGTGAGAATAAAGGCTTATTCCCCTTAGTGGAGTTTGTAAATCATGAGATGCTGTGTGCGCAAACGTTTCCAGTTCGGCGTTCTTTTCTTGCAATTTCTGCATTGACCGGGCAAGTTCCGCAGTTTCAAGGGCCGCGCGCACGGAACGCCCCAGTGTGGCCGCTGCGTCTACTTCATAGGTGCGCCAAGCTTCCGACAGACCGCTCAATGACGATCGGCGAAGGTCGAAGGAAGTGCGAGGAGCCAGACGCAGTTTGCCGTCTTTTTCGTCCACCTCCACCGGTTTAGTCGGATCACCTGCCCACGTAACTTCATAGACCACTTCGGGACGAAACCAGAACAGATACGAACCTTCCCCTAGCCGGACGGCGAGCAATCCACTAGCCACGTCGTTAAACGCTTTTGCCGGTGGAAAGACCGAAGAGAGCGAATGCGTTGAGTAAGTCGGATTGCTGAGAGATAAGGCACGTTTCTCCAACCAGCCAACTAAGGTACGAACGCTATTTTCATCGGGGCACTTACCCTGCAGATGAATGCGGCCGTCCAGGATCGCGGCGGCGCCACCGGCTGGCAGGCACGTCAACAGTCCTTGCGTAAGCGATTCTACCGAGAACTGCGGCTTGGAGATTTTCTCAATCAAAGTCTGAGCGTTCTTCTGAACCTGTGCGCTCTGCTCCGCGTCCGCCAGTTTGTCCTTCTCTCCTAACAGCACCGACACGCCATGTGCAATCGTTTCGCAGGCAACACGCGTTTCGTAAGTAAGCGGCCGCGCTAGTTCGCTATGGCAGTTAATCGCTCCCCACAATTCGCCATTATTGACCAAGGCCACAATGAGTTTCGAACGCACTCCAAGATTCTTGTAGAAGCGGTTACACATTGCAGAGGTACTGCGCAACATGGAATAGCTCAGGTCAAGCGGAGCCGCGTCTGGATTTGCTGCTTCGATCGGTACGGGTATATATTGTGTGTCAGGTTGACTTCTGACCCAAACCAAAGACAATATTCTTCTGGCTGGCGCCGGTATGTCCCCAGGTGGGTAATGAACGCCCAAAAGGCTTGGTAAGTCTTCGCGACGTGCTTCTGCTAAGACCTGGCCAGTTCCATCTCCCAGAAACTTGTACCCTACAACTCGGTCATACTCAGTTAATTGGTGAATGTACCGAACTCCGATATCCAGAACCGCTGGAATGGTTCGAGCCGAATGCAGTTCGGCCAGACACGACCGGACCTTGCCGTAGAGGAGCGTTGCCGCCGAAGGGTCGGGTGTTGCGAGCTCCAATTCGAAAATGAGCCGGTTCCCCATCCTGTGAGCAAACACTTCAAAGTTTCTGGAGTGGAGCGGGATAGCGCCAAGGTGGACAGGCACACAGGCAATCTCATTTTCCTTAAGCCACCCGAGCAGCGCGTCTGCTTGGCTTAAGGGCAACGCTCTAGAGAGCGGTTTGTTCAGAAGATCCGCGGCCGGTTGGCCCAGGAAATCAACAGTATTGCTGCTAGCGTGACTCACTATCAATTGCGGTTCTTCCAGAACGAGCAGAAGACCGTGAGGCTGAATAGCGCCACTGAACTGAACCTGTTCACGGTCGCACGATGTCAAATCGGTGGTCGAGTTTGAAGAAACGGGTTCGGTGATGTTAGCCAAGAATACGCTCCGAGGGAAAAGCTTGCGGCGAAGGGCTTAAGTGGAATGCTGCGTGTGGTCCGCGCGTCTCACTGTCAGGCAAACGTGAAGCTGGAACATCAAAGGTCCGCGTTCCATCGCGTTGCGTGCGACAACGGCACTGTGGCCAATTGTCTTACTTTTGTGTTCGCTCGTCAATAGGGAAAACGCGGACAATTACCAGTATTCGTTTAGTCCTCCGGCTTTTTCCTGATATAATTTTGAAGGCGCTGTAAGCGATGCCAAAAGGCCTCCGATAAATTTCCGCTCGCTAATTTGTCTGAGGATAGCCTAACATTTTGGGAGTAATTGCTTGCAGGCTCAACAACTTAGTAAGCTCACCCTAGTAAGAGTGAGTGCCGCATTCAAGCTTGCTTTCCTCTTTCTAACCGTTTCCTTGTCGGTGGACGCCCTACAGCCGCGCGTACTTTTCATCAACTCCTATCACCCAGGTTACGAATGGAGCGACGATGAGACTCGTGGCGTGCTTCAAGCCCTGAAAGACAGTAAGAGCGATCCCTTTATCTTTATCGAATATGCCGACACGCAACGGCATAACGGCGACTCTTTCCAAAGGGCTTTTTTCTCACTCTTGCTGGAAAAGTATAACAATCTAAAACCCGACGTGATTGTGACAAGCGATGACGATGCCACCCTTTACGCTCTCAGACTGCGCGACGAATTGAAATGGCAAACTCCGATTCTGTTTTGCGGCGTTAATGATTGGAATGGCGATAGCTGGGTTCGCCGTGTTCCGCAGATTAACGGAGGCATTGCCGGAGTTTTAGAAATCATACCAATCGTCGAAACGGCTATCATCGCAAACAAACTAAGCGCAGGAACCAAAGAGATGGTTGTGGTGAATTACGGCATTCCCGAGATTCGTTATGACTTGAGAATCGAAAAACAATTGCCTGGGATAAAGGTTCGATTGTTGCCAACCGCGAAATTTAGTAGGGACGGTTTGCGACACGAACTCGAAAAGCTCAAAGCGGGGACAATCGTGATCGCCGCGCCGTTCTCGAAAGACCTGACCGATAACTTCGTCACGGCCGAAAGGAGCATCCGATTTGTGGTGGAACACTCCTCCGTGCCCGTTTATGGAATCAGTAAGAACTCTCTCGGCCTTGGAATCATAGGCGGTAAGTTGAACGACGGCTACTATCACGGCCTGAAAGCCGGTAACATGGCTGCAATGGTTTTGCGGGGTGAGGTGCCTGCGCAGTTGGGAATCTCTGCCGATTCCGGCCAGCCCTTTCAGTTTGACTTTAACCAACTGCAGCGATGGGCTATCAAAGAGGACTTGCTGCCGCCGGGCAGTCTCATTGTGAACAAACCACTTTCAGTGTATGAGATTCACAAAGAAACCATAGGGACAGTGGTGGCCTTCGTCTCAGCGCAGTCTATTGCCATCGTTCTTCTTCTCATCCTGCGAGCGCGCCGCCGCCGCGCCGAACTAGCCCTCGGCAAAAGTGAGCAGCGGTTTAGGGCGACCTTTGAGCAATCCGCCATTGGGATGGCTCAAATCTCGTTGCAAGGCAAATGCTTAATGGTTAACGAGCGTTTATGCGATAACCTGGGCTACGCCAGACAAGAACTCGCCGATAAAAATCTGTTGGAGTTTTCTTGTCGCGAAGATTCTGATTTGTCGGAGGCAACCGTTGCTCCGAACTTTGAGAGTGGAGAAATCCCAACCGCGAGTGAGCAACGGTTTCGGCACAAGTCAGGACACATCATCTGGATGTACCAGTGCGTTTCATTGGTACGGAGTTCACAAGGCAACCCGGAGTATTATCTATTCGCTTTGGAGGACATTTCGGAACGCAAAATGGCCGAACAACAGTTGCTGCGCTCAAACGGAGTTTTGCGTCAGTTCGCTTATGCCGCTGCTCACGAACTCCAAGAACCGTTGCGCAATGTGGCTCTCTGCTCTGAGATGTTGTCCATTGAACTCGGACGACAAGAACGAACGTCTGTGGATTGGTTGATTCGCGAAAGTGCATCGGGAGCTCAACGAATGCAGCGGATGGTCAAAGACTTGCTTGCTTTCTCTAAAGCGACCGAGGCCATTTCGGAAGATGACGCAATTGCTGATTCCCAGGAAGCGCTAGCCGCCGCACTCAGCAATCTTGAGAATGAAATTTTGCGGGCGCATGCCCAAATCAATTGCGGTCCGCTACCGCAGGTGGCGGCGCACGAAGCGCAAGTGATGCACGTTTTTCAAAACCTTATTTCCAATGCCGTGAAATATCACGAGAATGATCGAGCGCCAGCCATCTCCATTACCGCGAAGCGAACGGGTGCCTATTGGCTCTTTGAAGTGTCCGACAACGGAATAGGATTTGATCCCGAACATGCAAAGCGAATCTTCGGGCTTTTCAAACGCTTGCATGGCAGCGAGTATCCCGGTAGTGGAATCGGTTTGGCCATCAGCGCGCGAATCGTCGAGTATTACGGTGGCAGCATTTGGGCGGATGGCGAACCGGGCAAAGGAGCGACTTTCTATTTCACACTGCCGCGGGTGAAAAATGCCAACGATACGCTCACTGCCGCTAAATCATCGGACGTTTCAAGAGGTCCGGCTCAAGCATCGAAAAAGTTCTGAATATCCTCTAATTTCTTGGTAAGCCGGTAAGGGGGCAGGCTGTCGAAAAACACCCTGCCATACGGCAGCTTAGTAATTCTGTTATCCAGCAACACGAGCGCGCCGCGGTCGTTCGCGCCGCGAATCAACCTTCCAAACCCCTGTTTCAGAGCTAGCGCTGCTTGGGGCACTTGATATTCGTAAAACGCGTTGCCGCCCGCTTGGCGAATCGCTTCTGTACGCGCCGCAATCACCGGATCACTGGGCACCGCAAACGGCAGCCGGTCGATAATCACACAACTCAGTTGTTCCCCTTGCACGTCAATGCCCTGCCAGAAACTCGATGTCCCAAATAGCACGGCTCCCGGTGTCTGGCGAAACTTTTCGAGCAAGGCCGTGCGCGGCGCCTCACCCTGCATCATCATCGGATGGTCCAGCCGTATCTTCAGCATTTCGTACACCTGGCGCATTTGCTGATAACTCGTGAACAGCACAAATGCCCGGCCGCGCGACGCCTCCAGCACTTCGTGAATCACATCGGCCGCGCGCCACGAAAACTCTGGTTGGCGTGGATCGGGTAAGTGGGGTGGCACATAGAGTAGCACTTGGTTCGCGTAATCGTAAGGGCTCTCAATGCTGAGCGTCCGCGCATTCGGCACGCCTAAACGTTTCTGCAGGTAATCGAACTCGCCGGCGACTGCTAGCGTTGCTGACGTCAAAACCACGGTCTCCAAACGGTCGAACAAGCGCGACGCCAGCATTTTCGATACATCAATCGGCGTGGCCTGTAGATAAACACCGCGCCCGCGCGCCTCCACCCAATAGACGTTCGCCGGATCCGGGGTTTCTAACCAATAGCGCAGCCCTTGCTGCAATAGCTGCGCACGGCGCACCAGCGGCAGCGTATCTTCCACGGCATTTTGAACCAACTCTAGCCGGGCCGAAACCGTCTTTAGCGCCAGTTGCAATTCGCTATATACCGCGTCATTCGCGTGCAAGAACTGTTTGTGATTACGAAACCCTTGCCGGACTTCGTGTGGAAACAATGCGAAGAATTCGTCGCAGCGGTCGCCCAGCTGAATCAAACTGCGGTCCAACTCCGGCGTCGCAAACTGCTTACGCCGCGAAACAGCAGCCACGTCTTTGACCAATTCATGTACTTGCAGGTTGCTAACACTCAGCCCAAAGTACTGGCCGGCCACATCTTCAATCTCATGCGCTTCATCAAAGATCACCGCTTCGTAATCGGGCAGAATTGAACCGAATGCCCGGTCGCGGGCCGCCAAATCCGCAAAGAACAAGTGATGATTCACCACTACAATGTCACTTGCCAGCGCTTGTCTGTGCATCTCGGTAATAAAGCACCGTTCAAATTGCGCGCACTTTTGTCCGGAACAATTATCGCTGCGCGCGTCCATTTTCCACCACGCGCTGCTGCCTTCAGGAATCTCACCCAGTTCGCTGCGATCGCCGGTCTTCGTAACCTTTTCCCAATCGCGAATGATCTGGAATTCTTTGCGTTCTTCCATGCCCGTTAGAATGGGCTCGCGCTCTGCGTCGTAGAGTTTCTGGCGGCATAAATAATTCTGCCGCCCTTTCATGTAGCAGGCGCGAATGGGTTCCGGAAACATGCTCTGCAGAAACGGCAGATCTTTGAAGAACAACTGCTCTTGCAGCGCTTTGGTGCCGGTAGAAATGATAACGCGCTTGCCCGATAAAATCGAGGGCACGAGATACGCCAGCGTCTTCCCCGTGCCCGTTCCCGCTTCCACAATCAAGTGCCGGCGGTCGGCCAGCGCTTCCGCCACCGCGACTGCCATATCGATTTGTCCGGGACGGTGTTCGTAGTTAGGATGCGCTTTCGAAAGCGCGCCATTGCGCGCGAAAAAACTCTTCGGCGTGAGCCTCGCGCTGGCGCCACGCGGTCGATCGGTTTGGCTGGCAATGCTCACTTACGGAGTTGGAGGGCAGAAACCTTAAGTGTACCGAAAGGCGTCCGTCTCGCCGGTTTTCCGAACTGCGACAATGTTATCCGAAGGGATAAACCATGAAAAGTCGTCTTCTTCTCGGTCTTTGTCTAGCTGTCAATCTCGTGAATGCGCAAAACCTGACCGCTGCCATGCAGCGCTACTTCAGTGGTATCAGCAAAAATCTCCAGGCGAGTGCCGAAGCTATGCCCGCCGATAAATACAGCTACAAGCTGACGCCCGATCAGATGACTTTCGGCCAGTGGCTCACCCATTCCATTGAACGTAACTACGCCGATTGCGCCACGCTCAAAGGCGATCCCGCCCCGGATTCGGCGAAACAGGCAGCGAGTCTCAAGGACAAGGCCGAGATTAGCAAGGCGCTGAAGGATTCCTTCGATTATTGTTCTGCCGCATTGCAATCGCTGGATGATCAGAAGATCATCTCCACACCACAGTTGAGCTATGCGTTTATGCACATTGCCGTTCACAATAATGAGATTTACGGGAACATTGTGGGCTATATGCGGTCTAGCGGGATTGTTCCGCCATCGACGGCAGCGCGCCTGAGTCAACAGACTAAGAGCAAATAGGGCGGCGTTTTTTGGGACAATAAAGGATGCGCAAGACGATCCTAGCTCTTGTATTGTTTAGTACGGTATTTTTCGCGCGGACCGTCCAGGCCGAGGCTCATATCGATACCGAGGACGCGCCCTTCACGCGCAAGTTGGAGCAACGATAACCGTCTGCGGCTTACCGTACGCCTGCCGCCGCCATCTTCGCCCGCAAACCCTTCTCCGCATCGGGTCCCCAATACGCGCAATCAAGTTGCAAAAACACCGTCGTATACGGCACGGTCATATTCGTCTTGATAATCAAAACCCGAAACGTCTTGCTCACTTCATCCAGCTTTGCAATCAACGCTTCGTGTGGCATTGCATCGACAGTCATGTCCTTGAACATGCCCGCTAGTTTGTCGCGGTATACTTCCACTCCCGGCGCCTGCGCGTCATCCAGATAATTCAGTTCCAGGTCGGTATGAATAATCGGCGTAACGTGACGCGATTTCGCCAGCGTCCGTAGCACCGTCTCCAACACGTGGATTTGGTCGGCATCGGCGACGACTGTCTCGATACCATCTTTCGCTTGCGCCGGATACGCCGAATCCGCCACGACAATCCAATTCCTGTGCCCATAGGCCGGAATGCGATCAGCCAGAATTTGTTGCCAATTCACGGGAGTATCGGCGCCCCAGCACATCATCGTACAAAAGAGACCCGCAAGAAGTATCTTCTTCATCGCCTTCTATTAGACAACTTTGGCCGACCCGAATCTACTTCTGCACCTGCACACTAGCCGCTTCTATCTTCAGCAACTGCTGTTTCAAGGTCTCCGCATCTCGCGCATTGGGTACCAGCGTCAGATACGCTTTCAGGTAATTGGCCGCCGCCGCATAGTCTTTACTGCTGAGAGCCAGCTCCGAAAGGATCCGGTTCACTTCCGGATAATGGTGCTGCGTATCCAGCTTTACGAGCGCGAGCGCGCTCTTGTTCGCTTCCGCATCTTTACTCAGATTGTAGTTGGCAACGGTGTTGTACCAGAACGAACTCGGAAACTCTACCGGATTCAATTCAATCACGTGCTTGCTGTATTGCGCAGCGTCGTCCCACTTGTTCTCTTTCGCAGCCAGGCGCGCCAGTTGGTCATAAGGACTCACATAACGCCTGTCGGCTTCAATCGCAGCTATGTATGCCTTTCGCGAATCTTCAATCTTGTTCTGCCGCTGCTGCACTTCGCCCAGCATGAACCACGCCAGTGCATATTTGGGATACTCGCCGGTGGCCGCTTGCAGCCGCTTCTCCGCATCGTCCAAATTGCCTTTCTGGAACGCCTGGATACCTTTCTCGTAATTCTTCTGCGCCGACTTCGGCGCTTGTGCCGTGGTCACGCTAATCGTTGTGCCTTGCACATTGCCCAAGCGGTGCAGAATGAGAGTGCCCAGGTTTGGGTCGTCCATCGATCGCCGTCCCGCCAAATTCACCGAGTCTGATCGGTAGCCCGGGTACGATGCCCGCAATTCGCATCCCCACAGCGCCGACTCCGTTCCCATGGTTTTCGAACCGGAGCCGCTCCCGTTGGTCGTGCTGCTGCCATTCGTGCCGCCAAAGGGAGAATTTTGACTCGGCGAATTCGAACCAAAATCGCTTATGTCCGCCGACATGGACTCAGCCGGTGTACTGCCGCCAATCTGAAACGAGAAGGCGCCACTGCCATCCACATGCCCTTCGGTCCGCGTGCTCGCCCCACACACTCGCTCGATGCGAATATCTTTGTTGGTGGGCGATCCATCATCGAACATGACTTTACCCATCAGGAAAATTGGGCGGTTCAAGCTGGGATCGTTGACGGGATTGTTCGTGTTGCTCGGGTTGAGCGTTGGGTTGTTATTCGTGGTCGGTAGGTTCGTGCCGCGCGTTGGTGAGGCGGCGCCGCCACCTCCGCCACCCGCCGTCGGGGCGCCCTTTTGCCCGTACGCCTGTGTGCCCCCGGCGCCTAGCATCGCCGTTAAAAGAAGAACGAAACTGCGGTTGGTCCAATTGAGCATGGAACCCCCAATGTATGGAGTATCGCATGTATTTGCGGGAGAGTTTACAAGCTACCTGATCCGGCCGCTTTTCAATGCTCTGATCCGCGTCAGGCTTTGAGTGCGCATGTAGCCGGGCGTATATGTTGCGGATGTGGAAGCGAACGGTACAACCGCTACGTTCATTGTGTCTCTAACTTCGCCGGAATCTTGCTCAACCGCGGGCGAAACTGCGTCATCTTGCCGAGAAGGTCCTGCAAATCCCCACTTACCAGCAGCAACTCGCGATCTTCCAGCTTCAGGAACTTCTCGTCCACTGCATGTCCCAAGAATTGGAGCAGTAAATCATAATACCCATCCACATTCAACAGCCCGCACGGTTTATGGTGAATGCCAAGTTGGGCCCAGGTCAGAGCTTCGCATAACTCGTCTAGTGTTCCCCAGGCACCGGGAAGTATTAAGAACGCGTCCGCGCGCCGCGTCATTTCGGCCTTGCGCTGGTGCATGGTATGCACTACCTGCAGTTCGGTCAAACCCCGGTGTGCGATCTCCGCGTCCACCAGCGATTGCGGAATAATGCCAGCCACCCGTCCGCCCGCCGCCAGCGCCGCGTCGGCCAGCGCGCCCATTAAACCGCGTCGTCCACCGCCATAAACGATCTCGATTTTGCGGGTTGCTAGTTCCCGCCCGAGTGCCTGCGCAGATTCCACGAAAACCTGGCTTTTCCCAGGACTCGACCCACAATAAACACAAATCCTTCTGATGCTCACTGGTTCTATTGTGAATGAGTCAATTCGTCTAAACAAAGTTGCGGTGCTATACATGAGGGCAATCTCGGATAAGATTCCAACAGTGACAACTTCATTCCGTCATATCCATTTTCGTCTTTATTGCTAATAATTCCCGCTGGCAGTGTGCGAGCGGACGTGGTGAACGGTAGTTGCAGTTCCTGAGCCTGCCGGGCTTGCGCCGATCTTTCTGGGAATTGCAGTTGTGGCTTTAAGCCGAAAACGCAGTCGGTAACGCTGGCTAACTGCGCCAGCCCTTGCGCTTGCTTTCGGTTGTCGACTTCTTGCCCTCAGCGCGCGTAAGCGAGCTGATCTGAATCACCGGCATCAGACTGCGGTCTTCATCTTTCGGCTTGGTAGTTGCGCGTTTAGACAGCTCTTGATTCAAGTTCGAAATGAAGCCTTCAATCTGCTGCTGCATGGCTTCCATCTTTTCGCGCATGTTCAGAATAATTTCCACGCCCGCCAGATTCACACCGAGGTCGCGCGTGAGTTTTAGAATGACTTCCAGCCGCTCTAAATCCTCGTCCGTATACAGCCGCGTATTGCCATCGCTCCGCGAGGGCGCCAGCAATCCTTCCCGTTCATATAACCGCAGAGTCTGCGGGTGGATTTCATACTGTTCGGCCACTGCCGATATCATGTAGGCCGCTTTACTCTTGCTCTTTGTCATGGGTTTACACCGCTGGTTGTACTTTGCTCCAGATATCTGAACGAACATCTTCAGTCTGAATCTGCGCCAGATCTCTCAGCAACTCACGCGTCTTCTCATCGTGCACATCGGGCGCTTTCAGGAAAACTTCGACAATCTCATCGCCACGCGTGTTCTTGCGCCCATTGAACACGCCTTTTTCGCGCAGCCTGAACTTTTGCCCACTCTGCGTCCCCTGCGGGATCTTTAAGAGAGCGCGGCCATCAATGGTAGGCACTTCGATTTTTGCGCCAAGCCCAGCCTCGCTCACTGTCAACGGAATCTGAATCACAATGTTGTCGCCATCGCGCTTAAAGAATGGATGTTCTTCCACGCGAATGGTGATATACAAATCGCCTGCTGCGCCGCCGGCGGTGCCAGCGTTCCCTTTTGCCGCAACCCGCAGCCGAGATCCGGACGATACACCTTGCGGTATCCGCACTTCCACCGAATCGGGCCGGCTGATGCGCCCTTCGCCCCGGCAATTGGGACATGCATTTTTCAAACGCCCACTCCCGCCGCAACGGTTGCACGTCAGGTTGAACTTCATGGCGCCCGCCATTTGCGTTACGGTTCCGCTGCCATCGCACTCCGGACACACGGCCACGTTATTGCCTGAAGATCCGCTGCCGTGGCACGCTTCACAGGTCTCTTGCCGCGAAATGCTGAGCCGAACCTGGGTCCCGCGCATCGATTGCCAGAAATCAACATTCAAGCCATATTCGAGATCGGCGCCGCGCTCAGGATGCGCTGCTTGCCGGCCCGTGCTGCTGCCACCACGTCCAAAAAACTGGCTAAAAATATCACGGAAACCACCCGCACCTGCGCCGCCGCGCTCTTCTTCAAAGCCCGGCATCGGGCCGCCGCCTCGCGGTTGTTGCTGCTGCTGCCGCAGAAATTCCGCAAAGTCGAACCCTTCAAAATTAGGCCCACCAGTAGGCGCTCCGCCCGGATGTCCACCGTTGGGAGGAATGTTGTCCGAGTAAAAACCAAACTGGTCGTAAACCTTTTTCTTGTTCTCGTCACTTAGGATGTCGTACGCTTCCTGAACCTTTTTGAAGCGTTCTTCCGCCGCTTTATCGCCAGGGTTTAGATCAGGGTGGAACTTGCGCGCCAGCTTGCGGTAAGCCTTGCGTATCTCGTCCGAGTCAGCGGTTCGGCCGACACCAAGCGTTTCGTAATAATCCTTTTTCGATGCTGAAGGCATTGATTTATCCCACCGAGCCTACGTGCGCACCTCTCCCGAATGCGTACATTTGACAGTTTCAGCGGCGACCTTTGCAAGCCGCCGCTGCTTCACACACACGCTACGGAACTGCTAGCGCTTGTTGCTACTTCTTGTCTTCAACGTCCACGAACTCGGCGTCGACTACATTGTCCTTCGGTTTTTCCGGACCTGCGCCCGCACCCGGTTCGCCCGCGCCAGGTCCACCCGCCGCGCCGTTCGGAGGCGTGCTGCTCGATTTGTACATCGCTTCCGCCAGCTTGTGGCTCGCCGTTGTGAGTTTGTCGGTCGCCGACGTGATCTTGTCGAGTCCGCCTTCGGCCATCGCCTTCTTGACCTCTTCCAACGCCGCTTCTACCTGTTTGGCGTCGGTATCGGAGATCTTTTCGCGATGCTCCTTCAGCATCTTCTCCACGTTGTACGTCATAGCGTCCGCCCGGTTGCGCGCTTCGATTTCGTCGCGTTTCTTCCGGTCGTCGGCCGAGTGAGATTCGGCGTCGCGCGCCATCTTCTCCACTTCGTCCTTGCTCAAGCCCGACGAAGACGTAATGGTGATCTTCTGTTCGTTGTTAGTTGCGCGATCCTTCGCCGTCACGTTCAAAATGCCGTTGGCGTCAATGTCAAACGTCACTTCAATCTGAGGAATGCCGCGCGGTGCCGGCGGAATGCCTACTAGTTGGAACACACCCAACAGCCGGTTGTCCCGTGCCATCGCGCGCTCACCCTGGTAAACCTTAATTTCTACCGACGTTTGGCTGTCCGCCGCTGTCGAGAACACTTCGCTCTTACGCGTCGGAATCGTTGTGTTGCGGTCAATCAACTTCGTGAACACACCGCCTAGCGTTTCGATACCGAGAGACAGAGGCGTTACGTCAAGCAGCAGAACGTCTTTTACTTCGCCGCCCAACACACCGCCCTGAACGGCCGCGCCTACTGCCACCACTTCGTCCGGGTTCACGCTCTTGTTCGGCTCCTTGCCGAAAAGGTCGCGCACAATCTGCTGCACCTTCGGAATACGCGTCGAACCACCAACGAGCACTACTTCGTCAATGTCTTTCGGCGTAATGCCNNCGATCTTGGCTTTTTCAGCCGCTTCCTTCAGGCGTTGCAGCGCCATCTGGTCTTTCGAAACGTCAACGCCTTGGTCCTTCTTGAACTCTTGAATCAGCCAGTCGATAATGCGCTGGTCAATGTTGTCACCGCCCAAGTGCGTGTCGCCATTGGTCGACTTCACTTCCACGACGCCGTCGCCCACTTCGAGAATCGAAATGTCGAACGTACCGCCGCCGAAGTCGTACACCGCAATCGTCTCGTCTTTCTTCTTGTCGAGACCATACGCAAGCGCCGCCGCTGTCGGCTCGTTGATGATGCGCATCACCTCGAGTCCTGCAATCTGCCCGGCGTCTTTCGTCGCCTGCCGTTGCGCGTCGTTGAAGTAGGCCGGCACTGTGATCACGGCTTTCGTGACCTTTTCGCCCAAATAGGCTTCAGCCGCTTCTTTCAGCTTGGTGAGAATCATCGCCGAGATCTCCGGCGGTGAATATTTCTTCCCTTGGATCTCTACGCGCGCGTCGCCATTGTCGCCCGACACGCTCTTGTAGGGAACCAGCTTCATCTCTTCGGTTACCTCATTAAAGCGGCGGCCCATGAAGCGCTTAATCGAGTAAACCGTGTTTTCCGGGTTGGTGACGGCTTGGCGCTTCGCTACGTTGCCCGCCAAACGCTCACCGTTCTTGGTGAAGCCAACCACTGATGGCGTTGTACGGCCACCTTCCTGGTTCGGGATGACAGCCGGCTGGCCGCCTTCCATCACGGCAACCACCGAGTTTGTGGTTCCGAGGTCAATTCCGATAATCTTACTCATGTTAGTGTTTTTGCCTCCGCCGACCGACGAATTTCGCTGCCGGCTGCTCTTAGCACGCTACCATTATTGAATATGAGTCTGAGCTTGTCAAGTTGCCTTCCATTCTCTTTGTTTTTCTTGTCTACTTCTTTCCTAGTAGCACATACGAACCTAACCGTCGCCGCCGCCGCCGACCTATCGAAGGTCACGCCCGAACTAGCCCAAGCTTTTGAAAAAACGAACCCAACCGTCCAAGTTCGTTTCGTCATTCAGGCCTCCGCCATGCTGTCCCAGCAAATAGAGAATGGAGCACCCTATGACGTTTTTCTTTCGGCCAATGCTCAGTTTGTTGATCGGCTTATATCGCCCGGCAAAATAGCCCCTGGTGCCGCCGTTTATGCGACCGGCCGCTTAGCAATCCTTTGGCGCGATGGTAAACGTCATGATATCAATGATTTAACACAGGATTGGGTTCGTTTCGTCGCGCTAGCCAACCCTAAACTTGCGCCTTACGGCGTGGCCGCGCAGCAATCCCTGGAACACGAACGTCTTTGGGAGAAGCTCCAACCCAAAGTTGTTTACGGCGAAAATGTGCGCCAAACGCTTGAGTTGTTCGATAGCGGCAATGCGGACGCTGTGCTCACCTCTGATGGACTGGTGAGCGACCGTAGCCCCCAACTTATCCCGCCAGACTGGCATAAGCCCATCATTCAGAAAGCCGGCATCGTGTCCGCCAGCAAAAAACAAAAAGAAGCGGCTTTGTTTTTGAAGTTTCTTTTAGGCCCCACCGCGCAAGCTATCTTCGCCAAGTACGGCTTCGGCAAGCCTTAGCCTAGGTTCGGCAGACGGCGGAACAGGTCTTTTGTGGCCGCTGATTTCGGTAGCCCACGAAATTACGACTTGCTGTAGAGTACTTTATAATATAAAGTATTTTCATGATCCACCCAAATGAGCCGTTCGCCGGACCCCTCAAAACTCTTTGGCGTCCCCAAGCCATGTTCAAACCCCCGCAACTAGATCAAAGCGCCCCGCCAGCAGCGCCCCGACCAAGCTACGCCCTTTTAATCAATCCCTTCTACCCTAAAGACGCCAACGCCAGCTTCGGCAAACATGTGCTCACGCCCACCCTCGCGCTCACCAGCTTCGCGGCCGCGTCTCCCGCACACTGGAGAGTCGATTACTGGGACGAGAACCTCCTCCACGGCCACCCTCCCTATGCGCCTTTGCCCGAACTCGTTGGCATCACCGTTCATCTCACCTTCGCCAAACGCGCGTTTGAACTCGCCCATTGGTATCGTAGCCGTGGAAGTAAAGTCGTCCTTGGCGGTTTACACGTGCTTTCTTGTGCAGAAGAGTGCGCCTCGCACGCCGACGCGCTTGCGATGGGTGACGGTGTGCAGATCTGGCCCAAAATCCTCGCCGATTGTGAAGCCGGCAAGCTGGAGAAAATCTATTACGCCACCTACGAGAATCAATATCGCGAAGATCCTGCTCCGCGCCGGACTATCCTGCCCAAACGAAGCTTCCTCACAAACGCCAGCTTGATCGCCACGCGCGGTTGCCACAACCGTTGCAACTTCTGCTATCTCGCCACCGACGGTCTCCGCATGCCCTATCGCATGCGCGATCCTCAACAAATCGTCGACGAGTTTGTGGCCAGTGGCGAGCCGTACGGTGTATTCATCGACAACAATCTCGGCTCCCGCCGCGATTACCTGCATGCTCTCTGCCGCGCACTCAAACCTGTTCGAAAAATCTGGAGCGCTGCCGTCACTGTCGACGTAACCGACGACCCCACTCTCATCCGCGAAATGGCACTCTCCGGTTGCATGGGAGTCTTTATCGGTTTCGAATCTCTCTCCGACGACAACCTGCTCAATGCCCACAAGAAAACGCCCAAGACCGCCGATTACGCGCGCCGTATCCGCATCCTGCACGATCACGGCATCCAGGTGAACGGATCATTTGTCCTTGGCTTCGATCACGACCGAAAAGATGTGTTCTCGCAGACGGCGCAGTGGGTCGAAGAAAATCGCCTGGAGTGTGCTACCTTTCACATCCTCACTCCCTATCCCGCTACGCCGCTCTTCCGCCAGATGGAAACCGAAGGTCGTCTCCTCCATCGAGACTGGTCACGCTATGACACTGCGCATGCGGTCTTTCGTCCAAAACACATGACACCGGAAGAACTGGAACACGGCTATGGATGGATGTACCAACGCTTGTTTTCCCACGCCAGCATCTGGCAGCGCCGACCGGAAGACTGGCGCGCCGTCGCTCCTTATCTCGCCATGTCTTACTTATACAAACGTTCAAACCGCTTCTGGCACTTTCTCATCCAGAACGATTTGGTTCATGCCGTGTGGCGACCCGTAATGGGCGCAACCCTCTGGAGACATCTGCGCTTCCGGCGAGCATTGGAACAATCACCTGCGCGTGCCACCAGCGGCATCGTCATCACCGCTGGCGTATAATCACGCCTTCGGATGCGCCCGGTCATAAACCAGCTGCAAATCCTTCAACGAAACCTGCGTATACTTCTGCGTTGTTGATAGCCGCGCATGTCCCAGCAGTTCCTGAATCGACCGCAGATCCGCGCCGTCGCTCAGCAGATGCGTCGCATACGCGTGCCGGAAGCTATGCGGGTGTACCGTTGAATCACCGGCCACCAAGATTGCATAAAGCTTGACCAGCCTGCGCACTTGCCTGTCACCCAGCCGCGCGCCGCGCGAATTCAAAAACAGCGCTCTCTCACTCACCGGTGCCTTGCGGCCGTCCAGGTACGTATTCACTGCTTGTACCGCGCGCTCGCCCACGGGCACCTGCCGCTCTTTGTTCCCTTTGCCTCGCACCCGCAGCCATCCCGTGTGCAAATCAATGTCCTCCAGGTTGATGCCCACCAACTCACTCACTCGAATGCCGCAGCCATACATCAACTCAAGCAGCGCCACGTCGCGTTCTTTATCTGCCAGTTCAACGATATCGCCTAACTCCACCGCATCAAGCAGATTATTCGTCTTCTCTGCGCTCATCACTTCGGGCAACCGCTGCTTCACCTTCGGCGTCCGCAAACGGGTGGCTGGATTGTTGCTGATCACGCCTTCTTGCAGCGAAAATTTAAACACCGCCCGCACCGCGGCCATCTTGCGCCGCACGGTGACGACTGTCAATTTATGATCGTAGAGTCCGCCCAACCATTCCCGCAGCAATCCCAAATCAAGTTGCTCAAACGCTGGAGCTGCGGCGCCCGCTATTTCGAAATAACTCGCGAACTGTTCCAGATCTGATCCATAGTTGCGTAGCGTGTGCTTTGATGCACCACGCCGCGTCAACTCAGCCAGGTACTTCGCAATACACTCCCGAATGTTTGGCATTTATGAACTCTTCGAACGCAGTCTCGGCCCGGCGGCATATTTCGCCGTGCCTTGCTTTCTTGTCGCGCTTGAACTTCTGTTTGGCTTCGTCATCCAGCGCTGGTAGCAAATCAAAGGTAATATTCGCAGGTTGGAAATGTCGCGGGTCGGCCGCTGTAATGTAGTGGCACAAACTGCCCAGCGCCGTTGCGCGCGGAAACACTATCGGCTCCTGTCCACTAGCAACAGCCGCGGCGTTCCGGCCCGCAATCAGGCCCGTCGCAATTGATTCGGCGTATCCTTCTACGCCTGAAATCTGGCCGGCAAAAAACACGCGCGCTTCGCTTTTCAACTGCAGCGTCGGCAGTAAAAGCGCGGGCGAATTGATATATGTGTTGCGGTGCATCTGCCCGAAGCGCACAAACTCGGCATTATCCAACCCCGGAATCAACCGAAACACGCGCGCCTGATCCCCAAACCGCATGTGGTTTTGAAAGCCCACCAAATTGTAACTATCGGCTCGCTGATTCTCCTGGCGCAGCTGCACAATCGCATAAGCCCACCGTCCCGTGCGCGGGTCATCCAACCCCGCCGGCTTCATTGGACCAAAGCGCAGCGTGTCGCGCCCACGCCGCGCGATCTCCTCAATGGGCAAACACCCTTCAAAAAACGGCGTCTTATCCTCCGCAATGTGCGGCTCGTACGATTCCGCTTTCAACAACTCATCAATAAACAAGTCATACTGCTCTTTGTTGAACGGGCAATTAACGTAATCGTCGCTGCCATCCAGCGACTTGCCATACCGCGACGCCCGAAACGCCACATTCATATCCACTGAATCCGCCGCCACAATCGGACTGATGCTGTCGTAGAAGAACAGCCGCTCGCTGCCGGTAACGCGACCAATATCCTCGGCCAGCGCCTCACTCGTCAGCGGGCCGCTCGCCACAACCACGACACCGTCACTGGGCAGCGATCGCACTTCCTCGCGTTTCACCCTGATGTTCGGATGCGACTCGATCGCTCGGGTAATTTCCGCCGAGAACATATCCCGATCCACCGTAAGCGCATGTCCACCAGGCACTCGCGCCGCATTTGCCGCGCGCATCAACAGCGAATCTAATCGACGCATCTCCTGTTTCAACTGCCACGGTGCCGAATGCTCCTGTTCGCTCTTCAACGAATTGCTGCAAACCAACTCGCCAAACGCATCAGTCTGATGAGCCGGACTCCGCACGCTCGGACGCATCTCATACAGCTCGACCGGCACGCCAGCCTCGGCCGCTTGAAATGCCGCTTCGCAACCAGCCAGCCCTCCGCCGATAATTCGAATAATCGCCAAACCCCAGTGTAACGGCATCAGAAAACCGGATTGATTTCCCTACTTGACAATATCTGAAAGATATATATCATGTTGATATATGGCCTCCGGCATAAGCCACTCTCTGCTCGGGATTCTATCCATATGCCCCATGTCCGGTTACGACATCGAAAAATTTGTCGCCACCAACATGGCCTATTTCTGGAAGGAAAGTTACGGCCAGATCTATCCCATGCTGAAGAGCATGGCCAAGCTCAAACTTGTCGAAGTCCGGGCGGAACGCAACAAGGGTAGGGCCGACCGCCTCGTTTACTCACTAACTGTTGCCGGCCAAGCCGAAGTCCAGAAGTGGCTTGCTCAACCGTCTACCGACCCTTCCCCGCGCAACGAACTCATCCTGAAACTATTTTTCGGCAGCAATGGCAAAACTTACGACCTCATTCATCACGTGGCTGGCTTTGCCGATCGACATCGCGCCGCACTAAAAGAATTCGCCGAAGTGGCAAAAAAACTCCGCCGCGAACAAGCCAATCATCCAGGCTTGCCCTTCTGGCTCATCACTCTCGATTACGGTCGGCGAAACTCCCAGAGTCTTCTCGAATGGTCAGAAGCCTCGCTCGCCACCCTTCACAACCTTTCGAAAAAAACCAAATCCAAGAAAGCGAGAAAAACCGCATGAGCTGGTTCCCGTACGTTCGCGTTCTCCACATTGTCTGCGGCATGATTGCGATCTTCATGGCTCCGGCCGCCATGGTCACCGTCAAGGGCAGCGTGGCGCACCGCCGGTGGGGCAGAATCTATTTCTGGATGATGGCCATCGTTGCTATCACCGCCATGTACATGGCCATCTATCGCCCCATTCTTTTTCTCGGCTTGGTGGCCGTCTTTAGCTTCTATTTCGCCTTCGGCGGCTATCGCAAAGTCCTCCGTAAGAATGCCGGACCTACCGCGATTGACTGGATTGCCGCTATCCTTACGCTGGTGGGCAGTATTGGCCTTATCGCGCTTGGCTTCCATCCTCTGCCAGGCCAATTTATGCCGGCGCCCGCTGTTTCCTTTGTGTTCGGCAGCTTCGGTATTGTCATCGCTGCCTCCGACATCGTGCGCTTCCTTAAACCCCCTGCCTTCAAGAATGCGTGGCTTTACAGCCATATGGGCGGCATGCTGGGCTCCTACATCGCAACGGTGTCCGCCTTCTCCGCGGTGAACTTTAAATTCTTGCCGATCGCCATCCGCTGGTTGTGGCCGTCTCTTGTCGGCGTTCCGGGAATCTTCCTTTGGGTGGCGTACCTTCGCAAACAGCACGCTCAGGGCAATAAACAAGCAGTTGCCGTAGTTCCATCGTAAAGGAGAAAATGGAAATGCACCTTCAGAAAGTTGGATTGCAGAAAGTTGGATTGGCGACACTCATCTTGACTATGGCGATCACTTCAACCGCGTATACTTCTTCGACGGCCACCCTAACCGTCAACACCATCGAAGACTCCACTCGCAAAGGCGTAGTCCGGATTGCGCTTTGGCATGGCGAAGAGGGTTTCCCGAAAGGCAAGCCGTTTCGTGTTGCCGCTGCGGACATGACAAATGGCAAGGCCACTGCGGCTTTCAATGATTTGGAACCGGGTGATTACGCCGTTAGCGCTTTCTACGACAAGAACAACGATGGAAAGCTAGACACCAATATGGTGGGTAAGCCCACCGAGCCATATGGCTTCTCAAACGACGCCAGAGGCACCTTTGGACCGCCCAAATACCAGGAAGCGCGCTTCACCGTAACCTCCGCCGGGCAGACGGTCACCGTACATTTAAAGTGACCTGCGCGATAATTCCATCATGAAGTCCCGTCTGCTGCTGCTAATTATCTTTCTAATGTCCTGTTTTACTCTGCTCGCCGCAGAGGTGCCCAAAACGATCATCAAAATCGTTGTAAAGAACCAGTTCGACAAGCCTGTGGAAAACGCCGAGGTGATTCTCGATTTTATCGGGCCACGCCAAATCACTAAAGGCGGCATTCACAAGAAAATTCATTGGGAAGTGCATACCAATCAGGAGGGCATCGCCCACTTCCCACCCGTGCCCGAAGGCAGCGTTCAATTGCAGGTGAATAAGAAGGCTTATCAGACATGGGGCGATAAGGTTGATTTGGCAGGCGAGGAACAAACGGTTGAGATTAAGCTTTCTCCGCCTCAAAGTCAGTACAGCGCGCATCCTCCGCTGAAGCCAGCGGACGTTCCCAAGAACTAGCGATAGAGCGGGGGTGTTTCTACTTCCGAACTTACGGCCGAACCCCTCAGTTCAGTTTCGAGTTCTAGAAACACCGCTCGCCCTGTGTCATGGCCCAAAACCTGCTGTGGATTTCGCATTACTTGCCAACTCTTCCACACCGCCGTCCCCCAGCTATAGCAACGATAGGGCAACCCTTGCTCAGCGCAGAACCTCTGCACAATCACGCTCACTTCCGGATAGTAGATGTGGCTGATATTCGGAAACAAATGATGCTCAATCTGAAACTCCAAGCCTGAGCATAGGAATCTCCCAATCCAGCCCGTGCGGAAGCTCACGGTACCCTCGGTTTGCACTGTGAAGAAATCAGTCTCTTGTTTCGCTTCGGCAGTAATCCGCTGCGCCTCAGCCGGCAGATGTCCTGGTCCCAGCACAAAATACATGGCGTAACCCACGAGGATGCCTCGCAAAACATAGCAACCCACAACCAAAGGCCACGGAAAGAATAGCAGCGGCACACCAATCCACAACGCGAGATGCAGTACCTTGGCGCCCAAGTCAATCCAGTGTGCCGTCTTGCGCGCCTTAGGTTGGCAAAGCGTGCCGATCAGGTAGACCCATCCCGACGCGACCATGTTGAAGTAAGTCATAGAAATAAGCAATGGAAACGCCCAAAATTGCACACGCTCATAGTAAAAACGGCGCAAGCCCGAACTAGCGTTGATGTCGTCTACGGTCATGGCGAACCAAGGCAAGAGGTCGGCGTCTTCGTCCACGCCCATTACGTTGGGTGACGGATGGTGTAGCACTACATGCTTGTACCACCAAAACGTGGCCGAGAATCCAAGGAAGGTGGGAAACCCCAAGTAGCTGAGCGCCTCATTCACCCATCTTTTCTGACTCGTGCCGTAATGAGAAGACGTGTGCGTATTCGTTCCCACGCCCATGCAGCCGAACGCCGAAATCGCGATCCCAAACCCCCGCAAAAGCGGATTATGGCAAGCCAAAAACGCCACCGTCCCCGCAATCGCTAACGCGATGTGGATCATCAACTGGAACACAATCGGCCCCGTCGCTTTTTTGTCCCACCCGCGTCGGGCGAACTCTCTTCGTAATTCCGAAATTGCCTGTGTGTTCGTCATTTTGTCTTTTGTGCCGGGCTCACGTTGCAGCGCAGCAAATCAAAACCTGCTGGTTCGTCCACTCTCGCGGGCTGCTTCGCTTTGACAAACTAGGCCACTACGCACATAGTGCGTTTTGAGACCAGTAAGTTGCAATAAAAACGGCGAAGCCGGAAAATGGACGTTTCTACTAGACTTTGTAGAATTCTCAGACCGATTCGCGAAAACGTGGACCGCCGAAGGTGTTCTTCTATGGTGCCACATCCGCTCACACCTGGCAGCGATTTCGTGCTACATAGAAGAGGTACGCGGCCAGCCTGAACGGTTGCCGATGACATTCGATGACTCGACCACTTTCGCGAGCCGGATTGATGGCGGACGACCTGTTCCGCAGTTGGATCAATGCCAGAGAACTTAGGCTGGCTCACCGCGAACACCTGCGTGTCGGTGCATTCGATTGGGGCATCGAAGCGCTGGAAGGTCTGCCGGGTTTCTCATCTCCAAACGGCCGATCGGAACTGGCGGTCTTACGCGATGCTAATCGGTACTGGCTGGCCCATAAAGCTGAATTCTTCGCCTATCAGAAACCGTCGCAATTTAGTCGGAAGGGATCTCATCTGCAGTTTCCCTCCGCCGTCAAAAGCCTTTACCCGGAAAATGACATTGTTCACGCCGAATATTTCCACTGCCGCCGTGCTTACGGTCGCGCCGTCATCGTGCTGCCTCACTGGAATGCGGTCCCAGGTTCGTATGCAGGCTTCTGCCGCTTCTTAAACACCCTAGGCTTTTCCGCGCTGTTGTTGACCCTGCCTTATCACGGTGCACGCAAACCAAAGGAATGCGAAGGGGCCGAATATTCAGTCTCGCCCAACATCGGCCGTACCATCGCCGCTGCTCGCCACGGCGTTATCGATACGCTCTCCTGTTTGGATTGGCTCGCCCTGCAAGGCTACGCGCAGTTCGGCATCGTCGGCTGCAGCTTGGGTTTCGGTCATGCCTTCGTGGCCAGCGCGTTTGACCAACGCCTGAACCTGAACGTGTTCAACCACTGCTGTTCAACGGTGTCCGACGCCATCTGGGCTGGCATGCCCGATTGCCGGCACGCGATGGAGTCGCATATCTCTCAACAGGAACTCCGCGAATGTTGGAGTGTCATCAATCCCATCTCTTATTTCCCGGAGTTCGCGCGCTTTCCCAAGAAATCGCTCGTTCTCGTCGGGCGCTACGACACCACCTTCGCGCGCGATTACGTGGAAGAGGCCATTCGCCCCTTCCTCACGTTGCAGCTGGATCATGAAATCGTGGAACTCGCCTGCGGCCACCGCACCATCGGTGATCTTCCCTATCTCATCTTGAGTGCCTTTTACATCGGCAAGTTTCTCAAAAGGAACTTTCGGGGAGGCTGGATCGCGCCTCCCGCGAACTAGCGGCTACTTACGCTCCAGCGCAATCGCCTCAATCTCAATCCCCACATCGCGCGGCAGCCTCGCAACCTCTACCGTGGTCCGCGCCGGCGGATTGGTCGGGAAAAACTTTCCATACTCTTCATTCATCTTGGCGAAGTTGTTCATGTCCTTCAGGAATACCGTGGTCTTCACCAGATCATCCAGCGTCAGCCCCGCGGCCGCCAGCACGATCTTCATGTTCTCCAGCACCCGCGCGCACTGCGCCTGAATATCGCCGGTCACCAATTCGCCTGTCTTGGGGTCCGAGGGAATCTGGCCGCTCAAAAAAATAAATCCATTGGCCCGCATACCGGGCGAGTAGGGCGCTACTGGCTTGGGCCCGTCTATCGGAAAGATACTTTCTTTCATTGCTCTATTTTGCACTGCCGGGCCAACGAATGCTCCCCACCAGTTCGCTCACGTTGGCCACACCCAGCTTTCGCACCACTCGGCTCAAATCTTGCGCGATCCGCTCGGGTGCCTTTGGATCCGCAAAACTGGCCGTACCCACCTCTACCGCGCGTGCTCCCGCAATCAGAAACTCCGCCACATCTTCGCCGTTCGCAATGCCGCCTAATCCAATCACGGGAATCTTGACAGCGCGGGCCGCTTCATAAACCATGCGCAGCGCAATCGGCTTAATGGCCGGTCCTGATAATCCGCCAAAACCTGCACCAATGCGCGGCGTTCTCATCTGAATATCAATCGCCAGCGAAATGAAAGTATTCACCAGCGACACCGCATCCGCGCCCGCATCTTCGGCGGCCTTCGCAAATGGCTGAACGCTCGCCACATTGGGTGATAGCTTCACCAACAACGGCCGCTTCGCCACCGCGCGCACTTGCTTCACTAAGCTACCCAGCAACTGCGGATCGCTAGAAAAGAAAATACCGCCATGCTTCGTGTTTGGGCACGAAACGTTCAACTCATACCCTGCAAGGCCATCTGCGTCTTCCAATGCCCGCACCACTTCCAGGTAATCGTCTTCGGCATAACCGAATACATTGGCAATCACAGGAACACTGAACGGCTTCAGCTTCGGCAGTTTGTCTCGCACAAAAGCCGCCACGCCTACATTCTGCAAGCCGATCGAATTCATCATGCCCGCATCCGTATGCCAAAGCCGCGGCGCAGGGTTGCCGGCAATCGGCTCGCGCGAAAGCCCCTTGGTAACCAACGCGCCCAGTTTATTCAGATCAACGATCGAGGCGAACTCAATCCCATAGCCAAACGTGCCCGACGCCGCAATAATAGGGTTGCACAGCTTGATGCCGCACAGTATGGTGGCCAAACGTTCGTCAGCCATCTACTTGTGTACAACCGCCAGCTTCGCCGCGCACTGCTGAATGAGTTGCCAGCTTTCGCGCACATCTTGTTCCGTCGTTTGATGGTTGCCAATTGCAAAACGCAGCACAAATTTGCCATGCAGGATAGCTTGCGAAAGAAAGAGTTTCCCGCTTGCGTTGATGTCTGAAAGTAGTTGCCGGTTCACTTCGTCGGAACTGCGATGCCGGAAACAAACCAGCGAAAGGGGAACTGGCGCGGCGATCTCAAAATCCGCATCTGCCTCCACTAGCCCCTTCAGCATTTGCGCTAGCCGCATCGATTCCCGCAACATCGCCACAATCCCTTCGCGCCCGTAATAGCGCAGTACATACCACAACTTCAACGCCCGGAACCGCCGACCCAACTGCAACCCGTAGTCGTTGAAATTCACCACATTTCCATCTTCCGCCGTTTTTAGAATCTCCGCGCTCAAAGAAGACGCCCGTCGGAACATCTCGGGCCGGGTAGTGTACAGCACGCTGCAATCCATCGAAACATAGAGCCACTTGTGTGGATTCAGCACAAACGTTTGCGCTCGCTCCACTCCCCGCAACAGATGACTCATCTCCGGCACAATCGCCGCCGGTCCTGCATACGCTGCATCCACATGCAGCCAGACCTTGTATCGTTGGGCAATGTCTGCAATCGCCGGGACATCCTCAATCGCCGAAGCCGAGGTCGATCCAATCGACGCCACAATGCAACACGGTCGCCTCCCCGCCGCTAAGTCAGCCTCAATCGCTTGCTCCAGCAACTCCGGTTGCATGCGAAACTCATCATCTACCGGAATGCGCCGCACATTATCTTGCCCGAACCCCAGCGTGATCGCCGCCTTCTCTGCCGACGTGTGCGTGTGTTCGGAAACATACACCGTCAACCCCGGTTGCATGCCCTTCGTGCGGCACTCCGGCGCAATCCACTCCCGCGCCGCACCAATCGACTGCATCACTGAAATCGACGCTGTGTCATAGATGATCCCGAACCAGCGATCATCCAACCCCAGCCATTGCCGCAGCCAGCCCAATGTTACTTGTTCTAACTCCGTAGCCGCTGGCGAAGACTTCCACAACATGGCATTCACATTCAGCGCCGCCATTAAGAACTCCGCCAACACCGATGGCGGTGTCGACGACGCCGAAAACCACGCATTAAAGTTCGGATGATTCCACAACGTCAACCCAGGGACAATCGTGCTCTGAAAGTCCGCAAAAATCTGTTCAATCGGCTCACCATGCTCTGGTCCCACACTCGGCAGCTTCGCCGCAATCTCCCCCGGCCGCACCGCAGGCACCACCGGATACTCCCGCACATGCTCCATATACTCTGCAATCCACTCAGAGTGCGCACGCGCCGCGTTCCGGAATTCCTCGGGTGACATTACTTGTCTTATAACACCATGCTTAGCCTACCTGCATCACAAGTCTCCATCTCGAAGACGTCCGGCAGCAAAACAGAGCTCAGCGAATATTCTCGGTTCGAAAAGTGTTCTGGACCCCGTCTGCTTTTGAAGTCCCGGAGTAGCCAGTCTAAGTTTTCGATACAGCTTCATAAGTTCAGTCACGTCAGGTCGAACCGGCTGTCTCACAAACATATTGCACAATTCCCGCATTACACCTTGAATTGTGCCATCGTGAATGTTAATGTCTGTACCCGCAAGATCACTGATTGATCGAAGCCCGCGGTGCCGCTCTGAATCGCAGACAAACCAGGAGTGTCGACCTGCATTCATAGTGCTCCAACTCACTGCCAAACCAAGTTCAAATGGCATATTGAAGCGAGGAACCCGAGGCAGTGTTCTCGACAATTGCACTCTCGAAATGTCGTGAATGGAAAATCGGCATTCGTGCAACAAAATCTGAATTCGGTCAAGTCGCCGTGTGGCGGCTGGGATCTCGATAGTAGTTCGCGGGGTCAAATGGAACGCCGTCACCCCCATAATGTAAGCAAGAAACAACCGCTCAAATGCTGCATCGTAGGGAACGTTCAGGAAGACTTCATCCGATCCCACGAAATCTCGTCGCAAGCGCGCTACTTCCGATTAGCGCCGGTTTCAGCACTCTTCCTGCTGGTTGATCGCTTACGCTGCGATCCGGAACGGGAAGGCTTCCCCTTCCCGAGCACTGACTTCACGATCTCGTTTATTGCAGCCTGACGTTTCTTCGAAATCCCAAAAGTCGCTGCGACGTCTTCCGTCGACGCCCCTGGCCCTTCAAGTATTACTGGTTGCCGCATACCCTCAAGTATATCCGTCTTTCTAACTACACCACCTTCGGCAACCACTCCCGAAACCACCCCTCAAACTCCTCCTTCGCCTGCAACGTCCGCTCATCATAAGGCACCGCCGTATGTCCAAACTTCCATCCCCGCACACACGCCGCCACCTTCACCCCTATCGTCGCCGGAAACTGATCCAACCACCGCAAAAACTCATGCAAACGTGCGTCCAGCTCATCCGCCCGCGCCGCGTCCTTCGCCGTCATTGCTTTATCCATCGCCACCAGCAACTCCGGCACCGCCGCCGCCACACCCGACACAATTCCATCCGCTCCCGCCTCCCGCGCGCGCCGGTAAATCACATCATTCCCCACTAGCAACTGAAAAGCATGCTTCTCCCGCAGAGCCAACAGCATTTCAAACAATTCCCAATCCCCGCTCGAATCCTTAATTCCCGCGAACGCCCCGCTTCCCAGCAACTCCTCCATCACCTCCGGCGGAATCGCATTCGTGAACTGCGGAATGTTGTAAAGATAAACCGGCGTCTTGCCATCTACTTCTTTCACAAACTGCCTGTAGAATTCTGCAATCTGTCCGCCCGTGTAGCGAAAGTAATAAGGAGGCATCAGCAGCAGTCCCGCCACATTCGCCTCAATCGCATCCTCCGCCAACTCAATCGCACCCGCCAGCGTGGAGTGCGCCACATTTACGAGTAAAGGAATCCGGCACCGCCTCTTCGCCAGCATCAACACGCGCATGCGCTCCGTCACATCAAAGTGCACAAACTCGCCCGTCGATCCAAACAGCACTAGCCCATCCACGCCCTTGCTGCTGATCGTGTCAATGTAGTCGAACAGCGCCGCCGCATCGGCTTCTACCGCATTCTGCGGCCGCGGTGTGGCCAACGCCGCGTACACTCCGCTGGCAGGCGCCGCCGCTTCCTTTTTTCCCATCGTGTACTTCGAATTTTACGCCGACGCCTTCAAAAACTTGATTCCCTCAAACGCAATGTCTTCCGGCGTCCTCGCCAAATCGCGCCATATTGACGCCGCGGCCGAAAGCTCGCCAATCGCGAACCCAAAGCTCTCAATCGTCAGCCACCCGTCGTATTTCATCGTCCGTAGCGTGGCAAACACACCCTTCCAATCCACATGCCCACTACCTGGCGTGCCCCTGTCGTTTTCACATGTATGCACATGCTTCAAAAAGCGTCCGGTTGTTCCCAACGCCGCCGCTGGATCTTTCTCTTCAATATTGGCGTGAAATGTATCCCATAAAATCCCTACGTTCGCATGCCCAATCTCCGTGCACAGCTTCACCGCATCTTCCGTCGTGTTCAAGAAGTACGTCTCAAACCGGTTCAACGGCTCAATGCACACAGTCACTCCATTGGCCGTCAGCACCGGACCCAATTGCTGATACCCATCCGCCGCATTCTTCCACTCATCCGCAGTTCTCCGCCGCCCCGGCAGATAGCCAACTGGCGAATACAGCGGACCCGCAATCAGCTTCGCCCCTGCTTCCGCCGCAGCTTTAAAACACTCCCCCATATGCGCAACAGTTTTACTGCGCACCCCCGCATCCGGTGAAATCAAACTCAACTCACCCGGCAATACCGAGCACACCGTGCACTCCATGCCAATCTGCGCCAGCGCTTTCCGGATCTCGGCCGCTTTGAAATCGGTAGGCCGAATCAATGCCACTTCAATCCCATCGAACCCATTCGCTTTTATCTTCGGAAGCAAATCAAAGTGTTCCGGTCCAAAGTTCCCCGTCCACAAAAACGTATTCACGCCAAATTTCATTGGTTGTCCTTTGCCTATCCCGCAGATGATGATATCTCTTCCTGCTACCCGCTACCGAAAAGGGGACAGAGACCGAGGGGACGGAGGGGACGGTGGTACGGAGGGGAGGGAGAGATATGGAACCGGACGCCATTCGTCTCCGTAAGTGGTTTGAGGTGAACGTCTGTCGCAATTCGGGCCGCTCCGACGTACTTTGCTATGCAAAGAGAGGGCCGCGTTCGCCGCGATTCGGGGCGCAATCTCATCAGACTACGCATTTGTGAATACAGGCATCGCCAAACCGTTCTTCCCTGCAATTGAAAATCGACATGGTTCCATAGCTCTCCGTCCCCTCCGTCCCCGATGCCATCCCGTTTCCTCAGAAGAAGCTCAAGATACCTCCACATTTGTTAGACTCAACCTGTCAATTCGGCTTGCGCCTCGCCGCCCGGCGCGCTGCCGAAGCCGCGAGCCCCGCTTGGGCGATTCGAATCAGAAAGGGATTTCTTCGACATGAGCCACGACGTCTTCATCTCCTTCAAAAACTCCGGCAAAGATGGATTGCCCACGCCCGATTCCAAGCACGCGCGCGCCGTCTACGAAGCGCTCATCGCTCTAGGTTTGAAAGTGTTCTTCAGTGAGGAGTCACTTGCCGAGGAGGGACACGGCAATTTCTCAAGAACCATCGAGACGGCGCTCGAATCCGCCCGCATCTTGATTCTCGTTGCCTCCTGTCGCGAACACATAGAATCGCCCTGGGTCGAAACGGAGTGGGGTAATTTCCTTGAACGTTTGCGCAGCGGCACGAAAGAAGGCGAAATCTTCATTCTTAGTTGTGGGAAACTGAGCCCGGCCGACCTGCCTCTCTTTCTCCGTCGTCAGCAAATGTTTCCCGCTGACAGCCTCGACAAATTGGTAAAGTTCGTGACCCACGCCATGCCGTCGCGCAACTCATTGCGCGATTTCATTCGAGCCTCGCTGCACTGCTTCCACCCGGAGAAGGACGAAGACAAGGCGTACGTGCTGACCGTTCATCCAGGCAGCGACCCTGAGACCTACCACGTCACAGCCTATTGGGGTGCGCGAACGGCAAAGCGGCTCAGCAGCCAAATGAAAGCCATCAATGTCTCTGCGGACGCGGCCCAGCTGGAAGTGGAGAAAGCGAAGCGCGAGAAACTCCGCTGCGGCTACGTCGAAACTCCCTTTGCCAAGATACTGACCAACGAAGCACGGTCGCACATATCGGCCGCTTTGGGTTTGCACGAGGCCCCGGGAAAGGCCAAGAAGCCCGTCGCTGCAAAACGAAAGAATGCGACGCAGGACTTGGTGCCGGTTAAACCATCACGCGGGACAAAGGTGGCCGCNNAAGACCGCTTCCGCGAAGGCCCAGGCACAACGCAAGCCCGCCTCAAAGAAGACGATGTCTGCGGCCAAATAGCTCGGATTCGGTATTATTTCCGCAAGGCGATCAAAGAACTAGAGGAAACGATTGAGACTCTGCCGCTTAGACTCCCTAACCTCTAGCCGAGCCGCAGCCTCAAGCCCTGCGCCGCGGGTGTTCCATCACTGTTCTCAAGATCNNNNAACACATGCGGTAGAATCACCGCAGCGATGAGCCGGATTCTCTACGTTGACGGGTTCAATTTCTATTACCAGGTAACGGCTCATTGGTCCCGTAAAACCCAAGGCCGTTTGGCCGGGCTCGGGTGGTGTGACTTTTGTGCACTCATCGAACGAAACTTTCCCGGACCAGGAAAGCTGCAGATCAAGTACTTTACTGCGCAGGTCACCGAAAATGTCGAATTGAAAAACCGCAGGCCGGGGGAGCATGGTAGATTTTCGCTTTGGAGGCGAGCACTCCAGACGACTCCTGGCTTAGTGGACGTGGACGGTTTCTATAAATCGCGGGATGAAACGATGCACACGGGTCAAGTAGGCGAGCGGAC
>PMQB01000359.1 GCA_003169195.1 Bryobacterales bacterium
GATGCGATTGTAGAAAACTTGCAGGGGATAGCCGTCCGCCTCTGATTGAACCACCTTCAAGAGGCAACTACCCACAGGGCTGGTCGGAATCAAATTTTCGTCGAAAATCACTAGGGCGCGGTCTTGGCCGGCCCAGTCGATCGGATTCTTCCTCAGCATCCACAGATACGTGCCCACCACCACGAGCGCGCTTGCGCCGTTCGCCAGCACCAAACTCAGAAACGCACCGTTCAAGCCATAGCGCGGAAGCAAGAACAAGGAACTGCCTAGACCTACGAGCGTTGCGGCAATGCCTGCAAACAACGCATGCTGCGAATTCTGCGCCGCACGGAGCGGAGTGGTGAAGGCGATGGCAATGCCAGAGAGGAAGGCCACCAGCGCCATCCAAGGAAGATCGCTGACATAAGCTGCCATGCGCCCACCGTAAAGCAGGTGTTCAAGCGGCGAACCTAAGAGCACGAGCGCGCCGCTGTAGAAAAAAGCGAAGGTGATAACCCCCAGCGAGTACAAGGCCGAACGCCGCAGGCCCACGCCGATGCCGTGCTCTTTCATGTAGCGAGCCATCCTGGGCAACGTGAAAACGCTCACGACGGTGAGCAATTGCCCGATGGGCAAAATGAAATTCATCAATGCCCGTAATGCTCCTGCTGATTCCAGATCCACCATTTTGGAAAGCAGCAACACCTGGAGATCAGAGATGCCAAGGCCGAGCATGGCCGAAGCGAAGAGCCATTTGCCGTATCCCCAATGCGCGGTTGAGATTTCGGCGAGCGTGTGAGGAGACGGCTGATAATCAAGCGGCAAGTTGCGCCGTAGCAAAGCCCACAGGGCCACCAGCAGGCTCACGCCCGTTACGAGCACGGCCGTCCAGGAAGAGAGCTTGCCCGCGCTATGAACTGCGATCAGAGCGGTCGCGAGCGCCCCCGCATACGCAAGGCTGAGGAAGAACGCGCGTATCGGCTTGTTGAGAATGTATTGCTCGCGGCGGCAGGTGATTAACAGCAGGTAACCGGGCAACGCAATGCCCAAGGCCGACAAGGCATCGCGCACGTCTAATCTCTTATAAAAAACAGAAGCGCTGGCCGCCAACAACCCCATCACGAAAACAGTGGCGAGATTGAGCCGCGTGACGCGTTTGAGATAGCTGCCGAGGCGCGTAGCAAATTCCGCAGGCCCAACCACCATCATCGGTTCGACAATCAAAGCGTTATGCACTGCGGCAAGTATCAAGCAAACAGACCAGGCCACGGAGTAGGCACCGTAGCCCTCGCCGCTGAGCCAGCGAGCGAGCAACACGTTTAGCGCGAAGTTAGTTCCCGAAAAAGTCGCCTGGTCGGCGATACTCGCTAAGACACCGCCCAACAGCGGTCTAAGGCGCCCCACTCAATAAGCGCCTTTAGCGCTGAGAACGGTTTGGGTGGTGCGTAAGAGGATGTAGATGTCCAGCCAGGGAGACCAGTTGCGAATGTAGTATGTGTCTTCCACTTCCTGCACTCTTAAATCGCCATCGCTGCGCGCGGTTACCTGCCACAAACCGGTTATGCCGGGCATAACGCTGGCTCTCAGATGGCGAAAGCTGGCGGGAAATTGATCCAGATGATAATACGGAAACGGTCGCGGGCCCACCAGACTCATTTCCCCGCGCAGCACGTTCCAGAGTTGCGGTAACTCATCCAGGCTGTAACGCCGCAAGAACCAGCCAATATGCGGCAAAACGCGCGGGTCTTTCTTCAGCTTGAAATAGCGCAGCCAGTTGAGCTTCTCTTCCGGATCGCTCTCCAGATATTCGGCCAGCAGCTTTTCAGCGTCGCGGTGCATGGTTCGTAATTTCAGCATGGTAATGCGTCTGCCATTCGGACCTTCGCGCTCCTGCCGAAACAGAACAGGGCCGGGGCTCACAATTTTGATCCAGATGGCCGCCATTGCGAGTACCGGCAGCGAAGCGAGAAACGCGGGCGCGGCAATGGAGTAATCCAGCACCCTTTTCAGAAAACGGTTGCCCGGCACGAGGAGGTTTTTTTTCACTTCCAAACCAAGTACGCCGCCTAAATCGCGCGAGGTAATCCACAGGCTTTGGATACCAAACAGATCAGGCACAATGATGATGTTGGCGAAGGACAAACCCTGCACCAGCTGCGACAGATGCGCCCGGCCGATGCCAGGAAGTGCTACCAAGGCGACCTTTGCGCGTCCGGCGAAAGCTTCGGCTGCGGATAACGGGCCCACCACTGGCACGCCATGAATCTCACTGCCCCACTTCGCAGGATTGTCGTCTAGGATGGCCACGGGCACAAAGCCAAGATCGCTTTCTCTTTTGAGCGTTTTTACCACCATGGCGCCCGTGCTGCCGCCGCCCAGCACTAGCATAGGCACGCCGCAGATCCCGCGGGCGATCAAAAACTTGCGCAGCGGAGCTTCCAACGCCGGCGCCAAAATCAGCGCGAAAAACATGGTGAGCAGCAGCACGCCGCGCGACCATTGATGATCTTGGAACGCGTAATTCCAAGTGAGCAGCACGACGAACACGCTGAAGGTGGCATACACACGCCCACGGATGCGCTGCACGGCCCCCATGCCGTAACCCGGGTACAAACCCATCCAGTAATACGCCAGCGGGAGTGTGAGGACGCCCAGCGCTAAGCCTTGATACTGCGCGCGGGCTAAAGCGATAGGAAAAATAGAGTGCAGGTAATAGCGGGCCATGCAACCCAGTAGCAAGGCGAGTTCCAATGCCACCACGTCAATCAGCACGATAGCGGCGGTAGCCCACGAACGCTGTTTGACCTCAGGAAGCACGAGGATTTGTTCAGCCGCTGCTGCACTCATTCATTCGCGCCTAAACATTCCATTTTCATCAATTAGCTTATCTAACGAGGCTGATTTATGGCGCGATTATAGATGTCCAGCAACTGTTCATAGTTTGTATTGGCGTTGAAATTCTGCTCAAAACTGGCCCTTGCGCCCGCGCGCCGCCTCGCCATGTTCTGCCCTAATTCGCCGTAATTTTGCAAAAAATCAGTCAAAGCGCCCGAATCCGGAAACGGTAGTTTAATGCCGTTTACGTCCTCGATAATCAACTCAATGAGCGAGCCCAGCCCGAAAGCCACCACCGGCGTTCCGCACGCAAAAGCTTCCAACACCACCATGGGCATACCTTCGTACCAGCGGGAAGGGAAGACCAAGAACGCCGCGTCCTGAAGCAATTGAATCGCGCGCGAGTGTTCGCACGGGCCGAGATACTCGACACTTTTCAAAGCGGCGACGCGCTCTCGAACAACCGACTGCAGGGGACCATCGCCAATGATTTTCAAAGGAATTGTGTGGGGGCACGTGCTCCACGCATCGAGCATCGCCGCAATGCCCTTCTCTTCGGTGAGGCGCCCGATAAATAATGCGTAGCCGCCGTTTCCGCTGCCAACGCCTGGATCTTCAGCCAGGAAATTCGGCTTAACCACAATACGCTCCGCCGGCAGACCGCCTTCCCGGAACTTGTTGCGAGCGAATTGCGTAAGTGCGATGTAAGTATGAATCTTTCGTTGATATGTGCCAGCTAAACCATGCACAGCCAACATGGTGCTCACGGCGGCACTGGTGAGCAGGCTGCCGCGGTAGCAGCGGTGCGTAATGGCAGGGAGCTTGACTGATTTTTTCAAGCACAGTTCGCAAATGTCGCCTTGGCGATAGCAGGTGGCGGCGGGACACAACAGGCGATAGTTGTGCAACGTTTGCACGACGGGTACCTGTCTCGCCGACGCCGCATAGTAAACCGCTGGCGAAATCAGCGGCAGAGTGTTGTGCACATGCACCACCTCAATGCCTTGCTCCTCCAACAGTTTGCCGATATCTCGATATGTCTCCTGACTCCAAAATGTGTAAAGCCCCCGTTGCAAGGCGGACATTCCGGTGAGTTGGTCGTTGTGCACGGTGTATTGAAACACTTCGTGGCCATGGCTAATGAGCATGGCCTGTTCCGCTGCCACCACGCGGTCTTCCCCACCTGCTTGTTGGTAGAAATTATGAACCTGCAGAAGCTTCATAGCGCCGGACGGCGTGCCGAGGTTGGCACAAAGTAGGGGCGTATGTTTGCTACCCGCGGCGGCAAGTCAGATTTCATGTAAGGAATGGGAATAGATGCGGGCAGATACATGATCCGTTTGCGGTGTGACACAGCGGCTAACGCGGCCAGCAAAACAAAACCCAAATTCTCCGCGTGCCCCGCTCCCGCCAAAATGTTTTCAGTTGAAAATCCAGCTAGAAACGCTGGAATGAAGATTAGCAGCGGTCGCGCATGGCCCAGACGATCGCGGCGTACTCCCTGGAATGCGTACAGGATGATCGAGAAAATAAAGACGAACCAGAGGCCAAGTCCTACGCCGCCCCATTCGTAGAGAATACGCAACCACTCGTTGTGTACAGCGCGATTTGGATCGCCAACCCCGCGCACCAAAGTTCCACGCAACAGACGGCCATTGGAGGTGCCATGGCCGAACGTCAACTGCAGCAGAGACGATTCTGCAATCGCCTTAAAGGCACGTTGATAGAGATTCTTGCGAAAGACATATGTACCGACGCCGGTAGAGCGCATGTTGCCTTCATACACGGCATTGATGGTATCGGCCAGGCGATTCAGGCGGGCGCCTTGGGAAATGGCCTGCAATAGCACGTCTTTCTCTGCCACCAAACCGACTACTAGAAGAATGATAGACGCCACACCCAATAACTTCAACCATGGGCGGGAATACGAAACGAGCAGGGCCACAACGGTAGACAAAATCAAGCCGATGACATAGATCCGGCTACCATCGAGTACCACTCCTATGAACAGCGCAATGCAGACGAGCCAGCGTACCGCAAAATGCAGCGTTCTTGTTCCGAGGGCCATAGCGAACAGGGCCGTCAGCAGCGAGGCATATCCCTGGGCGGTGGTGAAGCCGGTGAATCGATGCGGTGAATCGCCCCAGTTCGGAAGCAACACCGTGCGTAATACGCCTATGATCAGCACGCCGATTGTGGCCGGAACAAGAACAGCGGAAGGTGTTAGATAGCCAGCCTTGGTGGCCCGCATGAAGCCCAGACAGATAAGGAACGAACCCAGCATCTCAACAGTGAGCTTCGCCGCCGATAACGGAAATAAAGACCAAAAGCTCGCGATCCCCGAATAGACAACCAGCAATAGCCATGCCACGGGCGCCAGCACAACTTTCCCATGGCCCGCATAGAGCTTTAACCGCCACAAAAGCACAATGGGGTAGCCGATGCCTTTCATGGCGTTCATAATGCCGATGCTGTTGTCGCCCGAATAGAAATCGACCGCCGAGAGCATAATGTAAGCCACGATGCTCCAGCGTAGCGGCGCAAAGATGGCAATACAGAACAGCACCACGAAGACGGCAATCGGAAGGTTTTCCATCTAGCGGCCCACGCAACCGTTCACGGCATTTCCAATCAGATCGGCAACGCGCTCAGGACTGAGTTCAGATGCCAGTTTGCGGCCGTACACCCGCATTGCTTCCAATTCCGCCGCACTGGTGTTCATCATTCGGTCAATGGCCCGGTAAGTATCTTCGGCGTTGTCAGGCCGGAAGATCCAACCGTTGCGGCCTTCTTGAATCAACTCGTCAACCGCCTGCGCGTAAGCGCTGCCGAGGACGGGCAATCCGGCGAGTAAGGCCTCGTTAACCACGACGGCCCAAGTATCGGCCAAGGTGGGTAACACGAAGACCTCGGCAGAACCGTAAATTTCCGGTAAATCGTCATACTGGAAAACGCCCAGAAACTCTAGCTTAACGTTGCCCGCGAGCGGGAGTTTGGATAGCGGAACTCGAAGCGGCCCATCGCCTGCTAAAGCCACGTCAATCTCTTGCGACGGATGATCGACAGCCCATTGCGACAGAACCTTTAGAAAAGGAATGAGACCCTTGCGCTCTACGAATTGGCCGCAGTACAAAAGACGCCGCGCCTTATTGGCCCGACGTGCCAGAGGTGTGGTGGCGAAGCGGTCGATGTCTGTGGTGTAGGCAATCTTGAAAATTTTGTCGGGCGGCGCACCGATGCTCTCCAAATAATTCACTGCGCTGGTTCCCACTGCCAGAAATGCGTCAGCATGTTTCACGAAGAGCCGGCGGGCGGCGTGACGCATCCAACCGCGCCCACTCTCGGTTGACTCTGCGGCCTCGGCCCAAATAATCAGACGAGTGCGCGGATTCAATTTTCGATATGCAATGGCCAGCGTGGTTCGCGCACCCATTTCGGCGGAGATGATTACGTCGGGCGAGAAGCGCCGTAGCTGCTGCAGGGTGTCCAGCGGAACGTGCACCTCGAGCGATTCGCTGAATCCGCGCGGATGGTGCCAAATGCCTTTGGTTGTGTAGGTGTTTTGCACCACCACGTCCAAATCGTCCCAATCCACCTTCCATGGCCGATTGTGCTCCATCGGCGTTGAGAGAAAAACACGCAGCGCCCGATAACGACGCGCGAGCACATGGATGACAGGCTTGTGATAAGGCGGAATTACGTTAGTTAAGAAAGCCACACGCAGCGCGCTACCTTGGGCCGGTGGCGCATATGGGTCTAACTCAGACGAACTCATGGGCAGCATCAGCAATCGTCCGCGCCACTGTCGTAACTTGGCCACAATCTGTTTACGAAGAGCGGTGAAGGGCTTCATGGCGCGCCGCGCTTTGAAATCACAGCCGATGTTCAGACGTTGATAGAGTCGTGCAGCCGACCAGAACCACTCGCCTTTTTCCACCACGTGCCGGTACGGAAACTCTGAGCGGAATGTGCAGTAGAAACCGCGCGCCTGCTTTTGCGCCCGTAAAGTTCCCTTGCTTTCAAAATCCCAAGGCGACTCATCTTTGTTCAACAACGCGAGCAGATCTAGCCGATTCCAAATAGAGGCCTGCAAAGAAACACGAAAGGGCGCGAGCCGGTGTTGTTCGCCAACGCCCGGCCAATCTGCGACTTTGATGGTCGGAGCGGGATTGGGGTGAAGACGCAGGGCGGTTCCTTTACGCTCGTGCATCTTTGCCAGTTGACCTAAGACCTGGCCTGTGGAAACCGGCTGGCAAAGAAAGAAGTCTTCCAAAAGCAGCAGCACGTTCTCGGACTGTACATGATTTAGAAAGTAGTGCAAACTGCTGCTCCAAGTTCTATTTGAACCGGCGCATAGAGTTTGCACACCTTCAAAACCGGCCTGCGACGTCTGCGTCCCAAGATAAACGGGGAACGGACAATCGGACCAATATTGCCCGAACAAGTGAAAGAACGGAACCCAAAGATCCCGGTATCCATCCGAAGAGACAACCAAAACCGCGCACGAAGGCACTGCGGTCGCTTTAGTTGAGCTGCTCAGGATTGGAGTAGTATTTGCGGTAATCGCTGTAATAGTAGTAGTCGTTGGTGCTGCCTTTGTCTACTTCATTTAAGACCAAGCCAATGACGTTCGCACGTAGGCGTTTTAAGGTGGCCAGCACAGTCGCTACGGCACGGCGGCTGGTTTGTCCCGCACGAGCCATCACCACAACGCCGTCCACCGATTTCGCCACTTGCATAGCTTCTGCAAAGCCAAGCAGCGGTGGGGCGTCCACCAGAATCAGATCGTATTCTTTTGAGGCTTCGTCAAGGATATCCATCATCATGGAGCCAACCAGATCGGAAGCGCGGCGGGAGGCTGTGCCAGACGGTACGACGTCCAGATCGGGCCACTGCTCATTCTTAACGATCGTTTCTTTCCATCGGAACTCGCCCAGTAAAACGTTTGATAAGCCCAATGAGCCATTCAGGTTCAGCTTTTTGTGAATGCTTGGCCGGCGCAAATCGGCGTCAATAATGAGAGTCTTCTTACCTTGTTCCGCGTGAGCAATCGCCAAGTGAATAATCGCGGTTGATTTGCCCTCGCCGGGTGTCGCGCTGGTGATGAGCAACGATTTTACCGAGCGGTCTAAATCGGGCAGCAAGATGGAATGGCGCAGCGTGCGTATGGCTTCTTCGTAAGAAGAAATGCCCTCGTAGCCAGCGTTCGGGCTGGCGCCGCGCAATTTCTTTTTCTTGGTTTCGGCTTCTTCCTTTTTGTAGCGGATGATGCCTTGACCGAACATCAATTCTTCGTCAATCGGTTCTGGCGCCGCTTCGAGTGAGTTTGGACCCGCGCCTGGGTGAATCAGGCGGCGCATTTCCTTTACGGTGGGCAGTGTGCCAAGCACGCTTGTATCGAGCGCACGCGCTACTTGCTCCGGATCGCGAATCGTGTTGTCCATCACGTCGGAGAGGATGGCGGTGCAAATCGCCAGTACTAGCGATCCGATAAAGGCCAAAAGCAAATTGAGTTTCGTGCGCGGAAAGACCGGCGAGTCCGGGGGACGCGCGTAATCGGCAATGCGCATCGAGTTGTTTTGAAAGGTGGAGTTGATGCCGGTGACCTGAACACGCTTAACCAAATCGTTATACATCGATCTGTCGTTTTCCGCCGCGCTCTTTAGGGTTTGATACTCACCGGAGTGGCTGTTGAGCTTGTCTAACTCGGCCTTCTCGTTCGCAACCTCTTTGGCCAGCATTTGTTCTTTGTTGATGGCTTCGCGATATTCAGAATCGACGCGGGCATTCACGTTCTTGCTTTCTTCCGCGATTTGGCGCTCCAGTTCATTTACTTCATTCGCTGCTTTTCGGTATTGTTGGGCGTTCGGACCGTAGATGGCAGCCACGTTCGCCAAGTCACTCTTGGCCCGGTTGAGTCGGTCTCGCAGAACGTTCAGTTCTTCGGCACGGGGCGAGTTCATTTCTGCCGCTGATCCGCCGTTTTGCAGTGAGTTGAACGCCGCTTCCTTCTTTACCCGGTCTGCCTGCGCAGCGGTGTAGGCCTCGTTCAATTGTTTGATGCGGTCCGCGGTTAGTGAGGATTTCTCTTCAGGGTTGACGACGTTCATCCCCTTCTCAAATGCCGCCAGGTCCGCGCTGGATTTCTCCATTTTGGCTTTGTAGCCGTCCAACTCTTTCTCAATGTAGTCGGTGAGCGCACCAGAACTCCTCACCTTGATATCGAACGTGTGTTGTAGGAACGAACGGGCAATATCGTTGGCAACATCGGCTGCCAGCTTTGGGTCGGCCGAGCGATAGGAAATGTCGAGCAGGTAAGTGTTGATCGGCCGATTGACCTCCAACTGTTTCAGCGAAATGGGCGCGCCTAACTTGCGGCGGATATTTTCGCCACCTAACCGATCGAACTGGCTTTCCAACTGGAGAAGGTTATACCGCTCAGCCACGGGCCGAACCACGGCATCTGACAAAATAATTTCGCGCTGAGTAGCCAGATACGAGTCGGCATCATCGCCGTTTGAGACCTGAGCGGATTCCGGTCCCACCACACTGGTATCAGCACGCCGGTCCACATCGATTTTCGCCGTCGCTTCATAGATAGGCGTCATCCGCGCGGAGATGAGATAGGTAGCCAGCAAACACGTAGCAACGAAAGCGATGATCTTCCAGCGTTGCCGCCAGATAACCAGCAAATAGTGTGTGGGCGAAACCGCCGGTTGCGCGGCTTCCATTTCCGGATATTGTCCTGGAACCACATACGGCTGGAGGCGCCCGTATTCGGCTAAGTCTTGTGGTGGCCTCTCTAGTTCTCTCATCGGATACTCGCTTTGTTCTTTCCTGAATCGCTATCTAATGCCAAACCAAAATGCCTGTGCCGGTGGCAGTGCCAAAACCGACGATGCGTTCAATGATCGTATTGGTCAGCCGCTGCCCTTTATTGTCGGGTACGTAAAGGATGTCGTTGGCTTGTAATGCGACATCCGGCCCCTTCCGATCCATAATCTTCGCCAGTTCAATAGTAATTTCGTTGCGGGCGCCTTTGCCACCTTCCCGGCGGTAAATGAAAGCTTGCTTTTTCGCATAGGGAAGTAAACCCTCGCTCATGGCAATCATTTCAAAGACAGTGGTCTCGTCACCCTGCTGAATCGGATAAATGCCAGGCTTCTTTACGTTGCCCACCATATAAACTTTGCCGGCGGGTGGCACACGAATTTCCTCGCCGCCCACTAGTGTGATATTCAGTGCCGGATCGGCTTCCACCATCAGCCCGTTGAAAGAAATTCGTTCCACTAATGCCGGACCCGTTGCCCCCGGCGCGCGCGGACGGCTCACCAACACTTCCGCACCGTGATCTGACGTCAACCCTTCCGCACGAGCCAGAGCATCGAGTAGCGTCACGGAGCCGACGGCCTGAAATGTGATCGGCCTTTTCACCGCGCCCATCACGCTAACCGGCTTGCTGCGGTATTCCAACACTTGCGCCGAAACAACCGGCTGCACCAAAATCTCATCCCTGATCAAGGCACGCTGCACATCCTCTTCGATCTCTTGGGGATCACGGCCACTGGCTGCAATCGGTTCCTTCAACAAAGGAAGCTTCAGATACCCAGCCGTGTTAACTCGGAAACTTCTAGTCAGGTCAGGGCAGTCGGAAACGGAAAAAGCGATCAGATCGCCCGGACCGAGCTTCTGCGAAGGCAGACCATCCACGCTCTGAGCCGGTGCCGGAATTGAATTAGTCGGTAGTTCAGTTACGTTGATCAGCGGGCCGACCGAAGTCGGGTCGGAGTTGGGAAACTGATCGAGGGAGAGCGGTTTGTGATTTTGCGCCGTCGCCACCATGGCGAAAGAAAGGAGCAAGGTTGCGAAGATTCTCATCGAAAAGCTCACCTGTCTAGGATCTCACTTTAAAATCCAGATCCATTGGTTTCAATTAGTTATCAGCACTTATGGCAAAGCGGTTCCACCGAAATGCTGCGGTGGGCAAAGCTCCCAGGCTACTGTCAAAGATACGACTCACGATGACTCTACCAATCAAAAATAGCACTGTCAACACTCTTTAAACGATCTACCTTATAGAAATGTAAGTACTTAACGGAGTCGACTACTCTCAGTCGCAAATTCGGCATAAGGATTCGATCAGCCGCACGATGCAACAATGGGTTCTGTGCCCGTCGAATCTCTAGTCCAAATCGATTCCCCGGAACCACGCCGCGCGCAACCGTCGCTGCCGGTTTGGTTGAGAAAAGGACGCACCCACTTCGAGTCTGTCGATGCGTTAAAGCGGCAGTTGCGGGGGCTCCATCTGCATACGGTCTGTGAATCGGCGCGTTGCCCGAACATCCACGAGTGCTTCCATCGCGGTGCGGCCACGTTCATGATTCTGGGCAACCTGTGCACACGCGGCTGCGGGTTTTGTTCAGTGCCCAAGGGCTCTCCCAGCAAGAAGGAATTTTTCCTCGACCCGGAAGAACCGCAGCATGTGGCTGAGATGGCGGCTGAAATGAAACTGAAGTACGTGGTCATCACTTCGGTGAATCGCGACGATCTTGACGATGGCGGCTCGGTTCATTTTGCTGAAACCGTGCGTGCGGTCCGTCAGGCTCTGCCCGACGCGCAAGTGGAGGTGTTGACACCCGACTTTGAAGGCAATATGAATGCCGTGGCGCACGTACTGGACGCGGGTCCGCATGTTTTCAACCACAATATGGAAACGGTGGGGCGCTTGTATCGCCGAGTTCGACCGCAAGCCAATTATCAGCAGTCTCTCGATGTGCTGCGATTCGCCAAGCAATACCGCCCGCAGGCGCTCACCAAATCCGGTTTGATGGTAGGTCTGGGCGAAACGGAAGAAGAGACGCAAGAACTCCTGCGCGACGTGCAGAACGCCGATGTTGACGTGGCCACCATTGGCCAATATCTACAACCGACGCGCCGCAATTTGCCGGTTGCTGAATATGTTACGCCTGAGAAGTTTGAACGCTATCGTTCGTTCGGCATGAGCATTGGTTTCAAAATGGTGTTTAGTGGGCCTTTTGTGCGCAGTTCTTATATGGCAGATCGCGTGAGCGAAGAGGCCGAACAGCAGCATGGCTGATCGAGCGAGCGCTGCCCATTATCGGCGGCTCACTTTACATACCGCTCTGGCCCTTCTCAGCGCGCTACTTCTTCTTTTTCTGTTTCCCAATTTTGATTTTCACTGGCTGGCACCGATAGCTTTGACGCCACTTTTAATTGCTCTGGCGCGGACGCCCATTGCCTGGCAGCGCTTTGCGATTGCGTGGGCCGCCGGCATCTTCTATTGGTTTTTTCTTTGTAACTGGATCCAGTTCGTCTTGGAAGTTCACGGCGGCATGGGCCGTTGGGGCGGCTGGGCTTCGTTCGCGTTGTTCGCCGTACTCAAGGGTTTGCACATGGCGGTGTTTGGTTGGCTGGCTGGCTTTCTGATCAATCGTTCCTACGCAATTCTCACTGTGGCCGCCTTGTGGACAGGCCTGGAACGTACTCATGCCACGTTCGGCTTTACGTGGCTTGATTTGGGCAACGCGGGGATTAATATGTCTTTGCCCTTGCGGTTGGCTCCGTTTGTCGGTGTTTACGGTTTATCGTTTGTCTTCGCCATGTTGAGCGCTGGGTTGGCGCTAGTGGTATTGCGACGGCCGCGCATCCAGCTCGCTCCGCTTTTCGTGTTGCCGCTTCTATGGCTGCTGCCGGTGATTCCTGAAGATGTGCATGGCACACAGAAAGCTCTCATGGTGCAGCCCAACGTTGATCCGGAAACGACTTGGACGCCCACGACACAGGATCAAACCGAACACGATCTCGTAACGCTCTCTAATCTTGCTCCGGCGCCTATAGTGATCTGGCCTGAGTTACCTGCGCCGCTTTACTATTACTCTGATCCAGATGTCCACCGCGACGCCGTTAACATTGCCCGCACGCATGGATATTTCTTGTTTGAAACCGTGGCCTATACCGCCGATAATCATCCTCTGAATTCCGCAGTGCTGCTTGGTCCGGATGGAAATGAAATCGGCCGTTACGACAAAATCGATCTGGTTCCCTTTGGTGAGTATGTTCCGCCCGTTTTTTCTTTCGTCAATCGGGTGACGCAAGAAGCCGGCGACTTTGTTCCAGGCGAAGCCATCAAGGTTCTTCCCGCAGGTGCCCAGAAGCTTGGGGTTTTTATCTGTTACGAAGCGGCATTCCCGGACTTAGTGCGGCAGTTTGTGGCCGCCGGCGCAGATGTGTTGGTGAATCTTTCTAACGATGGTTACTTCGGCCACACTCCCGCACGCGCCCAGCACCTTTTGATCGCCAGGATGCGCGCCGTGGAGAACCGCCGCTTTCTGATTCGTTCTACCAACGATGGGCTGAGTGCCGTGGTTGACCCGGCCGGGAAAATCGTGCAGCATCTTCCCGCTTTCCGCCAAATGGCCGAGATCATTCGCTACGCCAATATCCGAGAGACAACGTTCTATACGATAGGCGGAGATTGGTTTGCCTGGGGCTGTCTGGTAGTGAGTGTCGGGTTGTGCCTTTGGCAGCAGCTCTTAGCGAATCGGTACCGCGCCTTCGTTCAGAATCGTCAAATTTGAAACAGATGGCTCAAGATCATGGCTGAAAAAGCAATCGTTGCGGTGATACAAGCGGGTACTTCGCTGTTTAATACTCCGCAAACCATGGAAAAAGTCGAGCACTATTGCCGACAAGCGGGGCAAGCAGGTGCGCAGCTTGCTGTTTTTCCGGAGGCATTCGTGGGTGGCTATCCGAAAGGCATAGGCTTCGGTGCCCATGTCGGTTCTCGCTCAGACGCTGGCCGAGAACAGTTCCGCCGCTACTTCGAATGCGCCATCGACGCCGCTGGTCCCGAATCAGTTCGCTTATCGGAAATCGCCGCCGACCATCATCTCTACCTCGTCATAGGCGTCATTGAACGAGCCGGTGCAACCCTTTACTGTTCTGCTTTTTTCTACGGTCCAGAAGGTAAACTCGTGACCAAGCACCGCAAGCTTATGCCCACCGCTTCCGAGCGTCTGATATGGGGACAAGGCGACGGGTCTACCATGCCTGTTGTGTCTACCAATTTCGGCACACTCGGCGCCGCCATCTGTTGGGAAAACTACATGCCGTTGTTTCGTGCCGCCATGTACGCCAAAGGCGTCAACCTCTGGTGCGTTCCCACGGTGGATGACCGACTCACTTGGCCAGCCACAATGCAGCATATTGCCATCGAAGGACGCTGCTTCGTTCTCAGTGCCTGTCAGTATCTCTTGCGATCTGACTGTCCCGCGGACTACGATCCCATCCAAGGCAACTTACCTGACACTCAGTTGATCAAAGGCGGCAGCATGATCATTAGCCCCCTTGGCCAAGTTCTTGCTGGACCACTCCGAGATGCGGAAGGCATTCTCACTGCCGAACTCGATCTGAAAGACATTGTGAGAGGAAAGTTTGATCTCGATGCGGTAGGTCACTACGCGAGGCCAGATGTCTTCTCCCTGTCAGTGAATGAGAAACAGAACGACGCTGTTCACTTCGAACTATGAAACGCTGAGAATTTCTGTGGCACTATATCTTTGCATGGCCATTTCCTGGAAAAGTACCTTTGCCCTTGCTTTCGGTTTTCTCCTTCCAATAACTTCGTCCGCGCAGTACAAACCCGAACTGCGACTCCCCGATTCCGTTGCACCTACCAGTTACCAAGCCGACTTGACCCTCGACCCGGCGAATGATACTTTTTCGGGTTCTATTTCGATACACATCGATGTAAGGCAGCCGGTGAAAACGATCTGGCTGAACGGGACGGATATCTCCGTTTCGGAGGCTTCTCTCAAGGTGGGTGGTCAGAGTTCGAGTGCACAAGCCTTTCCCAATGGAGAAGACTTTGTGGGGCTGAACTTTACCTCGGAAGTCCCCAGAGGAAAGGGGGAACTCACCATTCGCTATACGGGCAAAGTTCGCCAGCAAAATAGCTCAGGCATATTCAGCATGGAGGATAACGGTAACAAGTACATTTTTACGCAATTTGAATCCACCGACGCTCGCGGCGCATTCCCTTGTTTTGACGAGCCTTCCTATAAGGTGCCGTGGCAGCTCACATTGCATGTGCCAGCTTCCGACACGGCTATTAGTAATACGCCTATCGAACGCGAGCGAACCGACGGCGCGATGAAGACGTACGAGTTTGAGCAAACCAAACCGCTGCCTAGCTATCTCGTTGCCTTCGCCGTGGGTCCTTTTGAATACGTGGATGCGGGCAAGGCTGGCAAGAACCAATTCCCAGTTCGCATTGTCGTTCCCAAGGGGCACGCGAACGAAGCGAAATATGCAGCCGAAGTTACAGCCACCATCCTCAATCGCCTGGAAGACTACTTTGGCATTCCATTTCCTTACAAGAAGTCCGATCAAGTTGCCATTCCCGTGACTTTTGGTTTCGGAGCTATGGAAAATCCAGGAATGGTCACTTACGGCCAAAGTATTTTACTGGGTGATCCGGCGCGCGACACAACGGGTCGACAGCGCGAGTATGCCTCGACGGCGGCTCACGAATTGGCCCATCAATGGTTTGGCGATCTGGTAACAACGGCGTGGTGGAACGACATTTGGTTGAACGAAGCATTCGCCACTTGGATGGAACAGAAAATAATCGCTGAATGGAAACCCGAGTGGAAGACTCGCGTTGCCGACGTAGAATCAAAACTCTTTGCGGAGGGGCAGGATAGCCTCATCTCCGCCCGCAAGATCCGTCAAGAGATCACAAAGAAGGACGATATCAGCAACGCGTTCGATGGAATCACCTATCAAAAAGGCGCCGCGGTTATCGGCATGTTTGAGAACTACATCGGTCCAGCGGAATTCCGAAAGGGCGTGCAGACCTATCTCAAGCAATACGCCTTTAAGAATTCCACGGCGCCCGAGTTCCTCGATTCTATTAGCAGTGCCAGTAAGAAGAATGTGACTAAGGCCTTTTCCACGTTCTTGAATCAGGCTGGCGTGCCCGTCGTGTCCGCTTCACTCGATTGCGGACAGCCCACTCCTGTCCTGCACCTGGAACAACATAGATCGTTGCCATTAGGCACCAAGAGTGAGCAACCGGAAACGTGGGAGATTCCAATTTGCATCCGCTACCCAGGCGCAAGTGGCCACGAAAAAACTTGCATGCTCATGGAACAGCCCAAGCAAGACATGAAGCTCAATGCGAAAAGCTGTCCGGCATGGGTGCAAATGAACGACAATGCGATTGGTTATTACCAGGCGGCGTATCAAGGAGAGCTATTCAAGAAGCTGACAGGTGATGAAGCGGCGGGCAGCATGAGCACCCTAGAGCGAGTCGATTTCATGGGGAACGTTCGTTCTGGTGTCGCCTCCGGCCGGTTGCAGCTTGCCGATGAACTGAAGCTGGTGGAAGTATTCCATTCGGATGCAGACCGCCGCGTCGTGGAGTCCGCAATTTCCATAGCGCTGCAGCAATCCTCGTCGAATCCGTTCCCGAAACCGTGGGTGCCCGTCAACTTGATGCCCAACTACCGGCATTTTGTAGAAAGCAATTTCGGGCCGCGTGCGCATCAGGTGGGCTGGATTCCCAAAGGCGATGAGATTGACGATGTACGCTTGCTGCGGCCCTCATTGCTGGAAGCCGTGGCCATGTTCGGTGGCGATCAAGAACTCGCGAAACAAGGGCGCGAACTGGAAGAGAAGTGGATGCAGCACCATTCTTCCATTGATCCCAATCTAGTGGGTTCCGTTCTCGATACGGCCGCCTACTATGGCGACAAAAGCCTCATGGATCGTTATCTGGCCGAGTTGAAGAAAACCACCGACCGGGAAGATAGGGAACGTCTCGAGATTGCGATGATCTTCTTCCGGGATCCAGCGGCGATTAGCGAGGCTATGAATGCGGTCCTTACCGGCGAAGTTCCCTTCATCGAGGCGGGCGGTTACCTGCTGGTGTATGGAGGCGCAGCTTCTAACGAGACCAGCAAGATGGCGTTTGACTTCATCAAGGCGCATTATGACGAAATTCTGGCCAAGCGTCCAACTGGTGGTGGATTTGATTTCGCCGCTCTTTTGCCGCGCTCTGGCGGATCTTTTTGCGATGCTCAATCCAAGGCCGAACTCAAGGACTTCTTCGAACCGCGAGTGGATAAGCTACTCGGCGGACGCCACACGCTGAATCAAACGCTCGAAGGAATAGACGTCTGCATCGCCACACACTCGGCCGAGTTGCCCAGCTTGGAAGCGTTCTTGCGCAAATACTAAGTCTTTTGCTTCTCTGCGGTGGTCTTGACTCGACGTGTCTTGATAGCCTTCTTGAAGTCTTCGAAATCATCGTTGGTGACTTCCGCGTAACGCAACGCGAACTTGACGATGGATTTGATCGTTCTATCCGGGCTGCCGATGTAGCCTTTGATTTCGAGTGCATCGCCTGATCGAACATGTCCTCGTGCCAGTACTTCGCCTGCCACGCTGGCCAAGCTATTTAAACCGTCGCCGCGCAAAGTCGCCAGTTCCACAGAACCCTTGTGGTCGTTTAACTGGCGCACCAGATAATCGTTGTCGCCCACGTGCGTCCAACCCAAGAGTAAGTCCGAGATTGCTTGGATCCGATGCTGTCCTTCTACCACGCGTTTTCCCTGATGGTCGTAATGCGTGTGCTTTAAGTAAGGGGCATAGGCGGAATGCGTCTCCTGCTTGATCTGCAAAAACAGCGGATCGCTCTCGCCGTTTTCCATCAGTACAACGTAGTCCCGCAGCGCCACGCTCCCAGTCCCGACGATCTTGAAGGCCACGTCGCATGGGGTGAAGAAGTGGAACAAGTGTCGGCGCTCCGGCGAAAGCGTTTCCGCGTACGCGGGCAGGGCGTCCAAGACAGCTTGTTTTTCCGTGGCGTTGACTCGCCACAGCACGTGCTCAACAGGCTTGAAACAAACATGGCCGTTGCCGTCGTTCCGGGTGTACTTTTTGAGCAGATCGGCAGGTGTGGCGCGTTCGGCCTGCTTAAGCGCTTGGTTCACAGCCGGCGCCTTTTCGGGCCGGCGAATGATATGGCGTGCGGCCGTCAGCAGCGGCTGTTCAGCCAACATTTCGAGAGTCTGGCAATAGCCTGTCGCGAAAGCTTCCACTGCTTCCGTACAGCCGGGTGCTTTGTGTCCTGCCTCAACGCCCGCCAGCACTAAGCTCGCGGCCATCCGCTTGACGTCCCATTCCCACGGTCCTTCAATCGTCTCATCGAAGTCGTTCAGATCGAAGACCAAGTGGCCGTCCGCCGATGCAAAGCAGCCCATGTTCTGTACGTGCGCATCACCGCTGATTTGCACTGTGATTCCGGTAGAGGGATGGCCGCCCAAATCTGCCGCCATGATGGATACACCGCCGCGAAAAAAGGCAAACGGCGAGAGCGACATCCGCCTGTACTTCTCCGGTAAAAGCCGAACGACCCGCCCTTCCGTAGCGTTCAGCAGCGTGTCGAGTGCCGAGATCTTGCGTTTACCGGGCTCAAAGCTGCCCAGACTGTTGCGGCTCAATTCTTTGCGCTGTTTCTGTCCTTGTTTGAGGCGAGCTTCCCGTCCCACCGGCTTTGGAGTCACTGCTTGTCTCCTAGAGAGGGTCACGTGTCAACAGGCCATCTATATTTCGTAGAATCCCGCGTGGATTAGCTTTCCGCAATTCGGGCGGCAAAAGACTCTCCGGAAAGTTTTGGTAACAAACTGGCCGGGCAAAACGGAGGATAGCGGCCGATCCGACGGAGGTGAACTTTTCGTCGGAAGTGGCCGGGTACGGGCCGCCATGGTGCATGGCATAACCTACTTCTACGCCGGTTGGGAAGCCGTTGAAGATCAGTCGGCCAGCCTTGCGGGTCAATAGATCGATCAAAGCGCCGTTCGCTGCGAGTTCGTCAGCGTTGCCGTGAATGGTGGCGGTGAGTGTCCCGTCGATTTTTTCAGCGCATTGCATCACTTCCGCGGCGGACGCGCAACGGACCACCACCGTGGCTGGGCCGAAGATCTCTTCGTGCAGCGTGTGGTTGACAAGCCAAGTGGCCGCATTGGCGACAAACACACCGGGTTGGCCTTCTGTGCGCTCTATAGCCGCTGCGTTTGCGGATTTGCGAGTAGTCACGCTCTTCACACTTGAGGCACTGTGAAAGCGCTGGTCATATCCTTTGGCAACGCCGGCGTTCAGCATCGTGCCGGGCGTAGCTTGCTCAAAGCACTCACCGAGTTTCTGAACGAAACTACTGAAGTCTTCACTCTCCACTCCGAACACTAGCCCAGGGCAAGTGCAAAATTGCCCTACCCCGAGAGTGACCGACTTGAATAACGCTTCGGCCAACGCCGGGGCTTTCCCTTGAATGGCACTGGGCATGACAAAAAATGGATTGGTGCTGCCCATCTCTGCGTAGACCGGAATTGGGTGGGGACGTTGTGCGGCTGTATCGAACAAAGCGCGACCTGCTTTGCCGGAACCGGTGAAAGCCACGGCGCGAGTTTCGGGGTGCCTGACTACGGCTAGGCTAACTTCGGGCGAAGTGCCATGCAGCAGGGAAAACGTCCCTTCGGGCAAGCCCTGCGACTTAACGGCTTTCACAATGGCGGCTGCTACCAATTCCGACGTGCCAGGATGCGCTGGATGTCCTTTGACAACGACCGGGTTTCCCGCCGCAAAGGCCGATGCCGTATCGCCACCCGCCACAGAAAAAGCGAGGGGAAAGTTGCTGGCGCCGAAAACGGCCACCGGGCCAATGGGCCGCAGCATGCGCCGGATATCAGGGCGGGGCAATGGCTTGCGATCAGGCAGCGGCGTGTCAATCCTCGCATCTACCCATGAGCCTTCTTTCACGATGTCCGCGAATAGCTTGAGCTGATTCGTGGTGCGGTCGCGTTCCCCTGTTAAGCGAGCGGTATCCAAGCCCGATTCCTGCACGGCGCGTTCTACCAATACATCGCCTAACGCCAGAATCTCGTCGCGGATCGCGAGCAAGAAATCCGCGCGCTTCTCGGCGCTCAGTGCACGCAGCGTCACGGCGGCTTTGGCTGCCAATTCCAACGCGTGGTCAATTTCGCTTTGGTCCGCCTCGTGAAACAAAGGTTCTAGCGCGCTTGCGGTGCGAGGATTGAAACCCTGAAAAGTTTTTGCACCCCGGCCCGACTGGGCAAACCCAATCAAATTCTTGCCTTGAATCAACATAGATTTTTCTTAGCGAGCAACTCTTGTTTAGCGCTTTGCATATCCTTAGCAGGCGGAAGCAACTCTTCCAGCCTGGTCATATCTAGCATTTTTAGCAGCGAAGGTGTGCTTCCTACTAGGCGAATACCCATGCTTTGCCGGTTTGCAAAGTTGTAAACAATGGTCAATTCCCCCAGACCGGCGCTATCCACGCTCGTGACTTCGGCCACTTGCAGAATCAGCCCCGTCAGTTTGGCGTTGGCCAAGAGCTGACGGGCGGCCTCCCGTAATCCGCTTAGCGATGGTCCCAGTGTGAGAGGACCCGCCAGTTGTAAAACACCAAAACCTTCCTCAACCCGATGCGTAACAGTAAGCGCCATTTTTCTTGCTTTGACTCCGGTTAGGAGTGGACCGTCATTATCCATCTGGATACCGAAAAATTATCTAGTTCGTGCTACAAACGCGCGCAGCAGGCCGGAAAAACACATTCCCATGGTCGTCTATGGATCGGCTGCCGAATTGCATCTGAAAGGTTACCCTTCAGATTTGAAGAGACTCCTCGGAGGTTCCTCCTCATTTCTTGGGTTGTACCGCTCATAGCGTCGATTCACAACAGCGCGCCTCCACCCGATGCGCGCTGTTTTTTTTCTAACTTGACGATGGTACCACCGCTTCTAGTAGGTTTCTATTTTCCTCTGCTGGTAGGGCGGCGTGGTGAAAGCCGTCACTAGACTCTCGTTTCCATCCTTGTCGACAGCCTTTACTCCCAGCACGACTTCGTCAATATTCACGTTTTCCAGGGTAAAGCGATTGACGTTGCCGACGAAGATTTCGCGTTCCCAGGTGGGCGATGTCGTTTTGCGCATCACCACGGCGTAGCCAGCGAGATCGGCTTCGGGGCTATCGTTTTGCCAGCTCATAACGGCGTCGTAACCACTGCCACGCGTGAGCGGTGAGGCAAAGGCTCGTCCTTCGGTGGGGGGAGGCGTTTTGATTTGGGGTGCGTGCGGGGCTGAAGCCAGTTCAGCGATGCCGGCGGCGGTTGCCTTGGTTACCAGTGCCGTGTATTTCGGAGCAGTATTGGCGAAGGTATCCGTGGCTGTATGCTGGTTACTGAAATTTTCCATGGGCGTAGTGACGCGGATCGCCGCGAAGCCGAGAGCGGCGAAGGGACTGTGGTCACCGCCGCGTCCGAAGCGGTCATGGCGGAAAACCAGATTGATTTCAAAGCCGGGTTGATAGCGTTCGGCCGCGGACTTCATGTAGCGCGCGACTTGCCGCGATGGAGAATCGTTGGGGTCTTCGGAAAAGACATTGACGTAGCGGTTGCTGGTCTCACCGTTGCCGGTGACGTTGCTACCGATGATGTCGTTGTTGAAGAGCGCTTCAATGTGATCATGGCGGGCGGCGGCGTCTTGCGCATACAAACCGCTGCCAAACAGCCCGTACTCTTCGGCGGCGAACGCAATGAAGACGATGGTCTTGCGGAATTGATATTGGCTCAGCACGCGTGCCAGTTCCAGGACGGCTGCGGTACCGCTGCCGTCGTCGGTCACACCCGGAGCGATGGCTGCTGCCGTACCCGGGCCATCGAGTTCACGCTGGCCCTTCTCGTTCTGTTTGTAGGTGAGATTGATGGTGTCGTAGTGGCCGCTCACCAGCACTTGTTCCTGCGGTTGGCTGGTGCCCTTAAGGACTGCGACAACGTTCCAGATTTCAACGTTACTGAACGCGCGGCCTTGCTTGGCTAAACGGTGCTTGTCAAAAGAGACTTCGAGTTTTGGATTGTAACTTTTGAACTGCGCCGCAATCCATTCGCGGGCGGCTCCGACTCCATGGACTGGATCGTCGGTAGCTGAGAATATATTGCGTGTTTGGAAGGTCTCGAGCTTCTGCTGCGTTTCCGCTATGTGGTCGCTTGAGATCTGCGAGACGATAGCTTGTATCTGTGGATTGAGGGGTTTGGGAGACTCGGCCCAGCCAAAGCAGCACGTGCCCAGTAATAGCAACAGTTTAAATCTCTTTGTCATATTTATGTGATTCCGCTCATAGTAACGCAACCAGCGCCTTTAAAACAGCATCCAAAAACCAACGGTAGCTAAATCCACAGTGACCGCGCGCGTTTATCCGCACGCGATCACGAACCGGCGAGGGGTTCCTCCGGCTCCTCGCCGGTTTGTTTTAGCTACACAACAACTCCTTGGCAAGGTTGTGGGTCCTCGCCGTTAAGCTGCCCAAATCGGTGACGGTCAACTGCCCTTGGTCCACAACTTTGCGCCCATGAATAAAGCTGTAGTCGACGATGTTTGCCTCGCAGAGAATTAGAGCGGCTACCGGGTCTGATTGTGCACCAGCGAAGCTCGGTTTGTCGATGTTGACGGCAATGAAATCGGCGGCCATTCCTTTTGCCAAATAGCCCACGTCGTTACGTCCGAGGACGCGTGCGCCACCGAGCGTCGCCAATTCCAAGGCTTGGCGTGCGTTCATGGCGGCGGCGTCTTGTGCGCCGACACGTGCCAGGAGGCAGGCGGCGCGGGCTTCGTGAAGCAGGTTGCTGGCGTCATTCGAAGCTGCGCCGTCGACTCCTAACCCGACCAGTACGCCAGCGTTGATCATTTTCCGGATAGGAGCAATGCCGCTGCCGAGCCGCATGTTGCTCTGGGGGCAGTGCGCAACGCCCGTGCCAGTTTGAGCGAAGCGCTTGATTGTCGGGTCATCCAGATGGACGCAGTGCGCGTGCCAGACATCGTCGCCGACCCAGCCTAATGATTCGGCGTATTCGCCGGGAGTCATCTTGAACTGAGCGCGGCTGTATTGGATGTCCATCTGGTTTTCAGCCAGGTGCGTGTGCAAACGAACGCCGGGATAACTGCGCGCCATGGAGGCGGTTTCTTTCATCAGCGCAGTCGATACGGAGAAGGGCGAGCACGGCGCTAGCGACAGACGAGTCATGGATCCGCGCGAGTTATCGTGATAGGTCTCAATCAGGCGGCGGCTGTCTTGCAGGATGGCGTCTTCTTTTTCGACGAGCGAATCGGGTGGCAATCCACCTTGGCTTACGCCGACGCTCATGCTGCCTCGGCAGGCGTGGAAGCGCATCCCCATTTCTTTGACGGCGCGGATTTCGTCGTCGAGGGTGCAGTTGTTGGGAAAGAGATAGAGATGATCGCTGGAGGTGGTGCAGCCTGAGAGCATGAGTTCGGCGGCGGCCATTTGCGCGCTGACGAAAACCATTTCGGGGGTTAGATGGGACCAGATGGGATATAGGGTTTGCAGCCAGCCGAAGAGTTCGCAGTTCTGGGCGGCGGGGATGACGCGGGTGAGGGTTTGGTAGAAGTGATGGTGCGTGTTGATCAGGCCGGGCAGGACGACATGGCGGCCTTTGAGATCGAGCACTTCATCGGCTTGGGCGGGCAGGGTGTCGGTGGTGCCCGCTTGTTCGATGAAGCCGTCGCGCACGAAGATGGCACCGTTGCGGATCTCATCGCGCGCGGCGTTCATAGTCACGAGCGTGTGACAGTTCTTGACGAGTAATGTAGCCATTAGACTCGACGGCCGGGCATGACTGCGTTCAAGATCAATGCGCAGATTCCGCCGGTGGCGATGCCGGACGAAAAAGTGTCTTTAATGATGGGCGGCATGCCATTCATAATCTCAGGGACGAAGGTAACGCCGAGTCCGAGACCGATGGAGACGGCAATGATGGTGGAGGCACGGCGGTCGAGATCAATGGAGGACAGGATGCGAATGCCGGCAGCGGCAACGGTGCCGAACATGATGATGGTGGCGCCACCCAAGATGGATTGCGGCATAGCTTGGACGAGACCGCCGACGGCTGGGAAGAGGCAGAGGATGATGAGCATTGCGCCGACAAAGGTGCCGATGTAGGAACTGCCGACGCCGGTGAGTTGGATGATGCCGTTGTTCTGAGCGAAGGTTGTACTGGGGAACGAGTTGAAGAGAGCGGCGAGAGCGGAGCTGATGCCATCGGCGAGGACGCCGCCGCGGAGGCGCTGGAGATAGAGAGGTCCGGTGAGGGGTTGATCGGTGAGGCTGCTGGTAGCCGTGAGGTCGCCTATGGATTCGATGGCAGTGATGACGTAGAGGAAACTGAACGGGATGAGGGCGGTGGCGCGGAAGCCGAGGCCGAAGCGGAACGGGGTGGGCACGGTGATCCAGGCCATGCCGTGCAGCGAAGTTAAGTCCGTTCGACCGAGAGCCACGGCGACTGCATAGCCGATAGCCAAGCCGATGACCACCGAGATCATACGTAAGCCGGGTTTGCCGCTGCCGTTCAGGACGAGGATGACGCAGACTACGAGTGCGGCGAGGCAAAGATTCTCAATAGAGCCGAAGGTGCCGGCGGCCTTGGCTTCGAAGCCACCTCCGACGCTGGTAATGCCGACTTGGATGAGAGTGAGGCCGATGAGAGTGACGACGGTGCCGGTGACCAGCGGAGGGATGATGCGGCCGGAGAGTTTAAGGAACGGGCTGATGAGCATCGGGACGAGCGAGGTAGCCAGGCAGACGCCGAAGACGATGCCGAGGGCTTGCTGCTGCGATGCGCCTTGAGCCATAGCTGCGGTGGCGAGGGCGATGATAGGGCCGAGGAAGACGAAGCTGGTGCCCTGGATACTGAGTAGGCCGGAGCCGATGGGACCCAGACGATGTGTCTGAATAAGGGTCCCGATACCGGAGATGAACAAGGCCATGCTGACGAGAAAGGCGGAGTCAGCGGCGGGCAGTTTCAGGGCTCGGGCAATGATGAGCGGCGGAGTGATGATACCGACGAAGACGGCGAGGACGTGCTGTAAGGCAACGAAGATGGTTTGACGAAGAGGCGGCCTATCTGTCAGGCCGTAAATCAAGTCGGCCTGACGTTGCGGCGCTGCCACTGTATCAATGGACATCACGTCCAAATCTGTAAGCGACGGTGAGGCTGATGGTACGCATTTCGCTGGGCTTCACAAAAGTATCCCAGAACAGGTATTGGGAAGTGAAGAAGCGTTTGTCGCCGATGTTGTTGGCGGCGAGATTGAAGGAGTAGCGGCGGAAGTTGTAGAAGACCGAGCCGCGGAAAACGGCATAAGAGGGAAGAACTATTCCGCTGATGTAACCGGCTTCGACTTTCTGACTCCAGGTGGTTCCTACTGTGAAGCCCATGTGTTTGAGTGGCGTCACAGTCACGAATCCGGTGGCTACTGTCTTCGGTTGACCAGCGACTTCGATGGGGACCTTGAGGCCGAAGATGCTTGGATCGCCGATGAAGCGGCCGCCGTAGGATTCCTGCGGGGTGAGTCCGATGAGAGTACCGGGGATGCCGAGTTCGAAGGGGATGTTCAGTTGTTCGGGTTGTTGGAATGTGTAGGCGGCGGTGAAGGAAACGAGCTTGGTTGGCGCCGCGCGCATTTCGAACTCAACGCCTTTAGTCTTGTAGTAATCGACGGCGCTGCTGAGGGTGTTATAGGCCGAGCGACGTTGATTGAAAAGAGCGACCGAGGCCAGAGCTTTGCTGCCCATGGCTGCTTTGACGCCGGTCTCATAGAGATGCGAACCCTGAATGAAGGTCTTGTTGGTGATGGTGGAGTAATCGATTTCACCGCCTTGGCCAACGCTTAAATAGTTGGAAGTGGCGTAGGTGAAATAGGGGACGATTTGCTTCGGCAGTTTGTAGCTGGCGCTGACGTTATAAGTCGTGGCACCATCGGAACCGCTGACTTTGGAAAAGGGTTCGCCGGAGTCACTGCCGGTGGAGGTTGGGTTGTACCAGTCGTAGCGGACCCCACCTAGAATGCTGAGGCGAGAGAAGAGTTTGACGTCGGCCAGGAAGAATTCGCCGACATCAGAGTAGTTGCCTTGTTGATAGTAATCCCACGGGAATTGCGCATGGTTGGTAAAGGCTCCAACGAAACGATCGTTAGGAGTGGGGCCCACGGAAAGATCGCGGCGATCGTTGGCTTGAGGCGTGCGTGACTCACCCGAGGTGAAGTCGGTATGGCGAAGAGCGAAGCCACCCGTGGCGTTAGCCTCCAGCCAGTGAGTAGGCTTCATCACCCAATCGAAGGTGGTTTTATTTTCGGCCACCTTGGGGTTGTAGTAGGAGGAGAATTCGTAGCTGGTGTACTTGCTGGCATCGAGGGTTTCGACGAAGGTTTGGTTGCGGAAGGTCATGCCTTCGTGGAAGTCGCGGATGAGATCGAAGTAACCAGTGTCGGTCAACGCACTGCTGAAGTCGCCTTGATCGGCAATGATCTGATTGTCGTTCAGATGTACGTAGTGGATGGTCTTCGGATCGAGCGCGAAGAGAGCGGCGGTGGGCGATGAAAGGAAGATGGGCGCGTAGTCTTTGGTGAAGACGAACTGTTGCAGGTTATCGCGCGGCAGATCGGCGGGGGTAATGTCCCACTTGTTGCTGGAAAGATTGACGAGCGGGCTGCCGGCCATGTAGGTGCCGTTGTCGATGAGTGCCTGCGTGACGCGATTCCAACCGACGTTTTGGGGGAGGTTTCCGAGGTAACCTTGCATGCCCATTTCGATGCGCCACTTTTTGCCGAGTTCGCTATCGAAGGCGATTTGACCTAGTTTTTCGCGCTTGTGGATGTAGTTGTAATAGCTGTTGGAGTCTTCTACGTCGCCGTAAACATAGATGCCGGCGCGGTGGCTGCCGAGTTGGAGAGGGCTGCCGAAATCAACGGTGCCGATCTTCTCGCTGTAACTGCCGTAGGTTAGAGTTACTTTGCCTTCGGGATGTTCCAACCACTGAGCGGTTGTGCTGCGGGCGCTCTTGGGGATGAAGTTGAGGAAGCCACCGGTTTTGCCTGCGCCGTAAGCGGTGGGCGGCGGGCCTTTGACGACCTCAATGGTTTCGGCTGCACCGAGAGGGGTGGAGTAACTGCCTTCGTTTTCGGCTCGACGGAACCCTCGGAAGTAGTTATCGCTTTCGTCACCTCGGACGAAGAGCGTGCCGGGGATGCCGAAGTAGCTGCCGGTAAAGCTGCCGGAGGCGACGGTGACTAAGTCATTGACGGTTTGAATGTTGTAGCGTTCGACGGTGGAAGCTTCGACAACGGAGATAGAGCGAGGTGTCTCGAGGATGGGGAGGTTGAGGCCGAAGACGCTGGGAGTTGGCTTATCGGGGACGACTTCGAAGGGGTCGACTTTGGCCGATACTTCGACGCTGTTGGCGGCGCGCTTGAGTGCTAAGACAACGTCGAGGGTCACGGGCTTTTGTGAATCGACGACGACTTTCTGTTGCACAAAGGGCTGGAAGCCCGGAGCGACAACGTTTAACTCATAGGTCCCAGCGGGGGCGGGGGAAAAAGCGTAAGTGCCACTGGCATCGGTGGTGACGGACTGGAGGTCTGCGCCACCAGCCATCTTGAGAGTTACTTTAGCGCCGGGCACCAGAGAATCGGACGAGTCTTTGACTGTGCCACGAATAACGCCAGAATTCGATTGCGCCATTAGTAAAGTACAGAGCACAAACAGGGATATAGATAGATTCTTGAGACAGCTTTGCATGCGTACCTTTCGCCGGGGATGAAATGTTCACCAGGGCGAGAAGGCAACAAAGCAAATCTCGGACAGGCCTAGTAATTCTGCTGGAAGTCAAACTAAATTAGCAGTTCCAGGCTAGGCCTGTCAACCAATTGACATATACAAAATATCTATCCGGCTGTAGTGGCGAGTGCTTCCTCCTCACGCTGGGGTTCGGAAGCTTTGGGCTCCGATTTTTTGACCGGCGGCGTGGAGGGCGTGTTGAGCGGAGTTTTGAATTTGACGGAGACGAGGCGGGAAACACCCGGCTCCTGCATGGTGACGCCGTAGAGCGACTGAGCGGCTTCCATGGTGCGCTTGGCGTGGGTGATGACGATGAACTGCGTCTGCTCTGACATCTCTTTCAAGAGGCGCGTGAGACGTTCGATGTTGGGTTCATCGAGCGGAGCATCGACTTCGTCGAGGATGCAGAACGGGCTGGGCGTGTACTGGAAGATGGACATGAGCAGCGCCATGGCGGTGAGCGATTTTTCGCCGCCCGAGAGCAACAGAACGCTTTGCAGTTTTTTGCCGGGAGGGGAGGCGACGATATCGATACCGGATTCGGCGAGATTCTCTTCGTCGGTTAAGCGCATTTCGCCGACGCCGCCACCGAAGAGGACTTGGAACATGACTTTGAAATTGGCGTTGATGGCGTGGAAGGCTTCGCCAAAACGCTTGCGCGATTCGCCATCGATTTCCTGAATGGCTTTTTCCGTATCGCGGATGGAATCGAGCAGATCCTGGCGCTGGGTGTTGAGGAATTCCTGACGCTGGGAGGATTCTTCGAACTCTTCGAGAGCGGTGGGATTGACGGGGCCGAGGTTTTCTATCTTGCGGCGGACTTCGTTGTACTTGGCTTCGATTTCAGCGAGTTCGGTTTCGTCGGCGATGGTTTCGGCGCCTTCGACCAATTGCTGCAGCGTGATTTCGAGTTCCTTCTGGCAGGTTTCTTCGAGGTGCTTGAGATCGGACTCGCCACGAGCGAGGGCGACCTGGAATTCGCCGCGCTTTTCCTGCACTTCCTGGGCGGAGGCGCGGAGGCGTTTCAATTCTTCTTCGGAGGTGGCCAGGCGAGAGCGCAGTTCGGCTTCGCGTTCAGCGAGACGGAGGACGTTAGCGTCGGTAGCGACGAGAACTGTTTTGAGTTCCGTGAGCTTGATATCGAGTTCTTCATTGCTGCGAATGAACTGGGCTTTTTCGGCAGTGAGGCGTTCGGCTTCGCGCAGAATGTTTTCGCGGCGATTGGCGAAATCGCGGATTTGTGTTTCGAGCCGGGCGCGGCTGGCGGCGAGAGAGCGGCGGCGCTCTTCCAGGCTGGCCAAGTGAGCGCGAACGGCGGCATGTTCTTCGGCGGTGCGGGCCACTTCGGCCTGGAGGACGCTGAGTAATTCGCGAGCTGCTTCGAGAGCGCTTTCTTCATTAGCGCGAGCTTCTTCGGCTTGGGCAAGGCTGGCGTGATCGCGGGCGCCGCTTTCTTCGAGTTTGAGACGGTCGCGCGAGATGCGTTCGAGTTCGTTGCGGGCATGCGAGAGACGAGCTCCGACGCGCTGCGATTCTTCACTGAGCTTACGGGTTTCGTGATCAAAGGCGAGGACGCCTTTTTCCTGCGATTGCTGTTCGGAACGGAGGGCTTCGAGATGTTCGCTGAGTTGGGCGATTTGCTGTTCGAGATCGGCGACGGCTGCCTGGGCGGCCAGCATCTCTTCGTGCTTGGTTTGTTCGAGGGCGGTGATTTCGCGGAGTTCGCGTTTCAGGGCCAGAGGGCCAGCACCGGATTCTTTGCCACCGGTAATGGCGCGGCCGTGATAGCTGCTGCCTTCGGAGGTGAGGAACCAGCAATGCGGGAACTGGGTGGCGAGGCGGCGGGCCAGGCCACGATCGGCGGCGATGTAGCAATTGGCGATGCGCGGCAGAAGGTGCTTGGGCAGTTCGGTGAGTCCGTTGGTGAAGCGGAGAACGGAGGTGAGTTTGGTGAGCGACTCATCCCAACCCTGCGGCTGCGGTGTTTCGGTAGTGCCATCGAAGATGTCTTCGGTATGTTCGGCGAGGAAGGTGGCGCGGCCGTTGAGTTCGCCGCGGACGAGATCGACACCTTGTTCGGCATCCTGCCAATTGCGGACGACGACGAATTCGAGTTCGTCGTGCAGAAATTCTTCGGTGGCTTTTTCGAATTGCGGATCGACTTCGAGGAAATCGGCCAAGACGCCAACGGGTTTGAATTCGCCGGTTGCGCCTCTTTCGGAAGCGGCGAACACTTCTTTGACGGTTTCTGTGGTGTAGCCGCGGTGCTGGATGATTTCGCCGAGGGAATCTTTGCGAGCTTTGACGCGGGAGTGTTCGCTGCGGAGGCGGTCGGCGGCCTGGCGGCTTTCGTGGAGCTGATTGCGCTTGCCTTGCAGTTCGAGTTCGACTTCGCGGCGCTGGGCGCTGACGGATTGGAGTTGCTCTTGGGCGACCTTGAGACGTTCGGCGAGTTCGGCGCGGATTTGGAGGAGACGTTCCTGTTCGCCGCTGGAATGGCGCTCTTCTTCCTGGGCACGGTCGCTATCGCGAACGGCGGCGGCTAACTGCGCTTCGATTTGGGTGATGCGATTTTTGAGTGAGGACGATTCGCCCAACATGCGCAAGACGCGCTGGCGGGCGGCTTCGAGACCGCGTTCCTGTTCGACGTGACGGTTTTGCGCTTCCTGACGCTCAGCGGCTTTGGCCTCGAGTTCGCCGCGCTTATCGTTATGTTCGGCTTCGAGAGTTTCCCATTCGGTGGAATGCTGTTCAAGTTCGAGGGCGCGTTCCTGTTGCTGCTGTTCGATGGTGTGAACTTCGCGATCGAAGGCAGTGAGGCGCTGGTCAATCTGCTCGACCTGTTTGGCTTGGTATTCGAACTTGGCGCGGGCGCGTTCGGCTTCGACGTTGAGATCGGCCAGGATTTGGCGGGCGGCGGTGAGTTCCTGCTCGTTTGAGTAAGTGGATTCGAGAACGGTAGTTTGTTCGGCTTCGCGTTCCTGAATGGTGGCTTGCGCGGTTTGCAGTTCAGTGCTGGCGAGATTGAGTTCGATGGCGACTTTAGCCGTTTCACGTTCGAGATGACGGAATTTGGCGGCGAGCAACTGGCGCAAGTGGCCCACGGATTCGGCGCGCAGTTCGCCATAACGCTTGGTTTTAGCGGCTTGCCGTTTGAGCGAATTGACCTGGCGGGTGACTTCTTCGAGGATGTCGAATACGCGCGATAGATTTTGTTTGGCGCTTTCGAGTTTGGCTTCGGCGAGGCGCTTGCGGGTTTTGAACTTGGTGACGCCGGCGGCTTCTTCAATGACGGCGCGGCGATCTTGCGGTTTGTTGCTGAGAATCTGGCCAATGCGGCCCTGTTCGATGATGGCGTAACTTTCGGGGCCAAGGCCGGTGCCGAGGAAGAGGTCCTGGATGTCGCGCAGGCGCGAGATTTTGCCGTTGATGAGATATTCGCTTTCGCCAGAGCGATAGAGGCGGCGGGTGATGGTGATTTCGCCGGTGCGCTCGGTGTGGCGGAGGATTTCGGCTTTGGAGTCGCCGTGAGCGTCTGCTGAGTAGTTGCCGTTGAGGGTGGCGGCGAGAGGGGCGGGTTCCGCCGATTCGGATTCGGCAGGGATTGGGAGTGGGGCTTCGCTGATGACTACCTCGGCAGGCGCGGTGATATCGACCGGGGCGGAGGCCTCGTGCTTGGTACGGTCCAAGAGATTTAGCTTGGACTCGTCGGGCACGAGCGTCATCGTCACTGCGGCCATGCCTAGCGCTTTTTTGTCGCGGGTGCCGGCGAAGATGACGTCTTCCATGCGGGCGCCACGGAGGCTTTTGGCGGATTGTTCGCCGAGGACCCAGCTGATGGCGTCGCTCAGGTTGGACTTGCCGCAACCATTGGGACCGACGACGGCAGCGATGCCACTGCCGTTGAATCGCATCTCGGTTCTATCGTAGAAAGATTTGAACCCGTGAATCTCGACACGCTTAAGTTTCAGCAAACGGAGATACCATTCCTTCGTGAAATTCTCGGGGGTAGCTTTATGATACACCCGGGGTGGTGTGGTGTAAAGGATGATGAACACTTCATTTTGGGTGTGCGGGGGATGGGGGTACTACGGGTTGGGGTGGACTTTCTCCAGGAGGAGCCGGAAGCCAGGAGCCGGAAGCCAGAAGTTAAGGCACGGAATTGAGGATGGCTTGGGTGTACGCGTGTAGGAGACGGCTGACTTGTTCTAGTGATTCCAAGAGTTTGCTGGTGTCGGCGTAGCCTAGGTCGGCGGCTAGGATTAGGTAGTAGCGGCATTCTTCCAAGGAGCCGTGGGCGATGTTCATGAAGCGGGCTTTGTCGGGACGGCCGCGACGGGTGAAGCCTTCGGCTATGTTGGCCGGGATGGAGCTGGCGGCGCGGCGGAGTTGGGAGGTTAGGCCGAAGAGTTCGTGTTTGGGGAAGGAGGCGGTTAGGGGATAGATGGCTAGAACGAAGCCGTGGGCTTTTTGCCAGACTAGCAAATCGCGGAAGGTTTTGGAGGTCCGGGCAGGGGACATGGGAGGCTAAAAGGAAGGTGGGGGCGGAGGGGAAAAATTGAGTGAAGAGGAGGCGAAACTGGGATAATATTTGGAGTCTAT
>PMQB01000076.1 GCA_003169195.1 Bryobacterales bacterium
TTGTCACAAAACTTCAAAAACGTGCGTGTTAGCAAGTAGAGGCCGAAATGCGTGAACACCGAAAAAATCTTGAAGGGCTTGTCACATCGGCCAAAAAACGTGCGTTTTTATCAGTAGAGGGCAAAATGCAAAACGATCAGCGCGGGCCGCCTAATCGAGGGATTGAAAAAATACTTCTGTGTTTGCACGTTTGTTGTTGAAGCACCGTAAAAATTAGCTTATGTTCTTCGAGTGCTTGGGGGAAACGTGATGAATCAACGAGGGCCGTAAGCTACTTCTTTTTCGTGTCGCTCTTGCCCCATCGGCCCTCAGCGGCCTTCTTGGCGCGCTCTGTTTTCTCTTGCGGCGTTAGAGTAGACCACCATTCTTTTGAGACCTTGCGACTCATCGCAGCGAACTTCTCGGCATCGAGAACCCCGAGCGCCTTCGCTGTAGTTGACTTGCGTTTCTCAAGACTAGCTGCGTAAAAGCGAACGGCCTTCATAGCGAAGGCAGCCCGCGTCATGCCGGCTTTCTTGGCACCGTTGGTTAATGCGCGGTAGAAACTCTGCGGAAAAGACGGAGGAAGGGTCATATCTTCCGTCTCGATGTGTTTCTTGTTGATCGAAACCAGCCTGGGAAAAGAATTATTTTCTTAATCCTAAGTGTATGAAACGCAAAGACGTTGTCTAGGGGCGTGTCGTCTCTCATGCGACCGCCTTGCATAAAAAGTGTTGACATGCAAGTACGTACATCGCTATTGTATACGCAAGCCAGCAAAGGGCCATCTGAGAGCACACACATGAAACCAGGGCGCAGTAAAAAATTAACCGCTTTGCTCCGATCGAGGCTGATGCCAGAGGAGAAAGAGTTGTTGACGGAAGTCGCACGAGGTTCGGGCGCAACGCTAAGCCAGTGGACGCGGAAGGTGTGCATGGACGCGGCTACGGAGTTTGCCGGCGAGGACGACAAGCGCGGCGAAGAACTGATCTTGGCTCAACTGTCGGAAGTGAAAAAGCTGGTGAGCAAACTCAAACCCCGAAAGGAAGAACTATGAGTAGCAATGCTTTGCGCGTGTCTGTTGCTGAACGTGAAGACACACCAATTGAACGCACGGACCTAGCGCAATGGGCACACACTGTGTTGCTCATGGAGTCGCGAAGCAAACGAAAACCACGGGGGGAGATGCAGAGTCTTCGGACACTTGCGGCCGCTCGGATTCTCAAACAGAACGGAGGAAAGCGGTGAGGAAGCGGCTTGTATTTGTCGGGCGTGGCCTTCGCGCTGAGTGGCTCTGCGACTGCGGTCACCAATTCTCGGAGCATTCGGGAGAGAACAACGAGAAATGCTCTGCTTGCGCGAAGACGCAAAGCGGACAGATTCCAAAACAATGCCGAGCAGGCGGATTCACAAACGGACTTATTCGCGAAATTATTTTACGCGCGCGGCGGCGATTGCCGGCGGTGGCTGCATGACATCAACGTCGCTCGACATCATTGCGCACTACGCCGGGGCAGTTCCTACACTTCTAGGGCAGGCGGACGTTTTAGACGTGTGTGTGAATCCGGATGGCGCCATGTGGGTGAATCGTCTGGGCCGCGGGTTCGAGCAGGAAGGCGTGATGGCAACCTCCGACGTCACGCTGCTGTTGCAGGGGATCGCAACGGAACAAGAGTGTGAGTTGAACGCGACTCACCCGGTTCTCGAAACTACGTTTCCGCTGACTGGCGATCGCATTGAAGGTTTGATTCGTCCAGTGGTGACCGATGCTGCGTTTGCGATTCGAACACGCGCAAAGCAGATTTACAGGTTACGCGATTACGCCGAGCAAGGTGTTTTGACAAATTGCCATGATCCGCTGAACGTGCAGAGCAGGCGGTCTTCGTTTTTTGATGGTGTGCGACCAGGCGCTCTTCACGTCGACGTCATCAGCCTTGCGAATTCGTACCGGCTGAACATCTTACTGGTTGGTGCTACGGGCAGCGGCAAAACCACGATGGCTAACGCGCTGATGGATGACTGGTGCGGGCAAACTCCCGGTGACCGGGTGGTCGTGATTGAGGACACGGTTGAGTTGCAGTGTTGTCTGGCGAATCACATTGCGATGCGGACTGTAGACGGTGTGGTCGATGAGGCGAAACTGCTGAAGACCTCATTGCGCCTGGTGCCGAAGCGAGTCGTAGTGGGCGAGGTGAGATCGACTGAACCGGCGCGCGTGCTGCTCTCAGCGTGGAACACGGGACACAGCGGAGGCCTCGCGACAATTCACGCGGACGATGCAGTGTCAGGGCTGCGCAAGCTCGAAACGTTTTTAGGAAGCCATGACGGCGTTGTTCGCGAGCGAATCGCGGCCGCCATCGGGCTCGTGATCTTCATTGACGGTGACGAACGTGTCGCCGCCGGAAGAAAGGTTCGTCAAGTGGTGGCGGTGCGTGGTTTCGATCACGCACGCCAGGACTACGATCTTTTGCATTTGTAGTTGAGTCAGTTCAAAAAGGAAGGAAAAGATGAAACGGAAACTACTGAAACTGGTTTCGCTTTTTAGGTTAATCTCGCTCGCTTTTGTCTCACAGATGATGTGGGCCTTAGGCGGCGGCCGGCTGGTGGCGACACAAGCGATTGGAGGTTTGTCCACAGAAGTTGCGGGGCCGCTTGCTTACGGATTGGCGCTCATCGCAACCGTGGGCGCAGCAGTGAGCTGGTATCGCCATTCGCACGATAGTAGCGCTCTGCAAACGGGCGCGATGGGTGTGCTGTTCGTGGGCGGTGTGGCCCTCGGAGCTAGTTCGCTCTTGGGCTTCATTCCCGGTGTGGCCGGCGCGGTGATTTAAGAGGGAAACCATGGAGATCGAAATCCCCGCGCAATTCTGCGCACCAATCCGGCAATCGGCCAACCGTCCCCATTTATTGGTGGGATGCGAACCGACGGCGATCATGCTGGCACTCGTGCTGTGCATCATCATCGGCTACTCAGTGCCGTCAGTGTACGGCATCGGCGGAGCCGTTTTCTTGTTCTTTTTATTGCGGCATCTCTTACAGGAAATGGCGCAAAAAGATCCACATCTCATTGCTGTTCACCGCGAGAGCCAACGCTACAGCCAAGGTTTTTGGACAGCGAACAGACTTCGGGTGCGTCGGTGGCGCACCCGCTAACTTTTCAAGAAATTCAACGAGGGAGGTTTTAGAAACATGTTCATCGAGCGGGAAGCGCGTAAAGAGGTCAAAGGTCTAGCGGACCTGATCGATTATTTTGCGCTAGCGGCGGATGGCGTTGTGAAGACGTCAACGGGGATTTACTTGGCGGCGTGGGAATTTGCGGGCCAAGATATGGACGCGCTCCCGCTTGAGGAATGCTTTGCGATGGCGGACCGGCTGGCGAAGGTGTTTTCGCTGGGCCGCGGGTGGTCGCTGCAATGCGATCTGATTCGCGAAGAGTATGCAGAGTACACAACGCAGCCGGGCAAGTGGTTAGACCCGATGGCGGAGATGGTGGAGGAAGAGCGGCGTGAGTGGTTTACGCGAAGTGGTGTCGAGGGAGCGCCGCGGCTGAGTCGGTATTTCTTTTGCCTTTCGTACGAAACAAAAGAAAAGGGTTTGAAAAAGCTGAGCCGCAAACTACTGGGCGGCCATGAGAACAGGCTCGAAAGTATAGATGAGGAGCTTCGCCGGTTCACCTCAAAGGTTCGGCAGATTGATTCAGCGTTGCGGGCGAATCTGCGAACTGTTCGGCGATTGAAGGGCTATCGGAGAGTAGTGGGCGACGCCTATCAGCATTGCGACGGATTGCTTGAGTACTTGCGGTTGTGTGTGACGGGTGAGCGTTTTCCGTTTGCGGTGCCGGGTATCCCGGTTGATCTGAATCAGTACATTGCGGGCGATGACTTCACGGGCGGCGGTGAGCTGCAGTTGGGCGATCCGCTCAATGAAATCTTACCGGGCCGTTTCGTTCGAGTGCTGGCGGTGAATTCGTTCCCCGATCTGAGCTTTGCCGGAATCTTACGGGCGATGGATGCGGTTCCACTATCTTTCCGGTTTTCGCATCAAGCGCAGATTCTAAGCGATGTCGAAGCAACGGAGGTTTTTAAGGACGCAAAGAGTAAATGGAAATCCAAGGGGCAAGGCGGTATCAAGGCAAAGCTTCGCTCTGTCGATGTCCATGACCTCGACGATGAGTCGCTGAGGCTCGCGGCGGACGCGAGAGAAGGCGCTTCGAAAGCAGAGCACGGGCGTGAGATCAATTGCCGTTATTCCGGCAAGGTGATTTTGATGGCGTCCACTCTGGCAGAAATGGCAGACCAGGCGGACACCATCACGGCGGCTTTGCGACGTTGCGGGTTTGGTTCGCGGATTGAGACGGTAAACGCGGTGGCGGCCTGGCTCGGTTCGTTTCCTGGTCATCAATATAAGGAACGTCGCGAGCTGGTACTCAACACTGTGAACGTTGCTCACATGGTGCCGCTGTCGCAGCCATGGCGCGGACACGAGTTCAATCCAAGCGACAAGTTTCCGCCACAGTCTCCGCCGATGTTTTACGCGGCGACGGCTGGCGGCGCTCCATATCGCTTCCACGGCCATGTGGCAGACGTCGGACACGCGCTTGTTGTCGGACCAACCGGACACGGCAAAACTTCCCTCATCGCGCTCAGCATGGCGCAAGCCCTGCGGTATGGCGGTCAGGTTTTCAATTTTGACAAGAAGAACGGTCTTTACACTGCTACGCGTTGCCTTGGTGGGACTCACATCGAACTCAGTCAGGAGGGCGGCGAGCGATTATGCCCGCTTGCGTCCATCGACACGGATTCAGAACGTGCTTGGGCGGAGAAGTACATATCGTTTTTGGTCGAACTGAACGGGCTTACCGTTACTCCAGAGATTCGTCAGGACATCCGGCAAGCGGTCTATCTGTTGTCGCGCTCACAAGGCTCACGTAGTTTGACGGCGCTGTACATGGCGTGCGGAGTTCCCGCGCTGAAGAACGCTTTGCAGTTCTACTTGAACAGCATTCTGAACGGAGAACGGGACGGTTTACGGTTAGCGCGCCTGGTGACATTCGAGATGCACCGTCTCTATGCGCTCGACCAGAAGATCATGAACGGCACGCTCTTCTACATCTTTGAGCGGATACGCCGGCGTCTGAGTTCGGATGTTCCGACGTTCATGTTTGTGGATGAGTTCAGAGAAGCGCTCTCGCATCCCATCGCGGCGAAGGCATTCAAAGAGTACTTATTCGAGGGCCGCGCGCTGAATCTGGCGATTTGGCTTGTGATTCAGGAGCTTTCTGAAACGCTGGCGTCACCGTTGGCGGGTGCGGTGTTGGAGCAGCGCGCAACCACGATTTGTCTTCCGAACGTGCAGGCGCGTTTCGCGGGGCAGGGAAATTATCAGGCGCTCGGCTGCAGTGAGATGGATTGTCTCGCGATCGCCTCCGCTACTCCGAAGCGTGATTACTACGTCATGAACGCGGATGGTAAGCGGATGATTTCCCTTGAACTGGGGCCGGTGATGCTGGCCTTGCTGGCGTCCGGAGATTCGGACCGCCCGGCGTTGGACTCGCTGATTCAGCGCTATGGACGGCCGCGCGCGGCGGTGGAATGGCTGCGACGAAGGGGCTTGTCTGCTCAAGCGCAGCGTTTAGAGTTTCTCGCCTTTGGCGATGAAGTAGCCGCTAAGGAGGCGGCTCAATATGCGTAGAGTCATGTCTCGCATTTCTTATTTGGGAGCGCTCGCCGTGTTGCCGGCGGCGTTGCTCATGATGCCTCTGCAAGAGGCAAAGGCTCAGTTTGTGGTGTCCGATCCGGGAACGGAGGCGAACACCATGCTGAGCCACGTGACTCAACTCCTGCAGTACATCAAGGATGTGCAGACGGCGTTGAGCACGATCCAGCAAGCGACGATGATGGCGCGGGAAGTGCAGCAGTTGGTCACGCATCCGAGCACGAACATCGCCGCAGACCTGGCCATGTTCTCGAATGTTTTGGCGGGATCGCAAGGGTTAGCGCTGAATCTAGCTCAAATGGATACAACCTTCCGGACTCAGTTCGGCTCGTATTCACCCAGTCCGATGGTGAATTTCGCATCACAGTATACGAAGTGGTCGACGGGCGCATTGAGTGCTATTCGCGGAGCGGCGAACAGTGCCGGTTTTCAGGGCAACATGCTGCAGAACGAACAGCAGTGGATGTCCCAAGTCCAAATGATGAACCAGCAACCGAACGGCCAGGACCAGAGTATTCAGCTTGGCAATTCGATTGGCCTGGAGACCGTGGCGCAGTTGCAGAAGCTGCGAATGCTGATGATTCAGAACATCGGTTCAAACGCGGCCTTCACCACGGGTCAACTCAATATGCAGCAGACACAACAAACAGCGCAAGGGAGTGCCTTCACCTTCGTGCCCATTCAGGCTGATATGCGGGCGTGGTAGGTACGCGAAGCACAGCCAGGGAAGTTTTAAAAAGGAGAAATTCAAGTGACCAAATTAGACAGAATTCTCGCGAGTGTATTGTTGACCGCGCGGGCGGGAAACGGCGGCGGTGTCGTGCTGTTGCTATTCGCCGTACCCATCGGCCTTGTCATCGGCCTGGCTGTGCTTCTGGTTAAGGGTTTAGTGCGTGGCGGGGTGTGGTGCTTTGGCCAGGCGGGAAAGGCGGTGCGGTGATGTTGCTTTTCCTGTTTTTTCAAGGCGCACCTGCTCCGACTTTTACCGCCCCAGGCGATCTTCTTGATTGTTACAACAAGTTGTGGCCGAACTGGATCGCGACGGTGCAACCGTACGCGCTTGAATTGTTCGCGGCGCTTGCTGGTTTAGATCTGGCGTTTTTCGGTTGGAGTTTGTGGAAAACGTATCGAGGCGATGTCACAGCCGCGATCATGAGCACCACGAACAGGCTTTTACTGATCGCGCTCTTTTTGGATTTGTTGCTCAACGGTCCAGCCTGGACTCAGAACATCGTCGACATGTTCACCACTGTTGGTCAAGCGGTGAACGGAGGCCAACCAATTGCACCAGGCGCCATGTTTGTCGAGGGTCTCACAATCGCGGGAAAACTGCTCGGTACCGCTTTCACGGCGAGTCTTTTGAGCGATCCACTGACAGGGTTGGCTATGGTCTTCGCTGCCGTGGTGATTGTGATCTCATTCGCGGTGATCACGATTGAATTCGTTGTCACGAAAGTACAGACTTTTTTGGCGATGGGGATGGGCTTCTTCTTCCTGGCGTTTGGAGGCTCAACTTGGACGCGAACGTACGTCGAACGTTATTTCAGCTACGGCGTGGCGAGCGGCGTTCGCTTGATGACCCTGTATTTCCTCGTCAACGCTGCAAAGGCAATCGCGGCGAGTTGGGAAGCATTGGCGGCCGGGGCTCCTCTCACGCAAGATGGCGTGCTGTCGTGCTGGGCTATTGCGTGCGGCGCGGTCATCTATGCCGTCATTTGTTGGCGTGGCCCGTCCATAGCGGCCGGCATCTTAGGCGGTGGGCCGAATCTCAGCCACAACGAAATATGGGGAGCGATGAGTGCGGCGGTGAGTGCGGGGATGACTGCGGCTCTCTTGGCGTCCGGTGTTGGAGCTGGGGCAGGAGCCGCTGCCGGGGCGGCCACTGTTGCTTCAGCGGGAGGCGGCGGGGCGACGATGACTGCCGCGGCGGCGCCTACGGCTGCGGCTGCATCGTCTGCTTCGGGTGGTGTGGGTCAAAGAGCGGCAGCGGGTTCGCATGCGGCGGCTGCGATGACGGCGGCAGGTTCTAACGGTAATCACCAGAACGGCGCCGGGCCGTCAGGAGATTTCGGCGGGTTGGATTCGTAACAAAAGGAAAGGGAATAAAAGAAAATGCAGAATTTATTGGAAGCCGGGCCGATTCACGAGACTGAGGACCGGTGGGTTGAAAGTGAAGTTCAAGAGAAGCAAAAGCTTTATCAGCGCAACTGGGAAGAGCGTTATTCGTCGTTACTCTCTGGAAAGCGCAACTGGCAAATTATGGCGTTCGCCTTGGTTTTGCTTTGCGGCGGCCTGGGCTATGGTGTTTTCCACTTAGCGTCAACATCACGCACTGAGCTTTACATGTTGGACCGGACCGGCTCACAAGTGAATTATGCCGGTACCATCAAGCCGGCCAATATGGACGATGCGACGTGGGACATCGTGCGAGTCGAGGAGTTGAAGAAATTCGTCACATCCTGGCGAACTGTGACTTCGGACGGTGTGGCCCAAAAAGCGGACTGGGATCGAGCGTTTGCATTTGTGGGCGATGGCTCTCAAGCGCGCGACACCGTAGCGAAGTGGTACGACGCAAATGATCCGATTGCCAGGGCAAATAGGGGCGAGATCGTAACGGTGCAATATCGCACGTTCGACCGCGAAGGCGCGAACACATACGGCCTTTGGTGGACGGAGATCAGTACATCCGTTTCCGGCCAGAACACGGTAAGCAAAATGTGGCACGCACGGATTACGTATGCCACAAAAATTCCAACCAACGAGCAAGCGCGCGCAGAAAACCCGATGGGGATTCTGGCGACGGAACTAACTTTCAACGAGGTGCAGCAATGACTTTTTTCAGACTGATTAGTTTTCTTTTTGTGGGAGTGGCTCTCTGGAGTCAGCAACAGCAAGCCATTACTCCCACGAAGCCTGCTATGACCCGCGAGGCAGCTCTGCAACGGGCAGCGGGATACAACGCAGCGTTGGCCATGTTGGGTGCGCAAGGCGGCGTGGTCGGGCCAGGTGGCCAACAGCCAGGCGTGGTGAATCCTCCTCCTGCTGCGCCGGCGAAGGGTAAGAACAGTAAGACTCTATCGGCTGCTGAGCCATTGGCTTTGATGCGAACCGCTCCGTTACCGGTGAATGTTCGATCCGCCTTGATGTTGACTGATGCAGCTTTCGGCACAGATCCGCAAGCGAAGCCGGGGCCGGATGGGCGGGTCATTTACACGTTTGGTGGAGGTATCGCTCCGATTGTTTGCGCGTTGCTGCAGGTGACGGAAATCGACCTTGAGCCAGGTGAGCACTCGACCGAAAAAGATGTGGACGTGGGTGATGACGAGTTTCACATCAGCGTTCACAAGGGTGGCGATCGAGCGGCTGAATTCGATTACCTGATCATCAAGCCCACAGTGGCGAATGTCGAAACGACCCTGACGGTTGGCACAAACAAGCGGGTGTATTATTTCCGGCTCATCGCGACCCAGCGCGAGCATATAGCGCGAATCGCTTTCACCTATCCGGAAGAGGAAGCGCGCCGGCGGAAAGAAGCGGAGTTAGCGAAGAAGGCAGAGGCAGACGAGGCGGTACGCCTCGAAGCGCTCGCACCGAATCGGGAGATGAAGAACTGGAAGTACTCATTAGATCTGAGGGGCAAGCAAGCCCATTACATGGTGCCGGTGAGCGTGGCCGACAACGGTTTACGCACGGAAATTCAACTCTCTCAGCAAGTCCGCAAACTCGGGTTGCCGGCGTTTGAGATTACCGGAGCCGCTGGGCCGATTCCCGCGAATTCGCACTGGGAAGAAAACAAGTTGATTGTGGATGCGCTCTTTGACCGAGGCTGTCTGCTGCAAGGCGTCGGCAAGAACCAGCAAAAAGTTTGCATCCATAACGACGCGGACAAAAAGGAGGCTAAATAAATGGCGACGTCTACAAATTCACTCAATTTGGCGGGGCGAAAGCCTCAGGTGATAAGTGCGATGAGCAACGGCATCGTGTGGGTGGGAGTGGCCCTTCTCGCTCTCCTTGTCGGCGTTGTCATCATGGGTTTCCGCACACGGATTCTCAAAAAGCAGCATGAGGCCGAAGTCACCGTAACACAAACGACGGCGCACGATTCAGCGCAGAGTAATAGATCGACGGTGCGCGGGCGGGTTGACGCTACTCCGTTGAGTGCGGTGACTGGTGGGGGCGCGACTACTACCAACGTAGCGGCCAGCACTCAGAACCTCGGACCGGTGGACGCTCTGGGGCATGTGATCGGCGGAGCTGTAAACACGGTGGCTCATCCGTTTCCTGGTGGTGGGAATCCGCCACCCGGAGCAAACCCCGCACCCGTGCAGTACTACTTCGTCCCTCCGCAAACGAATTATGGCCAGTCGCCCGAGCCGGAAGATCGTTCGAAGACGGCGCGCCTCAGAGCTGAGGAACGGAGGCAGGCGGCGATTCAAGCGCCTACCGGCATTGTGGCGAACGGATCCACTCAAAGCGCGACTAGTCAAAGGAGCAGCGATCCGATTCAAGCGGAATTGGATCGGATCTCACAACTCAGCCAGGCAGCCAACGGTATCACTCGGCCAGTGACGAGCGGTGGGGGTTATCCGGCATTTGGAGCAGGAACGCCGGGAATGGCTGTGAGCGAAGAGTCGGACCTGAATCAGCAAAACGGCAAGCGCAAGTTTCAGCAGGCAGAAGAAGGCGATTACCTAAAAACGACGCGCGTGGCGCCGCTTTCCCGCTGGGTGGTGGAACGCGGCGACAAGATTGTCGCGATATTGCCTACGCGTGTTGTGACTGACTTGCCGGGGGATCTGGTGGCGCAAGTCAAGGATGACGTGTACGACTCGCCCACACACAAATTCATTATGATTCCCGCGGGCTCTCTGCTCGCCGGCGAATTCAATTCGTCGGTGAGTTATGGGCAGAATCGCGTTCAAGTAGTTTGGACGTACTTGCGTTTCCCTGATGGCAGTTACATCAATCTGGACAAATTTGTCGGACATGCTGCCGATGGCGCGGTAGGGCTGAAAGATCAGACAGACAACCACATCAAGCGCCTGGTAGGCGGTGTCCTGCTGAGTTCCATCTTTGCGGCCGGGATTCAAATCAGCCAAAATCACAGCGGCACAAACAGCACGCTCGGTTATCCCACGACTACCCAGATTGCGGGTTCAGCCGTTGGGCAGCAAGCGGGCCAGCTCGGGGAGCAGCTTACGAGCCGCAATCTTAACGTGCAGCCGACGCCGAAGATCCGGCCAGGCGAACCGTTCTACGTGTCGGTTCAGAAGTCGATGCTCTTTTCGGGGCCTTACCAAGCAATCAATTTGGGGGGTCGATAAGTATGAAAGACATCGCTTTTGGTTTACTGACGGGCGTCTTCGTAGTGCTGGCGTTGAGTTTGCCAGATGCTTTGAAGCACTCGCAATTGCGCTTTAATTCAACGGATAGCGTGCCGGTGGGACTGTACGAAACGGAAGCGGTGCGCGCGCCTTATGCGGGCGTCTGCTTGAGTGCTGAGACGTTACGCACGGCGTTGGCCGCAGGGCTAGAACTGGGGCGCGGCGAGTGTGCGGATGGTCATCAGCCAGTTCTCAAGACGGTGTACGAGGCCTCTCTCACGTCGCCGGTTGTCTTTGATGCGGACGGCTTTGCGGTTGGGAATCAGCGCATTCCCAACACGCGGCCTAAAGCGGTTTCGAAGAAGGGTAAGCCGTTGACGCATTACGCCTTTGGTATCTACACAGCCGGATTGTGGGCGATTTCGGGCCACAGCGCTGATAGTTTCGACTCGCGTTATTTCGGACCAGTCTCGCAGCAAAGCTTGCGCTTTTACGCGAAACCGCTCTTGGTGTTCTAACGCAGGCAAAAAGAGGATTTCATAAAAATGGCAACAGAAAAAACAGCATCACGACCAACGGGACATCAGGGGGGAGTGGTCACTCCCGAATATGTGGGAAGCGTCGCGCCAGCGACGCAACGGCAGGCGCGGGGTGAAACCTTTGACGCCGAAGTGATTCAGAGTGCCGAAAAATTCGACGCCAGGTTCGGATCAAACGCTTTGCAGCATGCGAGTGTAATTCCGGAAGAACCGCTGAATGAGTACAGTCTCATCTCAAGGTTGAACGATGGAGTCGAGACAACATACACGATTCATTCTCCAGATCTGGAGGACGCAACCCAGCAAGCATGGCGTGAGATCCAAAAGCGTGAGAACGTGGCGGCCGCAAAGCTCGAATGGGACGGCGGAAACGAAGTTAGTTACATTTACGACCGTAAGCAAGGCATTGAGTTAGATCGGCCGGCGGGGCTCGTGTTGCCGCATGAACGCCAACAACAACGCGAACAGCTTAAAGAGCGACAACCACCCGCACAAAAGCAAGGTTACTCACGAGATGACTTGGTTCGCCAGTTGCGGGACTTCAGTAAGAAAAAGGCCGAAGAACAAAAACAGCGGGGCTATAAATACGTCTCCGCTGAGGCGGCAATCTCTACAAATCTCGCGAACCAGATCGAAGCCGGCGTCAAGACCATTGATCTGTCTCAGCACTACGCGACAGACGACCCAGCGAAGGCCCAAGAGCGTCATCAAAAAGCGCTCGAAAACCTTGCACCTGTTTTGCGCGAAGCCGAAAAGCAAGGGCAGGCTTTGAGCTACGGTCAGGGGATCGCGCACGGAAAAGGTGAAGTGTTGGCGTTGCAGGACCTGAAGCGGGGCTTGTCTAACACGCAAGGATTGTTACAAAAAGCCGGACAACACCACGGCCATCACGCGCAAGCGCCGCGGCTGTCCATGTCGTCGGACGGAGGTTTCTAACCATGCCAGGGGAGAATGTGGAGCGTCAATCGACCGGGCCGCTCGGGGCGTTTCCCCTGCGTATCCCGTTGGGAAAGCTGTTAGCGGTATGCGCGGCGTTATTGTTGACGCCGGCATGGTGGGCTTTGAACGAAGTAAGGAGTCCTTTCCTGCAGCGGTTCTACGAAAAGACGTACTGGCTCAGTTTGCGCGATAGCTTTGCTGTGGCCCCAGGCGGGCAGCCGTTGGCCGCTCAATACGATGTCGCTCTTGAAAATGCGCCTGCGGGGCTGGCGCTCGCCAGCGTTGAGGATGCCGAAGAGTTTGGGGATAAGTTGATCATTCAAAAGCAAAGCGTGAATCCGAAACTCTTTCACGCCTGGCTACATGATCACGTCTATCACGGCTCAGCACTGAACCGGTACGGTGTATTTGTCGCTGCCGAGACGGTTTCGTTTCTCCTATTGCTGATCCTCGGTGCTAATTGGGATCGCCGCCGGCGTCTTTCCGCAATGGACGGCACGCATCGGCGCGGTACACGGTTTATGGGGTGGCAGCGCTTCAACCGGGAGCAGCTGGGCCCGCTGTGGCGTTTGTGGCTGTTCTTCCCGTACAAACGCTTGGCTTCTGAGAAAGTGCAAGCCGCCATCCGGAGGAGTCGGCGATGGGCGGCAACACCCGTTTGCTATGCGGCTGCAGGCGGTTGGATGGCGCAAGGCTTGCGCTTTGTTGGGGTACGTTGGCCAGAGGCTGAAGGCCCTGGCTTAGCGTTGGAGATTGGCCGTTTCGCAAGAGCGCTGATCAGTGAAGAGTTACTTCCCTATCACCTCAATTTGTTCGGTGGCACGGGCCGCGGCAAAAGTACTCTTATCCGGAACATCATTCTGTTGATCCGCGCTCGAAACGAAACGTTTGTGGTGCATGATCCAAAACGTGAGTTTTACCGGGAGTTTTATCGCCCTGGCATTGATTGGGCCATCGATCCGCGCTTAGAAGAGTGTCCCTATTGGGCGATGGAAGACGAAGCGGCGGACGAACCTGAAGCCACGCCATGGGCCTCGAGCTTCTTTCCAGAACATCCCAGAAGTCAGCCGTTTTTCGTACGTAAGCCGAGGGCAATCTTCGCTTACCTGATGTCTCGATATTCGGCTCATAACGAGGCTAATGAGCCGGCGACGTGCGCGCGGCTCGGGGCTTGGCTGTCGGGCGGCGAGTCGGAAATCCTCAAACGGGTGAAAGGCACAGAGCACTATAGAAGCCTCAACCGGGGCGGCTCTACGACGGTTGAGATTAGCGATATGTCTCAAAGTCTCTTTACGACTTTGGGGGAAATCGCGAAAGTGTTGCGCATGATGCCGGCGAGTCCCGAAGGTCGGCGGCGCTTCTCTTTGCGGGAGTGGAAAAAGAATCGCCAGGGTTGTATTTTCCTTTGCTCGGAGCCGGAAACGCAAGAGGCGATTATGCCTTTGCACACAGCAATTGCGGACATGGCAATTCTCCACACTCAGGCGGAAGTCCATGACCGCGATGTCCCGCGCGTTTGGATGGTGCTCGACGAAGCGGCGACGATGGGCCGCATTGGCCAGCTCGAAAGCGGCATGACGAAACAAAGAGCGTCAGGCAATCCGATCGTGTTGGGCTTCCATGATTTACCTCAGTTGGAACAACGCTATGGCGAAAAGGGTGCGCAGACGATCACAGCGCAAGCCTACACCAACATAATCGTCGGCACTGGCTCAGATAAGGAAGCGGCCCACATCGAGAAGATGATAGGTCACGAAGAGATTGACAGAGTGACGGAAAATCGCCCGTGGCATTTGATGTTGTTCAACCGGGGGCACCGGGCGCGGTCGATCACCAACCAAGTGACGACGACGGCGCCGGTCA
>PMQB01000292.1:0-306 GCA_003169195.1 Bryobacterales bacterium
AGGCACGAAAGCGTACGCTGCTGTGTTGATAGGCACGAACAAAAACGCCAGTCCCGCCGACTGGAAACAGCGGGCCAGCATCACGTATCGGTAGTCCATGTTCGTGTTGAACGTCGTCATGTGGAACATCGAAAGCGCGGTGATCGCCAGGCCAATGCCAATCATCCAGCGCGCCTGCACTTTGCCCAACAGCATGCCGACGAAAGGCAGCATCGCAATAATGAGAAAACCGCCGGGCGAGATGACTTGGCCCGCATCCGTCGCCGAATAGCCCATCACCAATTGCAGAAATTGCGGAATCAGCAC
>PMQB01000292.1:346-3788 GCA_003169195.1 Bryobacterales bacterium
GCCCTTGTCGAGCATGATCTGCAAGAAACCCAAACCTGTGGCGATAAAAATAATGCCCAAATAGTCCACCTGCAGATTCGCCTTCTTCTTGGCTTTCCGCTCCTTGACCAGATAGGGCGGATCTTCCAGCATGAAACTCGACAGCGCAAGGGATGCTATGCCAACCGGAATGTTGATGAAGAAAATCCATCGCCAACTGTAGTGATCGGTAATGTAGCCGCCCAAGGTGGGACCAATGGCCGGCGCGAAGACCACAGCAATCGCGTACACCGCAAACGCCATGCCGCGCTGTTTTGGGGTAAAGGTATCGGCCAAAATCGCTTGTTCGCTTGGCTGTAATCCGCCGCCGCCCACACCCTGCAAAATGCGAAAAAACACTAGCAGGCCCAGCGTCGGTGCTATGCCGCAAAGAAACGAGCTCACCGTAAACATGAACACGCACAGCATGTAGAAGCGCTTGCGTCCCACTAACATCGAGAACCAACCGCTCAGCGGCAAAATCACCGCGTTCGATACCAGATACGACGTTAGTACCCAGGTCGCTTCATCCTCACTCGCGGACAAACCGCCCGCAATGTGCGGCAGCGCTACGTTGGCAATGCTGGTATCCAGCACTTCCATGAAGCTGGCCAGCGTAACCGTGAGCGCAATCAGCCACGGATTAAATCTAGGTTTCCAGATCGCCTGTTCGGCGAGAGCCGGCGCCACATCGGCAGTTGCAGTAGCCATTGCGTGAATTACCGCTTAGTTGTTGAGCAATACGACAGGCGTCACCGACATGCCCGGCAACAGCCGTTCATCGTCATTCTGGCCGGGATCGAGCAGGATCTTCACCGGAATGCGCTGTACAACTTTGACATAGTTGCCCGTCGCATTTTCCGGCGGAAGTAAGCTGAACCGGCCGCCCGATGCTGCCGCAATGCTGTCAATGTGTCCGGTGTATTTGCGGCTACGGCCATAGGTGTCCACTTCAATTTCCACTTTTTGGCCTTTGTGCATTTTCTTCAACTGCGTCTCTTTGAAATTCGCCGTAACCCAGACATCCGTTAACGGCACAACCGCCATAATCTCTTGACCTGCCGCCAGCTGCATGCCCGGTTCAGCGGACTTCTTGCTCACCACGCCGTCTACCGGAGCCTTCAAAACCGTGTAGTCGAGATTCAACTGCGCTTGCTTCACGTTAGCGTCTCTTTGCTGAACCTCGGCCTGCGCCTGCTGAAAACGCGCTTGACTCGCTTCCTGCTGTTTGGGTCGAATCTGTGCGCTCTGCTGTTCCAAAACTTGGGCTGTCTGCAAACGCGCCCGCGATTCCCCCAGGTCAGCCATCGCTTTGTCAAAGTTACGCTGAGCCACCGTCACATTCGCTTTCGCCGCTTCAACATTAGCTGCACTCGCGCGCGCTGCTGCGTCCGCCGCATCATATTCCTGTTTCGAAATCTCATCTTTCGCAACCAAGTCTTTATAACGGATGAGATCTTTCTGCGCCTTCTCGTAATCCGCTTGCCGTGCGTCCAACGCCGCTTTGGCCGACCCGATGTTCGCCTGCGCTTGGTTGGCCGCTTGCTGCGCACTGTTCACAGCAGCGCGAACTTCCTCTACCTGCGTTCTGCTGGTGTCAATCTGTGAACGCGTGTTGATATTAGTCAGCGGAACATTCACGCTTGACTCGGAAGTATTGGCGTTCGCTGTCGCTAATTGAGCTTGCGCTTGCGCCAGCGCCACTTGATAATCGGCCGGGTCCAATTTCACCAATGGCTGGCCAGCCTTTACATGCTGGTTATCGTTTACCAGCACTTCCAGCACCGTGCCATTGATACGCGGACTGATCGGAATCAAGTGGCCATCCACCTGCGCATCATCCGTACTCTCGCGTGCTGCATAGTACGAATAAATCGGAATCGACGCAATCGCGGCCACCACCAACACCGCCAGCAAGATGAAGCGAATCTTTCGCTTCCGTCCGTTGTCTGCCACGGGGGCGGCCGGCGCGTTGTCGTAATTTAACTGCCCGGGAGCCGCGTTGCCGGCATCCTCATTTTTGGCTTTGGGTTCCTGCTCCTGCACTTGTGCCATCTCTTATTTTCTTTACTCCGCGTTCGTAAACTCGGCCACAGCCGCTTGTTCCAAACTATCCGCGTGTGCCGCAATACTTTCCCGTGTTTTTTTCAACAAACTGAGAAGCATCCTCTTTTCCGACTCGGACAGTCCCTGCAACATGGATTTCACGTTCTTGTAATGCAACGGCATGAACGTGTCCAGTAATTCCATACCCTTCGTAGTGATCCTCGCGAAACGAGCCCGCCTGTCGCTCGGATCAACCACTCGCGTCACATACTCTTTCTGTTCTAGATGATCGATCAGCCCCGTAATATTCGCCCGACTTACCAAAAGCAGATCGCCCAAATCGTGAAGCTGCATCCCTTCTGCCGGGCCATGCCGGAGGAGCATCAGTACATTTACGGAAGATTTTGACAAACCATATTGCGCCAAAATCGGGCTACAGGCTTGGTGCAACACGTCTTCCGTGTATCGCAAACTTAATAAAATCTCGGCCGACGGCAAATCAAAACCGGCATATTGCGGCCCCGATTCTTTAACTCGGGTGTGGTAGTACTCTTCGCGCCGGTCTTCCTTCATAAGCACTGCTAAGGGTTCGATTCAAAACAAATTAGTAAAGTTCCTAATTATTTTGAAGTCAGCCCTTGCCGGGCAAGGCGGAGACGGCGGTAGCACCCGCCCGCTGAGCACGCTTGATGAAAGGTTTGTCGAAGGAAACGAACGATACGCCGTGAGGGCGACTGCTCAAGTGGATTGCATCAGCCAATTCCAAGCCGTGTCCCGTTACGAGTGCTAAGGCCGCAGCGACGCCAGCCTCATCCTCGACCTGGACATTCTTCAGCCCCAACATTTTCTTGAAGGCCTCAGAAATCTGAGTTTCGTCGAACTTGTACAAACTCTTGAGCACCCAACCCGTTTCGAGAAGCACGGTCTTAGGAATCCAAATTGGACCGGTCCCAAAAAGGGCTCGGGCGACGGCCGCCTGCGTGACGTCGTCGCCCGTTAAAAGTCGAACAATAACGTTAGTATCGACCGCGACCATGCCGCGCCATAACTTCGTCGTTAATCGCGTCGTTCATCTCTGCCAGTGTCTTCGGTTTTTGCTCGTACCGCAAACAGCCCGCTACGTCATCCAGGCTAACGGCCGGAAAACGCCCCGCTGGTCGCAACAAAATTCCATCGCCGGATTCTTCAATCGTGAATTCCGTGCCTGGCGTCCAAGATCGAGAATCCCNNGACTCCAGTAAGATCTTACCACTCCTCCAACCCCTCCGTCAAGCCCTCAATTCTTCCCTAATCTCCGCCGCCGCCTTCCGTGCTTCTTCCACCGCTCCAATCGGAAAGCTAATCGCCCCCACCTTTGGATGCCCACCGCCGCCGTATC
>PMQB01000046.1 GCA_003169195.1 Bryobacterales bacterium
ACTTCGCCGCCACGCTCAAGAAGGGAGCCCACGTGCTGATTCAGGGAGAACTGCGAAGCCGCGAGTACGAAAAGCCGCTCGAAGGCAAGAAGAAGACCACGGTCAAGCAGCGCATCTGGGAAGTCCATATCACGTCGATCTTGAAACTGGATCGCGCTGAGCGTGGGGAAGAAACTGGCCCGGAGCAGGAACCGGTCGAGGCCCTGTAAGGGCCCTCTCCTCATCAGCGAAAAGACCAAATCGGAAGCGTCGAGGACCAACTCGCCGAGGGGGACAAACTGCCGCTGACGTCACCTTCAAAGCACGGACTGACAAACTTTCACAATTCGGCGTCTAATTTTGCTGATTGCAGGGTTATCCATGACGGCCTTAACCCGGACATCTCACAGTACCCTCCAAGTCGGTGAACTCGCGACGTTGGCAACGGCATAGATTCGCCTTTCGCAGAACTCAAGGCTTAATGCGCGACTTCCCTGTGCTCTTGCGGACTAGGCATTCCACCCTTACTTTTTCTTCAGCTCCGAATGGTCGTGGTCGGGAAGCGTGAAGACGGGGCCGTAGAAGCGTTGTTTCTTGTCGCAGGTTGCGACGACGAAACGAAACTGACCGGGGCCGAGAAAGATGTTGGCGCGGCAACCCTGCGGGCATTGCCCGGCGCAACTCATGCCGTTCCAGTGTGCGGGCCGGAGCGTCGCGCCATGTTCCAGTGTTTTGCAGCCCGGCTCGATGGTGAAGGTACAGGTTTCCAGCAACAAGAGGTCGATAGCGTTGTCGCGCCAGGTCGTGCCGTCGAGCTGCTGAACGATAAGCTGCCCGCTCAGATTGATGGCCGGGCCACGATTCTCGATTTCCAGGTCACCCGACCGGGCGAGATTGCGCAGCACCAGCGTCTCCTCCTGCTTGACGCTATCGGCATGCGTGGCTGGGGAAGTGCAGGAAGCCGCCAGAAAGAGAGCGGCTGATAAGAAAATTAAGGCACCGTTACGTTGAAATTGCTCCATGTTCGAGTCTCGTGGCGGTTGCGCGCTCCAGGCTGAAATGCCGCCATCGCCGCCCTGAAGATAGCATTGCAGCTTTGCACTTGCCCCGGAGAAGTAAAGACCGGAGCGAAGCGCGGGTCGATGGCTCCGACGCGGAACGGATGACCAATGGTTGCGCCGGTGCCTTGCGGATTGACCTGGGCGCGGTTTCCAGGCTGGCTAAAGCTGTAATGCCAGCGCGTGTTCCAGTAGACGCCGAGCAGGTGTGTGAATTGACCTGCCGGGTCTTGTACGCTCAGCGTCGTGCAGAAGAAGAACTCGAATTGCGCTTCTTGCAGAAAGTTATCCTTGCCCGTGAGCGTATTGCGAATCGTGAGCGGGCAGGAGTCGGTGGGCTGGTCAGTGTGATTGACGCGCAGCACCAGCGGGAACCGGTCACCGGCAGCGCCCTGAGCCACCTCGCGGTGCAGCGGGTTCGTGCTGTAGAACACGCTTGCCATGGGGCTGCCGTCCACGCAATCGCGGCAGGCTCCCTGAGTGCGGGCAGGCGGCCTTCCCCGCTGAATGAAAATGCTGCCGTCGGTATTGGCGGCTCCACGGTAGGAGCACCAGTTCGTCTCCACCCATTGGGCCTGAATGAAACCGACCTTCCAATCCAAGGCGGCTTCGCCCACACCGCCCTGAAGCGTGGCGAAGCCTTCAAGACGCATGGGCGTGCTGTCAAAAAACATTTGATTGCCACGAACCGCCGGAGCTGCAACGGTCGGTGCCCTCATCACGTGCAAGGCGAAGTCCGCCGGGTTCAACGACACCGTCACGGCCATTCTTCAAACCTCCGTTCAAAGAGGGTAGCATGACGACGCGGGTCTAGGAAACCGCCATAGTCATATCACGGCGGACTTGTTCCTCCAGATACATCACGCAAGTGCCACCGGTCGATGACTCGGAAGTGGCCCCGTAAGGGCCCCTCTTCTGACCTGGGGATGAAAATCGCTTCCGCAGCAATAGGAAGCATCGATTGGCCAAACCAAAAAGGAAGCAACCGATGGCCAAAACGGCCAACCGATGGTTCAAGTCACATTATTCTTTTTGTACCCGCACAAAGCGGTCCTTAGCGACTTGGGAGCCGGAGCACTCAGCTCTGGGTCGCCCAAGAGAATACGGGCAGAAAAGAGAACTCAAATGATCAATCAGCTAACCATCCTCGGCCATCTTGGCCAGAACGCAACTGTCAAGCACGCCAACGGAACCACTATCACTAAGTTCAGCGTTGCGACCAAGAAATCTTGGAAAGACGAGAACAACGAGTGGCAGGAGAAAAGCCAGTGGCACCAAGTCGTTTCGGAGCCAATTTCAAAGCGATTTCGGGGCGTCTTGTCAAAGGCGCTCTCGTCTACGTCCAAGGCCAACTCACGACACACGAATACGCCGCACCATCAAAGTCCCCGCAGGCAAAAAAGTTATCGACCACGTAATCAAGCAGCTTGTAGTCAAACTCAAAGCCGACTCCATTCGAATCCTTGATCGTTCGGCCAACACCGATCATGCTGCGGCCGATCTCGAGCCCACGGAGGCCCCTTAAGGGCCTCGGCCCTTTGCAGTAAGGTGTCGCTACGCGAAATCAGCCGCAGGCGCATCGTTCCAACACCCATTCTCCCGATATAGATTCCCGTGCAAAAGGGAAAGTCCTGCCTGCTGCTGTCGGCCCATCTTAGCTGGCGGTCAAGGCTTAAATGCACTCCGCTTCGCTCCGGCCTTGACTTGCCGCCAGCTCCCCTGGTCCTGTGCAGCACGCACACGACACAAAGGAGATTTCAATCATGACATCCGATAAAGCGCGCTCCCTCACGGAACAAATCGAGGCTAGCGTCAATCAACTCGCCTCCGAAACCGATGCGGCTCGGCAAAGCGAACTCTTCAAAACCTGGCTAAACGCCATGGCGCAGTTTTCAAATTACAGCTGGAACAACCAGATTCTCATCGCGTTCCAACGCCCCGCTGC
>PMQB01000567.1:0-2103 GCA_003169195.1 Bryobacterales bacterium
ACGCACGATTGGGATGCCACCGAGCCGCTCCTCTTAGTCGATACCAATTGGCACGGCCAACCTCGCAAGCTCCTACTCAGCGCCAATCGCAACGGCTTCTTCTATCTCTTTGACCGCATCGAAGGCCAACTCCTCTTAGCCAAACCCTTCGTCAAAAAGTTGAATTGGGCCACCGAGATCGGCCCCGATCATCGCCCCGTCCTCGCACCTCTAGAGAAGATAGGAAAAGGAACCAAAGTCTGCCCCTCGCAAGATGGCGCGACGAACTGGTACTCCGCCGCCTTCTCGCCCCAGACAGGCCTGTTCTATTTCCAGACTCTCGAAAAATGTGATGTCTATATCGACAACGGCCCCGCCGAATGGGAGGCCGGCAAATCATACCTGGGCGGCTCGCAACGCACCGCCCCCGGCGAAATCCCGCAAAAATTCCTCCGCGCCCTCGACATCCAAACCGGCAAAATCACTTGGGAATACCCGGAAGTGGGCCACGGCGAAACCTGGGGCGGGGCACTCGCCACCGCCGGCGGCCTCGTCTTTTTCTGCGAAGACAGCGGCCTCTTCATGGCCAGCGACGCCGACACCGGCAAACCACTCTGGTCCTTCCACGCCAACCAAAACTGGAAAGCCTCGCCCATGACCTACCAGTTCGATAACAAACAATACATCGCCATCGCCTCCGGCCAAACCGTCACTGCTTTCGCCCTTCCTGACTAGCAAGAAAAAGGGGACACTCCGGGCCCGTGAGAAACAGCCGATCCAACGGCTTTCACAGGCGTGTCCCCTTTTTCGCTCTACCCTTTCTCAGTGACGTTCACCGCCTCATACCTACTTCACCACCATCACCTTCACCCTCGACCCATCTCCACCCCCATAAAACACCCGCTCCGTCGCCTTCACAAAATCGCCAGCCTTCGCCGACGGTATGTCCTCAAACACCTGCGGATTCCTGTCCACCAATGGAAACCAGCTACTCTGAATCTGCACCATAATCCGATGCCCGGTCCTGAACGTATGACAAACATCCGGCATCGCATACTCGATCTTTGCCGGCTGATTCGGCACAAACGGCTCTGGCTTTGCAAAACTATTCCGGTACTTCCCTCGGAACGGCTCCGCTCGCACTAACTGCTCGTACCCACCCATCTGCACTCTTGTCGGATTCGGATCGGGGTTCGGATAATCATTCGGATAAACATCAATCAACTTCACATCAAAATCCGAATCTGTCCCTGACGTCGCCACCTTCAACACCGGCGTCACCGGCCCCGCAATCGTCATGTCGTTCTCAAGCGGTTCCGTCTCATATACCAACACATCCGGCCGCCGCGCCGCAAACCGCTGGTCGTATGTCATGTAATCCCGTGGCATCCCCGCCCCAATCCCAGTCAACACTGGAACCGGTTTCGCTGGATCACTCACATACTCATCAAACGCCTGCGGACCCGGCTCAGTGAAAAACAGTTTCCCGTGCGCACCCAGATACAGCGACTGAGCCACCGCATTCTTCGGAGGCCACTCCGCAAACCGCCGCCACTCATTCTTCCCAGTCTCGAAAACCCAAGCCTTCGGAATCTCGTTGTCAGGCGGCGCCTTGATCCCATCGCCTTTGCCCTTCAAATTTTGAACAAAAAACGGCAGCTCTATATGCTCCCGAAAAAACTCGCCCGTGTTCGACGCAAAATTCAAATCCCCCAGCGTCTGCCCATCTCCTCGCGACCAACATCCATGGCACCAAGGCCCCATCACCAGCGTGTTCGCCGCTTTCGGCCCGTCTTTCTCAATCGCGCGAAACAACTTCAGCGGACCCGAAATATCTTCCGCATCAAACCACCCACCCACAAATAAAGTCGCTGGCGTCACATTCTTCATATACTGCGCTTGCGCCCGCGACTGCCAAAACTCGTCATACGCCGGGTGCTTCAGAATGTCATTCCAATACACGTTCTGATTCTTGAAGTACTTCTCATTCGCATTCGCCAGCGGACCCATCCGCAGATAGAAATCATATTGGTCCTGTGTCCCATACTCAAACCGCGGCCCACCCGGGTTCGGACGCTCCGGCTCCTCACCGCGCGGACTAAAAAACACATAGAACCCAAAGTT
>PMQB01000567.1:2118-2961 GCA_003169195.1 Bryobacterales bacterium
GGCACATTCTTCACCAGCCAATCCACTGTGTCGTAAGTGTCCGTGCTCTCATCCGTATCCCGCGGACCATTAAACACAGTCTTATGCGGCGGCACATCAATGAACGTCCCCTCCGACAAGTACCGCCCCCGCACATCCTGATAAGCGAAAATAAACCCCTCTTTTTCCGCCACCTCCGAAGGCCCCACCACCGCCGGGTAATTGTCTATGCCGTAAGGCCCCACCGAATACGGCGTCCGCTGCATGATAATCGGATACGTCTGCGCCATATCCTTCGGCACGTACACCGCTGTGAACAGCTTGATCCCATCCCGCATCGGAATCCGAAACTCATATTTCGTATAGTGCGATCGCGTGTAGTCAAGCTGCTTTTTAAAATCCGGATTGACCGTCCCCTGCGCCAACCCAACCCGCAAAAAAACCAGGAAAATGAAGCAAATCCGAAGCGCCATGAACATGCGCCGAGTGTAACAAAGCTACTCCGGCACCACCCTCACCACCACCACCGCATGACTCCCCACCTTCACTCCATAACTTCCCGCATGCACGCCTACACTCGCATGCGCCCACAAATCCCTCACACTCGCCTTCAACTTCTCCGGATACCCCAAATCCGTCCACTTCACCGCAATCTCCGCCTCCGAACTCCCACGATTCAACAACCCCACCGCCCGGCTCCCATCATTCAACTGCTTCACCCAAACCTCTAGCCCGTTCTCTTTCCTCACCCGCTTCGCCTGAATACCCGCCGCATCCTGATCCACCGCAATCACTTCTTTATTAGTAAGAATCCCCTTCGTCCCGTCACTCATATGCTCCAGATCATTCCCCGCCATCAACGGC
>PMQB01000701.1 GCA_003169195.1 Bryobacterales bacterium
GGTTGTGTCTGATTAAGATACGGACTAGGCTATTGGAGGAGACAATCGATGAGCCGGGTGGAACAGATGCAGCAGGTTCGAGCGGATATGGCCGAATTGAGCGCCAAATTCGGCTTGGCCATGAAAGACGCCAAAGGCGAATCACTTATCCAGAAGGCAATTGATTTAAAGCTTTCGCGAACGATTCTCTCTCCACCGAAGACGATTTTTCCGTGTGCCGCCGAATTGAAGGGAACCAGCTATCTCGATCCTTGCTTGATTGTACCGGCCAGTTTGCCCGTGGAGTTGATGCCGCGCCACAAATCGATTGCGGTGGGCGGCCAGGTTCAGTCGATTGCACGGTCCATGTATGCCATGTCGCCTTACATGATTGAGGAAGCGGCGCGGGCGCAAGGATTTTGGGACGGCAAGCCACTCCCGATGCTTGTTTCAGTGCACGGCAATTACAAATATCTGGTGCAGCAGAAATCTTACTTTTTTAAATACGAAGATTTCGTGGGTTCTGATATTGATCAGCTTTCGCCGGTGGAACCGGATCTGATGAGCCTCAAGCTGAAGCGCTATTACTGGGGCGACGATTTGTCGAGCGAGTTGACGCTGATTGTGGCCGAATATTAGAACTCTAGATAGCCCTCCCGACGCAACTCAGGTTGAAGAAGTGCGGGCGCAGGACGGGCGCTTTCGACGGGTCAATCATCAAATGGACGACCACAGGAATACCCTGCGGCGTCTTCATCGGCTCACGATTACTGAGGATCTTCCACTCAAACTCATTGGGCTTGATCTCCGTCCCTGAATCCATGAACCTCCAGAGACCCCATAGACCGGCAGTCTGCGCAATATTAAACTCGCTGCCGCCGGCGAACCGCACTTTCAGATCAACACCATCCATTTTTCCGGGCCATTCGAATTCTTTAGTGGGCGTCCCGCGAGCATCTGTGCTTTGAATTTGCCCATTAATTGTGAGCGTCACATGTTCCACAACTTCGGCCGAGGGCACCGGCATCATGGTGAACTTAAATCCGGCTACCTGACTGTTGGGACCGTACAGAACGTGAGCCATCCCGCTCACCTTGTTAAGGAAAGCAATGAACTGGGGCCGGGCCTGTTTTCCGGTAGTGCTCTTGGCGCGGAAGCTATCGCCAAATTCTGAGACAAAGGGAGTCATGGCAGGACTGTGGACCAGTTGCTTCCAGAAGGAACCATCCGGTTTTCTTAGAAAGTCGTCCAATTCCGCCATCGAGGCATCCTGGCTGGCGCCGGGGTTGAATGGATACTTCTGAAGCAACGGACTGATTGCCTGGCACATTCCTGCCGCCGCATTGTTCAAGTCTGCTACCTCGGGCGACTCCGGTTGTGCGACGTAGTAGATTGGCGCTTTTAGCATTTTGGTCACTACATCGTCCGTTTGCCCTTTGAAAGTTAACGCAAGCTCCTTTACGGTTGAATCGGTATCTGTGGCAGCATGGATTGCCGCCGAGTAGGTGTCTAGCTTGCCTGGTTCCAAGCTCTTGAGCGTTTCATGCAAGTTGACAAGCTTTGTCATATAAGGAGCGGCCGCTCCACTCACCCCTCCCTGCAGGCATCCCGGAGGCGTTACGACTTGAACGGGCTGAAATATGTCGCTAATTTCTTTGCTGGGTACTGATGTGTTCTCACTGGCAACGCAGAGCACGAGAAGAAGCGCCGACCGGGCGCCGCTCAGTTGATCAAGTTTGACCACAGCATCTTGAATCGTAGCTGGATGCCGCACGGTAGTGGCTTGTAGATACGCCTGCCATTTCTTCGTGAAATCGTTCTGATACAGCCTCTGGAGTTCGAGCAGCACTTTGTTCTTGTCCAGAATTTCAGCTGACTTCGGACCCAATACCCAATCCTCACCCGAGAAGTACTTTTCAGGTCTCTTGAGCAATTCTTGGAAAGCGGTAAAGCCGGCCTTGGTGAACTCCGGATCAACTTCATATCGGTTGACCACAGTTGATTCTGTCCCGGGATAGTCATCATTAAATATGATCTTTTTACCGCTGGCGGCGGCGTCTTTCAGCATGCGCCGGTAAATCGGATCTGTCTGCCCCAGGCGGTTCAAGTAGTCGCGGCAATTCCCAACCGCCGCGGCATCCGGCGTGGTCTGCGGTAGATCGTCATTCTGCTTGAGCAATTCTCTTGAATAGAAATCAAAGTTCTCGCGCGCTAACCGTTCGACCGTCGGCTCTACCGGCTGCTCTTTGGTCCAATGCAGCAGCAATGTTGGGGTGAGAAATTCGGGAACGCTTTTAGCGTGGTACTGAGTCGTTATCAAATACGATTTCAGTGCGTTATAGAAATAGAGCTGCGGTTTAACATCGCTGGGATTCGTACAAACCTGCACCAATCGGTCTTGCGTTGGCCCTAGCAACAAGCGCCGAAACAGTCCGTAGTAAGTTTTTCGGACCGAGTCGCGCGCATCATCGCCGCTGTAAAGAAAACCGCCGTAGCTGAGCGGACGCCCATGCTCTTCAAAAGAGTTGAGTGTTTCGAGCGTCTCCTTTACCTTTGTGAGACGCTGCAATGCATCGAACGGAGGCGCAGCGGACGCACCCTGGGCGGCTTCGAAAGCCCCATGAACGAGTCCACGGTTATTCGTGTAGGAAACTGTCCACCAAATGCCCATCAGCAAAGCCGCAGCGATAGCAGATCCTAGCAAGACGCGCCGCGCAACGTTCAGCTTCACGTTGGCATTGCCTACGCTGGTGGCCGTATTATCTGCAAGGATCACACCGGGCAGAAAATGCGGCAGATAGACCCACTGCGGCACCCTGCGTGCGCTGGTGTCTCGGACTTCTGCCGCCAGTGGCACAGAGCGATCGCGCGGCGTAAACATGCGTGTTGCTCCCGAATCCATGCCGCTGTCATCGGAGGGCACTTGCAGAGAGGCGGGCGCCACGTCGTTTACTGTGACTGCCCGGATGCCTGTGAAATAGAAGCCGCGCAGAAACGGACTGATACCTAACTGACTGGGGCGGCACACATCGACCAGAAAAGATGTCAACAGCGACCTTAGTTTGTTAAATTCCCGCGGGAATTCATAGATGTTGGGTAACGCGACCGCTTTGTGTTCGCGGCTGAGATAGGCCGCCCGGCGGTCGGCGAGTGAATAATATAGCTGTTGAAAGGCATTATTCAAACGGCTAGTTTGGTGTTGGTGATACACACCATGCTGTTCTTCGAAGGGTAGCGTTATGCCGAGAACGTCGGCAGCTTCCTGATCCGTTAGATTTTCTACGAAATCGCGAAAGTAGGAAAGTTTGTCGGCTTTCGTAAAAAGAACATAGACCGGAAAGCTGGAGCCGATTTCCTGTGCCAACTCAGCTAACACCCCTTGGAACTGGCGGGCTTTCACGGCGATAGCGTCGGCGCCGCCTTTTTGCAGAAATGCTTGGCAGTCAATCGTAAGAACAACCGAACGCGCGGGCATTTGGCGTGAACCCATCACCGATTTGAGAGCGACTGAGGAAAATTTCTTAAATAAGCGTTTGCGGTTGTCGCCATCGGCCAAAACGCCCCCTGCCGGATCTACAAAAAGAGTATTCTTGGCAATCCAATAATTCACCGCCCTGGTGGGAACAATCGACACTTCCTGTTGTGCCTGGCCCGCGAGCAATTGCGCAATGTCAGATTTCGCGATGATGGTGGTCTTAGCCGTATCGGTTTCGCCGATAAAGAATACCGCCGGCAAGGCGGCCATTTGTTTTACGCCGGTCGCTTGAATTCGTTCTGCCGCTTCATTGAAGTTATCGTCTAACTCACCTGCCGATACCCCGGGCTGTTCGCCGGACGCGCCCGTCTTGGGCCGCAACAAAAGAAAACCGACAAAGCCAATGATGCCAATGATAGAAAGGCCGCCTCGCAAGTAGTAAAGCGCAGGCGCGTGCAAACCCATCCAACCGCCCAGCAGCCAGCCCAACAAAAGCCAGAGAAAAAGAACAGCGATAGCAATCCAGATTATCCGGGGAAGTTTCATTAACGGCCTTAGGAGAAGATCTGCGAAGCGAGACTGCCAAGATCTGCCAATGCAGAAGATAAAGAGAATTTAAAAATAACGAAGAGGAGCAACGCAACGGTGCCGGAACCAATCGCGATCCACTTCATGATTGGGACCCAGGGATCCGTCGGCTGCGCCATGATCTGCGCGGGAGGTTGCCAGGGCAGGGGAGCAGCGACGCCGCGGATACGCCGAATCTTTTCATCAATCTTTTGCAAGATGGAGCGGATTTCAGCGGTCGTACCGCTTGCGCTGTAGCGCCCGCGGAGGCCCAGAAGCAAGACAAGTTGGTGGACTTCCAACACATCGGCTAAGGGTTCCGAATCGCTTCGGCCCAAAAGGACATTTACGTTGCGGAAGAACATGTCGCCCGCTTCGTCGGTTCCAAACAAGGCTTGCTGCAACGGCTTGCTCTGCCACTCCGCAAAGAGAGGATTGCGCGAGTTTAAGATCGACTCATCCAAGAAGGCAACAATAGCAAACATAGAGACCCGCACATCTTCCTGCGAATAGCCCCGGCGCAGGCCATCTTTTTCGGCGGAGTCAATGGCAGCGGAAATCTGGCGGCGAAAAACGTCCACTCCATCGAAACGCAAACGCCCTGCGCGAAGACGCGCGATGACCGTGAGCACTTCCTGAAAAATGAGCGCAAGATTATCGGCGCGCGTGGGGACGGGGGGTGCGGGTGGTGGATGGGTCGCCATAATTTGTTAAGAATCGAGCAACACGAGCAAGTCTAACTGGGCAGAAGGAAGATCCCCGGGTACGTAGACTCCCACGCGGCGCGATTCCAGAATGTGATCCCAGCAAGGCCCTCCGCGGTTGATCGTAAAGTACTGGTTCGAAATACGGGGCGCCAGTGAGGCAGGCGGCACCGGAACGTGCGTTAATTTGAGACCGGGCAGAGCGCGCTTCACTAACTCTCCCACAAAGCGCGCCGAACAGACCTTCACTAGGGCGGGCGTACCGGTAATCAACTCCGCTTCGCCTAAGCTCGCCGCGATAGACAGATACCAACGGGCATTCCCTAGAAGGCGGGTATCGGTAACATCTCCTTCCCAGAAATAGCGGTCCGTTTGCTCCAACTTAATGCTCAAGCAGTTTGTGGGGACAACCAGTTCCAGATGGTCACGAATATGCTGATCAAGCGATTCAAAACAGATTTGCAGATCGAGATGTTCGTATGTCGGCAGGTGAGCAGCCGCGGATTCCAACCCGAATGTGCAGAGGGAGCCTCCCAGACGCAGCATCTCTGTGAACAATTCTTCCGGATGCGATCTCTTCGCTAAATACAGATGACGAAGCGCAGCCAGTCCGCTGTTCACGGAATGGAGAAACCAAAACGTGGCAATCTGTTGCGCTGACAGCCCAGTGGCTTGGCGATCAAAGCCACGCGTGGCACCGGTAAAGGCGGTGTTCTTTTGCGAAAGAATATCGATCAACCGTTCTGTCATCGACATAAGTGCGGGGCTGGCGCTGAGCTTCAGAATCGGTGGCACAAACTTAGGGTCGAAGCTAAATTGATTCGCCCCTTGCCGACGGATTCGGGCGAGCGGCAGCAACTGCCAGCCATCTTTGGATTCGCCTTCCACTACGAAGCGAATATTTTTCCGCCCAAAGCGCACCGGCTTTTCATCGCCGCCGGTGATCTCATCCACCACGGAACGTTCTACCGCTACGAAGCGGGTGGTTTGTTGGTTGGAACCTTCCTCCAGGGTGCAATTTCCGCCACGCTGCTTGTGATCGGGCACAGCCAGATAAACAACCAACGTGTTCGACGTCGGAGGAAACGAATGTTCGATACTGCGCGGAGCCGGCAGAGCGTCCGAAGCCGGCATATCGAAGGGCAGGCCATCTTCGAACACCCCGCGCGCGTGCGTCAGCTTTAAGGTTCCGTTCGACAGTGCTCCGGCATCGAGTTCATAACCGAGAAAGCCAAAAGGACAGAACCAGAGAGCGTCTGCCGCAAAATGAATTGAGTCTTCGAAATAACGGCTCTGGGCCTGAAAGTGATGCGGACCCAGATACATACCTTCGGCCCAAACGATTCTAGAGAGATGTTTCACGCTGACCGCTATTCGTTCCCGATTATCTATCATAGATGCTGCGCACTAGAATCCGTGCAAAAATTAGAGCAGCAGGCTGGTGCCGCTGCCTGTGGTGGCTGGAAGTGCGAACTAGCTAACAGAACAAGAATATATGCCGCAAGACAAATTGCCAGAACCCGGTGAATTCACGCGGATTTTCAAGCGTCAGCATTTTGGGCCGCAGAGCGGCGGGGACGAAGCCAGCGTTAGTGATGCGTCCGGCTTATCCAAACCAGTCGAAGCCGGAGTTGCGCCTGTGTCAGGGCAACTTGCTGCGGAACCTAGTTCACTGCCACCGGCGCCATCGAATGAGCCGGGTGAATTTACGCGCTATTTTACCGGCGGCCTACCTCCGCAGGCTGCCAAAACAGGCCCTGGGACAACGCAACGAACGCCTTCCTCGGTCCAGCGGCCAAACACACCCGTTGCTTTCAAACCGTCAGCGGGCGAGGGCAGCGGCAGCTTTCCGCAGCGCTTTGGAAACGGACCTGCCAGTGCTGATCCGCCGCCTCCTTCTCCCATCACCGAAGAGTTTGGTTTTCACAATCCGCGCCTTGGGTCAGAACCCGATTTAAGTAAGAGGCCGTCTGCGGAAGAGAACTCGCCCTTCAACTTCACGCCAAGGATCCCGCCAGCGCTTCCTTCCAGCCAGGATGGTCCTGGCGAGTATACTAAGCTTTTTGGAAAAGGAAACACGCCGCCGCCTCCGCGTGCTTCTGCCGTTGCCCCAGCGCCCCTCGCACCCATGATGGGCGATTCTCCGCGAACTGCAGGAAGTGTTCCTATGGCTGAGTCGATTTTGCCGGCTCCGTCGGCGGCATCGACGCGCCAAGGGCCCAGCGAGTTTACTGTCGCCGTTAACGGCAGGCAGGCCCCGCCAGATGTCAGTTCCGCCTCGACGGCAAGTGGTGGTGCTGCGCCTCGGAAATTACCGTCGAATCTCAACGTTTCCGCTGCCAATCCTTTGGCTGCGTTAGCCGGGGGAGCAGGCATGCCTTCGCTGGCGTCTTCTGGCTCCATTGGGATGTCGGGCGCGCACGCGAGTACCCCGATGGGTTCGGCCAACCTGCAAGCGCCGCATCTGCAAACACCTCATCTTCCCCAAATGGCTGCTCCCGCGGTGAAGGGCATTGGATTGTCAAAACTGAGTGATCAAACCAAACTTATCTTGTTCTTCGCGCTGTTAGCGATTGCCTCCGTCATACTAGTTGTTGCCGTTTTCGCTAGCCAAAAAAGCTGATGACTCATTTTGTTCGCAAGTCCCAATCCCTGTTATTGATGTCGGTCTTAGCCACAGTCTTAGGGCCCTCTTTGATTGGTCAAAAGACGGATGCACCGCCTCCCAAGCCTAATTTCACCGGACGGTGGCGTATGGTGAAAGAAAAAAGCGTGTTCAACGGCTTTAAAGTGCCGGATATCGTCATTCGTGTGGTCGATCACCACGATCCGATGATTAACTTGCATACGATTCAAACCACCGGCAAGCAAACGTCCATGTCGGACGTCTCTTATTTCACCGACAACTCCGTCACGCTGAACACCATCAAAGGGCGGGATGCCCAATGCCGAGCTTATTGGGACGGGAGCGCCTTAGTTGTGAGAACGAAAATGCTCATGGCCAACGGCGAACGCGAGGTGATTGAAGATCGCTGGGAGCTATCAGCGGATGGCAAGACTCTGACGACTGCCAGTCACATTGTCACCGAATCGGGCGAGGCCAACCTGACGCTTGTCTGTGAAAAGGAAGACGAGAAAAAGGGCTCTTAAACTAAACTACCAGGCCAACCGCGCGCATTAATTCTAATGCGTTGCTGTGAGTGACAACGCCGGGTCGTAGTTGATAATCGAACTCCATCTTGCCGTCGACAATCCGGTCCTCGAAATGGACATTCTCCGCAACGCCCTTGAGATCGGCAGCGATTTCTGCCAGAGCCAAGTCGTGAGTCGTGAGCAGGCCAATGGTATTGCCCTGCAACAGTCCCTTTACCAAGCCGGCAGCGCCGATTCGGCGATCATTAGAATTGGTTCCGCTCAACAGTTCATCCAGCAAAAACAAAACCGGCGTGGGTTCGCGCGTCAGATCAACAATCTGGCGAAGGCGAGTAATCTCGGCAAAGAAGCGGGAGCGGTTGTCTTGCAGCGAATCGGTAACTCGGATAGACGCACCCGTTTGCAAAGGAGACAACGTCAGTTGTTGTGCATTGACTGGTGCTCCAGCCCAAGCCAGTACTGTGTTCAGGCCAATGGTTCGCAACAAGGTGCTCTTGCCGGACATGTTCGAGCCGCTGATGATCAACAAACGAGGTGAACCGCTAAGTGTGACATCGTTCGGGATGCAGCGGTGCTCATCAATGAGCGGGTGACGCAGCGCCTTTGCTGTGAAGCTCGCTTGGGCGGGGGATCGCAGTTCGGGAAACGTCCAGGCTGGCCGCTCAAAGGAGAGGGAAGCGATGGACGACAGCGCCTCGAATTCACCCAGTGCGCTAATCCATTCGCCAATGTGAGTGCCTGACCTGCGACGCCACATTTCGATGGCGAAAGCAACTTGCAGCGGCCAGAGGAGCGCCAGTTGCACGATTTTGATGAGTGGGTGAGAACCTGCGCCCAGCCAATCAATCCAACGTTCTAAACGACTGATCTGCGCAGCCGCAGGCAGTCCGCCCACCTGGAGCTGCTCAACCAGACTTTGCAGCTTAGGCGAGGTGAACTTCTCTTGCTCGATGCGCTGAATCAATAAAGCCAAGATGGCCAGATGGTTGGCTGGTGTTTCGACGGAAGCTACAATTTGTGAAACCGTGTGACGCGTCAGATAGACGATGGAACCGTTCACTAACAACGCGATTCCTAACGGCCACAGGGGGGGCCACTGCAAAAAGAACGCGAAGGTCAGGGTTGCCGCGGCTACCGCCAGCACCGGTGCGAGAATCCGCAGGATGGCTGGAAAAGGTATAGCAGGACGCGACCCCCACTGGGTGAGAATCTCTGCTCTCACCTGCGCGCGCACATCTTCGCCCAACAGCGCTAGATCTTCTCGCAGATCAAGACGCGAACTAAGTTCACGCACGGCTTGTTGGCGGTTAGCGGTTTCGTCTAAGGTTGCTGGGCGGAGCAGATATTGAGCCAGAGCGTCTTCGCCGGCGGCGGTGCGGGCGGTACAAAGCAACTCAAAGAGACCACCCTTGCCAAAAAGGTCGAGATCTTCAGCGTAAACGTGACTTGGATCTCGAAAGCGATCGCCCGGTTCACCCTTGCCTTGCCAACGATTCCTTATCCGGTCAATGGCGCGATCGTAATAGCGTAAGCCGCGCTCAGCAAAAGCCCGCTGTCGTGCGAGCCGGGCGTGAACGGCAAAGAGCGCGACAATGGCGAGAAGCGGAATGAATAACCACCATGCAGAGATTGCCGACTGTTCATAGGCGAGCCAAGCGATTACCGCAGTGAGTACTCCTAGACAGAGGCGGACGTTACCCAATCGAATGACTTGCCGCTGCACGACGTTCTGCTTGGCGAGCCACGCGTCGCGGCGTGCTTCATATTCCGGTAGTGGCTCACTCACACGCCTAGGATAGCGGAGGAGTGCGGTGAGTTGGGCGAGACCGATAATCAATCTCGCCCGAGAAGACTTAGGTCGTGTAAAAGAATTCTTCGTGTGTTACTTTGCCGTCTTTGACGGTGTACAACGCGGCTTCGTCCATTGTGAAGCGCTTACCGGCCATGGGGCCAGCCTTTGCTGTTACATCATATTTGAATCGCACGATAAACCGATCGCCGTGCGGAAACGGGCCTTCCACTTCGGCTTTGTGCACCTCGTGGTTCTCCTCCCACCAGGTAGCCTTGCCTTTGATCGCTGCCATGCCTTCCATGCGCGCAGGCATGTTCGGACCGCCGGCGGCCTCGATACTTACGATATGTGGACTATAAAGAGTGTCCATCGCTTCGTGGGTTTTGCCTTGGCGGCAAAGATCCACAAGCTTTTTTCCAACGGTTAACGTGTCACTCATCTAAACTGCTCCTTGGTGGCGATTGTCTTGGGTTTACGCCACCTGATCTTTGTAACAGAGACGAGCCTGATTTGCAAACCTGCGAAATATACCCACTTACTTTGTAGGAGTTAGCGGATCAGGAAGCGTTTGGTGGCGGACCAGGATGCGGCGGCAGCGGAGGGCCACACGTGATCGCGCGTGGCACCCAGAAGAAGGAATTGTGCTTCGCTGTTTTACACAGGGATCCTTGCCGCCGCGCGGTCCGTCGGGGAAGCCTTTTCGAGACTGCGGCGGTGGACGGCTGCGGCGGACAGGCGACCTTGGAGGACATCGGAATAGTTGTCGTAAGGGATGAAGGGAAGGGAATGGCCTTGAACACTCCAGGATGAATAGACTTCGCCTGGCATAGGATCGCGGCCAAAGCCAGACCAGACGACGCTGCTGGGTAAATGTGCGAAGCGGATAGATTCGGCGCGCGCGCCGAGAGGGTCGACGCCGGTGTATGTTCCTTTGATGGGTGCAGTGTGGTCGACGTCGATGCGGCCGCTGGCATCGGCCTGGAATTCTGCATAAGCGTGGGGGATGACGTGGTTACGCCTGGAGGCCGTCCCATGACCACTTTGGGATGCTGAGGCCGACAGGCACATCAGCAGCAGACTTGTGGTACCGATACATGGTTGTTGAGGTTGCCCAAGCGAAGTAATCATGAAGCACTTTTTGCAATTCAGGGTTAGCGGCTAGTCCAACATCGGCCAAAGCTTGGTCGAAGCAGAGAATCGCACGGCGGTTCATTTCGTCGTGCTCTCCGTTGCCGCTGTGCATCTTGACGACACGGGTCTCGTCACCGTAGGAGGCGGAGTACGCGCTGGGGCCTCCTAGGGCCTCGGCCCAGTACGACGCGAGTCTCTCGACATGCTGTGGATGAAAGCCGTGGCTAAATGCATGGCCGACCACATCGTCAGCCACAACCCTACGATGCCACGCATTGGCAAGATTGCGAAGACCATCCATACCGCCGGAGGCCTGAAACACGGTTTGCATGCTTCTATGATTACAATGGCGGATCAAGGTTTTCTTACACTGTGATCTCCACAACATCCTTTCCGAGTGAACCGGCGGCTACACGGGCGAATGAGGCGTGAATATCCGATTGGGTAAATGGATGCGGCGGCGCCTGCGAGTATTTCACCGTGGTGAGCGCGGTTTTCGCCGGTGATCAAGGGCAGTAGCGTGAAGACTCCCGAGTCAGTGGCGGCCCGAAACGACAGCGGTGCCAGGGAGTGCGGCCCCCAGCCCAGACAACTTAAAACGTGGCCCGTGTAGCGTTTTACTGAAGCGAATGACTCATCGAGCGTGCGGCCTCCCACAGTGTCATAACTGATGTCGAAGCCCTTTCCATCGGTGAGGGCGTCACGTATTCTTCAATCGAGGTGGAGCGGTAGTTGATTGCTCTAGCGCCGAGATCCTCCACAATCATCTCGTCTCCGCGGATACCGCTGCAAATACGGTTGCTCCGTACGCTTGTGCATTTGTACCGCGAGGTAGCCGATCCAAGGGGTTGACACCGCTCGCTCCTGATCATTTGCCTGCCGCAGCGGCAAGTGCTTCGATCACAGATATATTCACCAAAAGTGCCTCTGGTAGGTCGTGCCGCTCCTGAAGATATTTAAGACTGTTGTAGGAGATCCAGACATTTCCCGCGCGGTCTTCGGAAACAAGAAGCTTCAAGGGCAAATCAATGGCGGCGCTCGGCGAATGCAGCATAAGCGGTGTGCCCGCCTTCGGATTGCCAAAGATCAAGAGTTTGGTCGGTGGCATTTTCAGGCCGGCTTTTTCCGCCTCGCCGCTGTGATCGATCAAAGCGAACAGCGGCACTCCTTTGTCGCGCAATAGCTGTTCGACACGGTTTACGGTTACGTCAACGGTGTGATTACTTGGTACAGAGATGATTCCAGTGTTCGTCATGGTTCATCCGGCTGCGGCAATTGCTTTGCGCGCAGGTGAGCGCCTCAATGTTGGTGAGTGGCTGACACTCTCGGAGTTGGGCACGGGTGGAACAGAAGCATGCGTCCCAAGATTTAGAAATATTTTGTCGCCGGGATCCTCATATTTCTTTCGATTTATGGATATGAGTGCGTTCACCATTTGGCGTATCCGGTCTCGCACCGCCGCTATATTGATCGAGACAGAATCAGTATGGACGCCAAACTCACTGGCGTGTTGCATTAATTGCGCAACCTTGGCGCTCCAGATTTCGTTTTTCGAGGGTAGGCAATTCATATTGGGGCAGGAGCCACCGATCCATTGCCGCTCGATGACGACGGTCGATTGCCCGGATTGTGCCAGATGCCAAGCGAGATATTTCCCCCCTTCGCCGCTTGCGAAAATTACATTGTCGTAAAGGTCAAACGCTGCCATAAGGAAGATGACCCCTACCTGAGAGCGTAGCCGATTTTGTGCGGATGTTATACGAGTGGATCTACTCGCACACTGGCTTGGCGCGAATCTATAATAGTTGACACGCAACAGCCCAACTTAGGAGGTTATCTCTTGCCTGCTTACAAACTGATCGCGGCTCTGGCCGTTGGTTGTATCACGGTGGCCTTCGCATCGGAGGTCGAACAACGGATCCAGCATGTCACTTCAAATCTAACCGCACCCATCGTGATCAAGGGCAGCCACAACGCTCACAGTTTGGCGGAACGCATGAAGGAACTGCACGTGATGGGCGTGAGCATTGCCGTGATTCATGAGGAGAAAATAGAATGGGCGCGTGGGTTTGGTGTTCGCGCCGTCAATGGACCGCCGGTGACGCCCGAAACGCTCTTCCAAGCAGCTTCGATCAGCAAGCCGCTCTCCGCCATGGCAGCCCTGCGTCTTGTTGAGCAACACAAGCTTGGGTTAGATGCGGATATCAACGCCTATTTGAGGAGTTGGAAGTTACCCAGTGCGGCGGTGACTGCGGGTAAGCCTGTCACGCTGCGCGGACTTATTACGCACACGGCGGGTATCAACGTACATGGCTTTCCCGGTTACGCGAGCAGCGCGCCGGTGCCGACGCTGGTGCAAGTGCTCAATGGCGAGAAGCCTGCCAACACCGAGGCGATTCGCAGTGAAGCGGCACCGGGCGAACGCTGGCAATATTCGGGCGGCGGTTTTACAATCGTGCAACAGGCTCTCATTGATCTTTCCAAAGAGCCTTATCCGAAACTGCTGCATGATTCCGTGCTCGCGCCCATCGGCATGACGCGTAGCACTTACGAACAGCCGCTGCCAACCGCCCTTCGTGAAAACGCGGCAACNNGCGGCGGGCCTCTGGACGACGCCGTCCGACCTTGCCCGCTATGCGATCGAAGTGCAGCAATCGCTCCATGGCAAGGCGAATCATGTTCTCTCGACTGACATGACTCGACAAATGCTGACGGCCGGAATGGGCCATTGGGGTTTAGGCATCGCCGTGCAAGGAGACAAAAAGGACAACTTGTACTTCACTCATGGCGGAGCCAACGAAGGCTTTCGCTGCCAGTTGGTGGCGTACGAAAACAGCGGCGACGGGGCAGTGATCATGACGAATAGCGATGCAGGGAGTGGGCTGGCGGATGAGATCATCCACAGCATTGCGATTGAATATGGCTGGCCGGATTTTCAGCCCGTTGAGCGCACCAGTATGGCCGTTGACCCGAAGATCCTAGGCCACTATGTGGGGACGTATGAAATAGCGAAAGGATTCAATCTTGTTGTCACTTTGGAGCAGGGTCAACTGATGACACAGGCCACGGGACAGGAGAAGGTGCCGATCTACGCCGAATCGGAGACGAAGTTTTTTCCGACGGTGATGCCGGCGGAGATCGAGTTCGTGAAAGATGATCATGGGTCAGTTACGCGACTCATCTTGCACCAGGGCGGGCGCGAGAGGAAAGCACCGAAGAAATTTTAGCTTGCTTAGCCGGCAAACAGCAGCAGATTGCCGTCCTGATCTTTAACGATGAAATTCTCGGCGCCCCAAGGCTGCTTTTCCAGCGTTTGATGAAAGCTAACACCTGCGGACTGAAATTCAAGAAATAGCATCTTGATCTCGTGGGCCGTAGCGACTGTCATTGATACCGACAGCTCCTCGCGATCCATTGTTCGCTCGATAGACTTTAGATTAAGCCGAGCCGCGTCGCGGGCCACCTGCGCGTAGTAGGCAGGTTCACCGTAGCTGAATATCAGCGTAAAGCCTAACTTCTCGCAAAAAAAATTACAGGATCGATTGATATCGGTAACGAGCAGTTGCGGCTCTGCACCGGTAATAGTTGCTCTGGATGGCGAGGATTTACGCACCTCCTAGTATCTGCGACGGTGTCAATTGTTGTCAATAGAGATTGGATCACGCTGGTAGAAGTTCAGGGAATCCTTCGCTAGTGACGGCCAATCATTAAAAAGAATGGCTAACGAACATACACTTCAATCCATTGCGTTTCCGGTGTTGGACGACGAGCAAGTTGCGCAGATCGCCGGTTGCACAGGAGGGACGCCGAGACGGTGCCGGGATGGGGAGACGCTGGTGGCTACAGGCGACAGGGCTTTCCATTTCTTTGTGGTGAAGTCTGGGGCGGTGGAGATTCTGAATTATGGGGGTGAAGAGCCGAAGACGATCACGGTTCATCACAAGGGGCAGTTCACGGGGGAAGTTTCGCAACTGACGGGGGCACGGGCGGTGTTTACTGCGGTGGCGCGCGGGGATTGCGAGGTGATCGAAATTTCGGGAGATGGGCTGCGGCATGTTTTGAACCAGTGTCCGGCGTTGAGTGACATCATTCTGCAGGCGTTTGTGGCGCGGCGGCAGTTGTTGCGGGAGTCGCCGGATTTTGTGGGGCTGCGGGTGATTGGGTCGCGTTATTCGGCGGATACGTTTCGGGTGCGGGATTTTCTGACTCGGAATCGGATTCTGTTTACCTGGACGGATTTGGAGACTGATCCGCAGGTGGATGAGTTGCTGAAGGAATTTGGGATAACGGCTGCCGATACGCCGGTGGTGGCGTGTGCCCATTTGCTGTTGCTGCGGAATCCATCGAACGAACGGCTGGCGGATGAGGTGGGCATCCATCAACAATTGGAGGACACGGTTTTCGATCTGGTGGTTGTGGGGGCGGGCCCGGCGGGGTTGGCGGCGGCAGTGTATGGAGCTTCCGAAGGTTTGAAGACGGCGGTGTTGGATTGTAACTCGCCGGGCGGCCAGGCGGGGAGTAGTATGCGGATTGAAAACTATCTGGGCTTTCCGACGGGGTTGACGGGGGCGGAGTTGACGGACCGTGCGACGCTGCAGGCGAATAAGTTTGGGGCGCACCTGTCGATTCCGACGGCGGCGCATCATCTGACCTTCGAGAACGGGTATGCGGTTTTGGATGTGGCGGGTAGTGAGACGATTACCGCGAAGTGCTTGCTGGTTGCGACAGGGGCGCAGTACCGAAAGCTGGCGGTGGACGGCGGGGAATTGTTTGAAGGCCGAGGGATTTATTATGCCGCGACCGTGGCGGAGGCGACGTTCTGCCACGGGTGTACGGCGGTGGTGGTGGGCGGCGGAAATTCGGCAGGACAGGCGGCGGTGTTTTTAGCGGGCCATGCGGACCGTGTACTGTTACTGATTCGTGGGGATGATTTGAATAAGAATATGTCGAGCTATCTGGTGAGCCGGATTGAGCAGACGCCGAATATTGAGTTGCTGTGTAACACGACGATTCAGAAGATGTTGGGGAACGGGCATTTGCGCGCGGTGGAGATGGTGAACGGGGCGAGCGGACAGACGCGGACGGAGCAGACGCCGGCGGTGTTCAGCTTTATTGGAGCGACGCCGTTGACGAGTTGGTTACCGACGGAGGTGGAGCGAGATGCGAAGGGGTTTGTGAAGACGGGGTCGGCGGTTGCGGGGTCGGCGTGGTGGGATGCGGGACGGGCGCCGTTCTTGTTGGAGACGAGCAGGCGCGGAGTGTTTGCGGCGGGGGATGTACGGGCGGGGTCAGTGAAGAGGGTGGCGTCGGCGGTGGGGGAGGGGGCGATGGCGGTGCAATTTGTACACGAATACTTAAAGGAGATGTAAGTTAGCGGCGGACGATGACTTCGCGGAGGTTGTCGCGAGTGAGGAAGAATTTGACGGAGGCGGCGGCTTCGAAGAGTTTTTCGATGGTTCGGTTGTTGAAGTTTTGGACGTGTTGGGGTGTGCCGCGGGGGACTTGGAGGAGGGTTTTGGAATCCTGGATGCGGTAGTGATAGAGGGGAATTTCTTTGATTTTTTCGTTGGCGTTGAAGAAGGCAAGAATGAGGCCGCCGGGGCGCATGACGCGCAGGAGTTTGTCCACAGTCTGGTTGATGAGGGGTTGGGGAAGAAATTGAAAAGCGTCCCAGACGAGAGCGCCGTCGAAGGACTCGGCCGGGAAACTAAGAGTCTGTTCGAGGAAACGAGCGGCTTTGGCTTCGGAGGCTTGGGTTTCATTGAAGTTGTTGCCGAAGGAATCGATCATGGCGCCGACAATGTCATCGGACGAGATACGGTGACCCGCGCCGGTGATGAACATAATGTTGGCTTGACTGACGCCGGATAAATCAAGAATGGAGGAGGTTTCCTGACCTTTCAGCAAAGCTTGGAACTGCTCAAAGCCGCTGCTATGGCGGGCCGTAGCAGGAGAATGGTCAGAAGGCGAAGATTTTACGAATGTCCCTTTCGGAACGGCGAATTTCATAAAGACCGTGCAAGCAGCCAGAAAGAAGATCGCGAGGAGAGACCGGCACGCAGCCTGGGATTGATAAGCCACACTTGTGGCCTCTCCTTCAACAATACAACGGCCTAACGGCTAGGGGTACCAGCTTGACTAGAAGCAGCAGCCGCAGCGGGCTGAGTGGCGGGAGTGGCTGCTCCACCTTGCTGCGCTTGGGCTCTGGCCTGGGGCTTCGAGATGTCGATACTGCCCTTGAAATACGCGCCGTCCTCGATTACGATGCGGCTTGTCTTGATATCACCGACAAGCTTCGCCTCTTTTTTGATGTCGATCTTGTCAGTAGCATCGACATTACCTTGTATAGAGCCCTGAATGATGATTTCACGAGCCTTTAACCCAGCCTGTACGCGAGCGTTGGGTCCAATGGTGAGCCGATGCTCGTGGCATTCCACGGTACCTTCGACCTCACCGTCAATTGTCAGATCTTCGCGAGCAAAGATCTGCCCCTTCACCGTAACGTTTTTTCCGAGAGCGGCGGAACCGCTGCTGCGAGAAGGCGTTAAAGGCTCAGGTTCGAATGTTCTACTTGGCGATGACATGGTTGTATCTTTCCTCTGTGGTTCCACCGCGGGCGCCGGCGAGATTGCCGGTTTTTCTGGCCGCTGTGGCAGTTCGTCTTCTTTTCGTTTACTCCACATGCAAAGGTGTTCTCCTTAAGAATGCTCCATTTATGGTACTACTCCCGGCAAGCCCGTCATGTATTAAAGTGGCCATCGGACAAATTCCTCTTGATATTTGAGTTTGGAAAACCCAAATAACTACTTCTTTGGGATAATAGCGCAAGGTGTCCAAGACAAAAGATCTGGAAGTTCGATTAGAGCGGGCGGAACAGCAATTGCGGTTGTTTCAGCGGGTTAGCCGCTTAATGACGCGCGATTTGGAGTTGGACGGGGTTTTGCAGGAGATCGTCGCGCTGGTTAAGGATTTTCTGAGTTGCGATTCCTGTTTGATTTACTTAGTGGAAGATGACGAATTAGTTTTGTTCGCTTCCAGCGATCAGAGCCGGAAGAGCATTGGGACCGTAAGGCTTCGGTTGAGTGAAGGTTTGACGGGATGGGTGGCGCGCGAGCGGCGGCTGCTGGCGATCTCGCGCGAGGCATATCACGATCCGCGGTTTAAGTACTTCAAAGATCTGCCACAGGATACGTTTGAAGCATTTTTGTCGGTGCCGATTATTTCGCAGAACAAAGTGGTTGGTGTCATTAACGTGCAACATAGGGAACCGCGACTGCATTCGGGCGGGGACATGGAGATGTTGAGCACATTGGGCGAGCAGATTGGCTGCTTGCTGGTGTTGTCGAAGCAGAAGGCGCCGACTGCGACTGGCGTGGCGTAGCGCTCGGCCGCGCATAGCACCGCCCGAGCTGCGATTGGACACACTTCGGGTATTCTCATTCCCTGCGCGTTCAAATTTGAGGCCCGTTACGCGGNNCTTCGGTGAGCTCATACTGGGCTTCCTGGAGTTTCCAATAGTGGTCGTATTCGGCGTATGTAAAATCGAACCCATGGTCGGCCGGAATGAACGGCTTTTTCAGCTTGTAACAATTGGCTGAGATCTTTCGGACGCGATTGACGATGGCTTCGCGCTCGTCTTTGAGCGCTTGTTCGG
>PMQB01000286.1 GCA_003169195.1 Bryobacterales bacterium
TTGCCGCGCTTCTTGATGCGGAACTCACCCACCACTGTGATGTGCGCGCGACGCAGAATGCGGATGATCTCACCTTCTGCCCTGCCCTCGCCGCCCAGTCGCGTGACATGCACGAGCGCGCGGTCACCATGCATGCCTTTCGCCGCTTCGGGAGGCGGCAGAAAAATATCACCCTGGATGCCCGCCACCGCGTGGTCGGGCACCAGAAAACCGAAACCATCGCGATGGATGGACAAGCGCCCAGCCAGATATTCCGGATTGTCGCCGACCGCGATAAAGTGGCCAGAGCGAAGTTCGACGAGATGGCCTTTGTCGCAGAGACGGTCAAGTGCCTCTTCTAACTCGTCGCGATTTTCGCCATGCAGGCTCAGTTCGCGGACCAGTTGCTTGTACGTGGCGCGCGCGTGCGGCAGATGACGGATATGGTCAATCAGGCTGGCGTCGTTGAAAGATTGCGGGGCTAAGGATTTGTGCTTGGGCACTGTTCTATATTGTCGGGCATGGACCTGAAGGCAGTTCGCTTAACGATTCCCGAGAACGGCAACATTATTGTAGGGCAGAGTCACTTCATCAAGACTGTGGAAGATATCTATGAGGCGATGGTGAACACCTCGCCGCATTTGCAGTTTGGCGTGGCGTTCAACGAAGCGTCGGGCGATTGCCTCACGCGCGTGGATGGGAACGATGAGGAACTCAAGCAGAACGCAGTGGCCAACGCGACCGCCCTTGGGGCTGGACATGTCTTCGTCGTCGCGCTGCGAAACGGGTTTCCGATCAACGTGCTGGGCCGGATTCAGGCTGTGCCCGAAGTGGCGAATATCTATTGCGCTACGGCGAATCCGGTGGAAATGATTGTGGTGCAAACCGAGCAAGGGCGCGGGATTTTGGGTGTAATCGATGGAAGTTCGCCAAAGGGTGTTGAAAACGAGGAACAGGCGAAGGCGCGGGTGGCGTTGTTGCAGAAGTTTGGGTACAAACGTTAGGCGGAAAGCAGCGCTGATAATCGTGCCGGCACTTCGCTCAGAATGGCAGGCGAAACCTTGGCGGCCTTCTGTCCCTTCTCGCCTCGCCAACCCAAGTACTGTTCGCAGGTGCGCACCGTCGGCCGTTGGACGTCCAACTGCTGGAAGTATTCTCATGAAATCAAAACTGATCGATCCTAAACTTGATGAAATCCCGGCAGACAACGTGCAACTGACCGAAGCCGAGAAGGAAGCCCTGCGTCACCAAAAGCCGATTCGCGGATTGAGTATCAACGATACGATCGCGCGCGAGGCCAATCAGTCGGTAGGCGCGCGTGGCGTCGATACCTCAAACGTGGAATCGGGCGAGCCAGGACGGACAGACACAACCGCAGTTACCCCTTCCGACGACGATTTGAGTTGATAAATGCAGCGTTGCCCCCGGCTGGCATGGCCGGGGGCACAAATTACACATCCATATATTCCGGAGTGTAGTCTTTCCAAACACCATCGGGTGCCGAAATGCGGGCGGGTGGAAGATCTTGCGCGTGCTTACTGGTGCGAACCCAGTGCCAGGCATGGTGCAGTTCTGAAACATGAAAGTAGAGCGTTTCCGCCTGTAACAGGGCTGCCGCCACCACAAACAAACTGCTCACTTTTTCCCATGGATGCGCACCGACGACGGCCATGCGCGCGATGTGAAGTGAGTGTTTTTGCAAGAAACGAATCTCTTCCCAGCGCGCGGCAAGGTCAATGCCGTCCATCTCAGAAAGGTCGGCCAGAATTCCGATGGGTCGCTTACGGCGGGATTGGATCAGGAATTCGATCTGCTGCAGGATATTTTCCTCGTCCTCAACGGTGACGTGCCCAGTGACTTTGAAGCCAATCACGCCGCCAGAAGTTTCCATTAGTCTTTGAATCATCTCTCTTAAACAGCAATTCTCAAACCAAACGTCTGGATCTTGTTTGCGGATAAAAGCGAAATGGAGTGAAATTTCTTGAAGGGTCCCGTGACCGTATTCGGTCAGTTGACATTCAAGGGTCAATCGAAAAGCTAAATCTGGGGAAGGCCCTTTGCAATTCTCGCCAATAGCGAGATAGATCCGCTTTGGGCGGTGGATTGCTTCCCTCTAGGCCTGAAAGGCTGTGAACGCATGCCGTTGCTGAATATTGTGGTGACTCTTATTATTGTGGGCGTGGGGCTGTACTTGGTAAACCGGTACATTCCCATGGCATCCAGCATTAAATCGATTCTGAATATATTGATAGTTGTGGTCACCTGCGTGTGGTTATTGCAGGTCACTGGATTGTGGGGCCCGGTCAGTCACTTCCGGCTTTCCTGACAATGGAACCCTTAACAACTTTCTTCCTTTTTCTGATTTTTCTTCTGGTGATCTGGGTGTTGCGCTGCCTGAACATTCTGCGCGAGTATGAGCGCGCGGTGGTGTTTCGATTAGGCCGCGTGTTGAAAAAGGAAAAGGGGCCGGGAATTGTACTGATTCTTTGGCCCATCGATAAGATCATCAAAGTCTCGCTTCGGGTAACAACGTGGGAGGTTCCGTCCCAGGATGTTATTACGCGCGACAACGTGTCGCTCAAGGTCAACGCAGTGGTTTACTTCCGTGTAGTCGACGCCATCAAAGCAATTGTGGAAGTGGAGAGCTTTCGCTTCGCCGTGGAACAAGCGGCGCAAACCGGACTTCGCTCGGTACTCGGCGAGGTGGAATTGGACGATTTGCTCTCACAACGCGAGGCCCTCAACAAAAAGCTCCAGATTATCTTAGACGAACACACCGAACCGTGGGGAATTAAGGTGTCAACCGTCCAGCTAAAGCAGGTCGATTTACCGCAAGAGATGCAGCGAGCCATCGCCGCGCAGGCCGAAGCCGAGCGTGAACGCAGAGCGAAAATCATCGCGGCCGAAGGTGAGTTTCAAGCGGCGGCGAAGTTAGCCGAGGCGGCAGCCGTGCTTAATCGCGAACCGGCGGCCATCACCTTGCGTTATCTCCAGACCCTGATCGAGATCGGTGTGGAGAAGAACACCACCATCGTCTTCCCCTTGCCGATGGATTTGCTAGGCGGACTCGGTCTGAAGCTGAGCCCCTCCGCCAGCGTGGACGCGAAGGGCTGACGAAGATGATCTAGACCGACTCTGCGCCGCGCCTGTTCTGACTGTGATATGCTCAACCGCCAGAGTTTCCAATTTAGGCGGGTCTTATGATTTCAAGTCAAATCGTATTCAAACGAGCATTCCAAAAAGTTGCGTTTAGGCGCGCGGGGGCAGTGGTTTTGAGCCTACTCGCCACAAGCGCTTTACTGATCGGCCAATCCGAGCGCGGTGCCATCACCGGAGAAGTGCACGACAGCTCCGGCGCCGTGGTACCGGGCGCGCGAGTCGTCATTACTAACTCCGCAACCGGCGTGGCCTCAGACGTGATCACAAACGACCAAGGTCAATACACCGTACCGAGTCTGCAACCCAACGTCTATGATGTGCGGGCCGAGAAAAAGGGTTTCCGTCCCACCGAAGAGCGCGGCTTAACCGTTGCCGCCGGCACCACTGTCCGCGCCGACATTAAACTTGAAGTTGGTTCAGCCACTCAGGTGGTTGAGGTACAGGCCTCGCAGGTCCAATTGCAGACCGAGGACGCCAAGAATAGCGTTACTCTTTCAAATAAATTGGTGACTGATTTGCCCCTCGAGGTAGGCGGAACCGTGAGAACGCCTTTCGATCTCGCCTCTCTCACACCCGATGCTAAGAACCTCGGCGGTGACAACGGCTTCAGCGTAGGCGGTGGCCAGGTGGCAGCGTACGGAACATCGCTTGATGGAGTATCTACGAACACGAGCCGAGCTCTCTCGAAGAGTTGGGTAGCGTCAAATTCACCCTCCGTCGAAGCAATCGATCAGTTCACAGTCGACACCAACGGCTACAAGGCAGAGTATGGCCACGCCGGCGGCGGCAACTTAAATTACGCTTCGAAATCGGGCACGAATCAATATCATGGTTCGCTCTATGAGTTCGTCCGCAACAACGATTTCGATGCCAACAATTGGTTCAGCAATCGTTCCGGGATCGCCAACTCCATTTACAAACAAAACGATTTCGGCGTCACCGCGGGCGGTCCGGTTTGGATACCAAAGCTTTATCACGGCAAAGACAAGACGTTCTTCTTTTTCTCGTACGAAGGCTTCCGCAACCGCACCGGCGCGAACGGCACCGCCTTCACTATCCCCACTCCCGAGATGTATAACGGCGATTTCAGCAAATGGGTCACCAGCGCCGGCGCAGTGATTCCGATTTATGATCCGACCTCACAGGTCACCAATGCCAATGGCAGCGTAACTCGCACCGTCTTCGCTGGCAATCAAGTTCCCAAGACCCTGTTCAGCAAAGCGTCGATACAGGCGCTTAATGTTTTTCAAAGCAGTGGCAACCTAACGCCCAATACAGGCGCCCTCCCGGGCACGGTAGGCTATGTCTCCAATAACTATTTGGAGACTTCCGGTACCCAGATCTACCCAGTCAATAAGTGGAGCATCAAGGGCGACCACACTTTCAATGAGAAACAACGCCTTTCCGGCTACTTCGGAGACGACCACGAGCACCAGACCTACGGCCCCGACGGTCCTCCCACTCTTCCCGGTCTCTATTCAAACTATAACGACTTGCTGCAGTGGAGTTATGTGGCGCGCATGAGTTGGGATTGGAGTTTCAGCCCCACCAAGCTGAATCACTTCTATGCCGGCGGCAACGACTGGAACCAGGATCACAAACCTCCGCAGGAGTACATCGGCAACTGGCAGAACAAATTCTGTTTAGGTGACGTTCCGAACTGCAATGCGAATCTCGTGAACTTGTTTTACAACACCGGTGGCAGCGACCCGTACAGCACGTGGGGCGGCCAAGCGGATAACGGCTCAGAGAATACCGTCTATTCCTACAACGACGATTTCACCCTGATTCATGGCAATCACACCCTGAAAATGGGCGGCATGTACCAACTGAATCACTACAACGGCTTCGGCCGCCAGTGCGAGGCTGGCTGCGTGGGCTTCAGTTATCAGGAAACCGGCGTGCCGCAAGGCTCCAATCCCAATGCAGGTGGTAACGCGTTTGCTTCGTTCCTGCTTGGTTATGCGGATAGCGGCCAAATTGACACTCCACGCTTTATTGGCCAGCAGTTCCCCTATTTCGGAGGTTTCTTCCAAGATGACTGGCGCGTCACTCCGAAACTTGTTCTAGGTCTGGGAGTTCGTTGGGATGGCAATCTACCTCCCACAGGGCTCAACGATAGATGGAGCGACCTTGGCCCCAATACTCCGAACCCTGGGGCAGGCGGTATTCCGGGCGCGGTGCTTTTCGCCGGAAACTGCGCAGGCTGCGTGGGATCTCGCACACTGGCCAATTTCTGGTGGAAAGATTTTGGCCCGCACGTCAGTTTCGCTTATTCCAAAGATACGAAGACTGCGATTCGCGGCGCCTACGCGCGCTCCTATGGAGCGCTTGTCTCAGTTAGTGGATCCACTCACAATTCCGGCTTCACTCTGACGCAGACTGACAATAGCTCGAACTCGGGATTGACGCCTACCTTCACCATGGACGGTGGGTTTCCTCCTTACATCAATCCACCGTTCATCAACCCGTCGGTTTCCAACGGAACCAACGTGGCCTGGTTCCAGGGCAACGAAACAACCAAGCTCCCGGCCTACGACAACTTCAGCTTCTCCATCCAGCGCCAGCTTGGCAACTCCATTTTTGCCGAAATCGGCTATAGCGGCGTTATGGGCGAACACCTACAAACGCAGTTACTCGATTACAACCAGATCAATCCAAGCTACCTGACGGCCTTTGGTTCGGTGACACAGAGTTTGACGGTGCTGAACAGCAAGGTAGGTTCAGCTGTAGCGAACGCGGCCGGCATCAAGGCCCCCTACGCGGGCTTCAGCGGAACCGTGGCGCAAGCGTTGCGGCCTTTCCCGCAATACAACGTGATTGATACCTATGCCGGCCAAGGCGATCACAGCGGCCACTCTACCTACAACGCCATGATCGTAAAATTCCAGAAGCGCTATTCGGCCGGTCTGATTCTCCAATCGTCCTATGTGTTCTCCAAACTGCTCACCGACTCCGATTCGGCCTGGGGCAGCGGTTATGCGGTCGATTTCTTTAATCGCGGGTTAGAGAAATCGATTGGCGCATACGATGTGACTCACGACTTCAAGTTTGCGGCCGTTTACGACTTGCCCTTCGGCAAGGGTCGCCGGTATGTTACAAGCGGTCCGGCTTCGTGGGTAATTGGAGGATGGCGCATTTCCAGCATTAACCTCTACGCCAGCGGTACGCCGGTTGGTGTCAGCACCTCTTACCAACTAGCGCCCCTGTACGCTGCCGGCGACGTAAGTTCCACTCGCCAACCCGCCTACGTGAGTTCCTATAACGGCTGGCAGCCTTCCTACAGCGGCAGCTTTGATCCTTCGAAAGATAACTTCTTCGTGCCCTACGGAACCGGTCCGTTCCCGCTGCAAGGTTCGGGCACAGGTCTCAACCTGCTTGGCAATGAGACTCGATTCAATCCGAAGCTTCGTTTGTTTCCGAACCTAAATGAAAACATGTCGGTGACAAAGAGCATTCCTATTCACGAAGCCATCCGCCTGGAGTTTCGTGCAGAGGCATTCAACGTCTTTAACCGGGTGCGCTTCGGCACGGGCAGTACCATCCTCCAGAATCAACAGTTCGGTGTGTTGACCGGATCGGGTAGCCAAATCAACTCGCCGCGCAACTTGCAGTTGGCGTTAAAATTGTATTTCTAACAAGCACCGCTGGTGTTCGCTCAGACACGGGATGGAGGCTGGACTAAAGCCTTCATCCCTTTGTTTTTTTCGATAGTTGACAAATCCCCATTTGTCGAGTAATCCTATCTAGAATAGTGTCTTTATGAAAATCACCCTCTTGGCTTTGGTTTTGCTTGGCGGATCGCTCGCGATGGCGCAGTCGACCGGTCGCATTGGCGGCAGCGTTGTCGATGCCAGCGGTGGGGTCGTGGCGCAGGCTGCGGTCGTCGTTACAAACACCCAGACCGGACTCACGCGCACGCTCGCAACCAATCAAGACGGCGTGTTCGTGTTTCCCGATCTCCCCATTGGCACATACACACTCGAGTTGGCAAAGGCTGGTTTCCAGAAAGAGCGCAAAGAAAATATCAATCTGCTCACTGGCCAGAGCTTGGACATACGCCTAACTCTATCCGTGGCTACAGCTTCGCAGAGCGTCGACGTCACAGATTCCGCCGCGTTGATCCAAAGCGCCTCCTCCAGCGTGCAGACTAGCATCAATACAACGGAGATGAAGGATCTCCCATTAAACGGACGCAACCCGTTACAACTCACGGCACTCACGCCGGGTACGGCCATCACGGATGTAGGCACCGAATCGGGCCAGCAGGACAACCGCGGTCTCACCGTGAACGGCTTGCGCGCAACGCAGAACAATTTCCAGTTGGATGGCTCACCCTACACCAATCGCTTTTTCGACTCGGTGCCAGTGATGCCAAATCCCGACGCCCTGGAGGAATTCACGATTCAGTCTTCGGCCTATAGTTCTGAGTACGGTGGCGCGGGCGCGCTGGTACAGCTATCCACCCGCTCTGGTTCAAACGCAGTGCACGGAACCGCTTTCGAATTCTTGCGAAATACAGATCTGAACGCGCGCAATTTCTTCCAGCTATCGCGGCCTCCGTTCAAGCTAAACCAATATGGTGGAACCCTGGGCGGCCCGATTCGCAAGAACAAAACGTTTTTCTTTTTCAGCGGCCAAGATGAGCAACAGCGCTCCGCACCCAACCCGATTTCGCTCACTGTGCCGACGCAAGCTGAACGAAACGGCAACTTCGCAGCGCTAGGCAAAACGATCATCGATCCGACGATTCCAGGTGGAACCACCGCCTTCTCCGGCGCGCAGATTCCCACGTCTCGCTTCGATCCGCTTTCGGTGAAATTGTCGAACCTGTATCTGCCGTTCCCGAATAGCGGAACACAATACATCTCAGTGGCAAACAAAAATATCGATGACACTCAATACGTGGGAAAGGTGGATCATCTGATTTCGAACAACAATCACCTGAGCGTCAGATACTATTTCGACGAAGATAATTTCCAAAGGCCCTTCAACGCACCCAACGGCTTTTACGCAGAAAACTTGTTTCGCAATCAGTCGCTTACATTGAATGATACGCACACGTTTAGCCCTACTTTGACCGCCTCCTTTGTCGCCAGCGCCGGACGCTACGCGCGTACTCAGATTCCCGACGCGCCTGGCTTGCAATCACTCCAGGCCTTGGGGCAGCAGGTGCCGCTAGGAACGGGCGTGCCCATCTTCCCCGGTATCCGCGCGAATATTTCTGGTTTCGTGGACATATTCTCGGGCGGTGCACTACGGCAGGATTCCACCACTTTTGATTACCGCGGAGCGTTTGTGAAAGTCCTGGGCTCTCACGTTATCTCGTTCGGAGGCGAATTCGAACGCACACGCATTGACGCCAATGACTACTCATACACGCCCGGAGACAACACGTTCAACGGCCAGGTAACAGGCTCCGCACTCACTGACTTCTATCTCGGCTATGAATCGAATTTCTTTCAAGACAATGGCCGAACATTCTATTTGCGAGAA